>CAJLCG010000038.1 GCA_905205085.1 uncultured Oscillospiraceae bacterium
TTGAACCCTCGACCTCCGGCGTGACAGGCCGGCGTTCTAACCAACTGAACTACCGAGCCAGGTAGTCATGGGGGGAAGTGGTGGGAACAACAGGGCTCGAACCTGTGACCCCATGCTTGTAAGGCATGTGCTCTACCAGCTGAGCTATGCTCCCGAGTTGTTTGCCTCACTTGCGACGGCTTCGCTAGTATACTAGATTTTCAGCCCAATGTCAACAGGTAAATGAAAATTTTTTAAAAGTTTTTTTCAGAGGCTCTTTTTATCCTAAAACTGGATAGACTATCTGTTTCTATTCTATGAAATAATGAAGGAAAGCACCGGGATTTTCTTGACACACAGCCGTGTAAAGTGACATAATTAAGACGATTGTAAGCGCCTTGATATCCGCCAACTTTCACACAACCAAACAATTAGCAGCAATGCTGAGAACATGTTGGCCACGGCCAGACGAAGGAGGAGCTCCAAATGGAGAATAAGGTGAAGCGTATTGGTGTTCTGACCAGCGGCGGCGACGCTCCTGGCATGAACGCAGCGGTCCGTGCGGTGGTTCGTACCGCGGTGAGCCATGGAATACAGTGTGTGGGCATCCGCAGAGGCTGGAACGGTCTGATCAACAGTGATTTTGTCCAGCTCAACGGCTCCAGCGTCAGCCATATCATCAATAAGGGCGGCACCATGCTGTACACTGCCCGCAGCATGGAATTTATGAATCCCGAGGGCCGAGCTAAGGCCCTGAATACCTGCAAGCTGCTGGGCCTGGACGGTATCGTAGCCATCGGCGGCGATGGCACCTTCCGCGGCGCACTGGCCCTCTCCCGCCAGGCCGCTGAGGCAGGCAGCCACATCAGCGTGGTGGGCATCCCCGCCACCATCGATAACGACATCGGCTGCTCCCACTACACCATCGGCTTTGACACCGCCTGCAACACCGCCATCGAGTGCATCGATAAGCTGCGTGATACCATGCAGTCCCATGAGCGCTGCTCTGTGGTAGAGGTCATGGGCCGCCACGCCGGCTACCTGGCCCTGTATGTGGGTATCGCTGTAGGCGCCACCGCCGTACTGATCCCCGAGCGCGATGTGGACTTCCAGGAAGACGTGGTAGAGAAGATCCGCCGTGCCCGTCTGGCCGGCTCCACCCACTACATGGTGGTGGTGGCCGAGGGCGCAGGCAGCGCCTTTGACATCGGCAAGCGGATTCACGACGAGGTGGGTATTGATCCTCGTGTCACCGTACTGGGTCACATTCAGCGCGGCGGCTCCCCCACCGCCCGTGACCGTGAGACCGCCAGCCGCATGGGCTATGAGGCCGTGCTGACCCTGCTGAGCAACCGGGGCAACCGCATCATCGCCACCCGGGATGGCCACATTGTGGACCTGGATATGGAGGAAGCTCTGGCCATGACCAAGCAGTTCCAGATGGACCGTTATCAGGTGCTGGAGGCACTGACCAACAACGGCGGCACTTTGCTGTGATCTGCGTGTTTCTTTTCCATTTTAGAACCACATCTTAATCAGTGTAAAAAAACTCCGCACTCGTAACGAGCGCGGAGTTTTTTGTACATGAGAGAATCAGTCGGGGCTGATGGTGTAGTTGGGCGCCTCTTTGGTAATGTAGATATCGTGGGGGTGAGACTCCCGCAGGCCAGCAGCGGTGATCTGGATAAACTGAGCCTTGGACTGCAGCTCATCAATGGTGTGGCAGCCGCAGTAGCCCATGCCGGCCTTCAGGCCGCCCATCAGCTGATAGATGGTATCGCTGGTCAGTCCCTTGTAGGGCACACGGCCCTCTACGCCTTCGGGAACCAGCTTCTTGTTGTTTTCCTGGAAGTAGCGGTCCTTGGAACCGTGGTTCATAGCGGCCAGGGAGCCCATGCCGCGGTAGGTCTTGAACTGACGGCCCTGATAGATCTCGGTGTCGCCGGGGGACTCCTCACAGCCTGCCAGCAGGGAGCCGATCATGACCACATTACCGCCGGCGGCAATGGCCTTGACGATATCGCCGGAGAACTTCACGCCGCCGTCGGCGATGACGGGCACACCGTACTCGGCGGCCACGCGGGCAGCGTCATAGATGGCAGTGATCTGGGGCACACCGATACCGGCCACCACACGGGTGGTACAAATGGAGCCGGGGCCGATACCCACCTTCACGCAGTCCGCACCGGCCTCGATGAGGGCCCGGGTGCCTTCGGCAGTGGCTACGTTGCCGGCGATGAGCTGTACGTCAGGATACAGAGCCTTGATGCGCTTGACGGTCTCCAGCACGTTCTGGGTGTGGCCGTGGGCGGAATCTAGGCCCAGCACGTCTACACCGGCCTCCACCAGAGCGGCCACGCGGTCCAGCACGTCGTGGGTAGCGCCGATGGCCGCGCCTACCAGCAGGCGGCCCTTCTCGTCACGGGCGGAGTTGGGATACACCTCGGCCTTCTCAATATCCTTAATGGTGATGAGGCCCTTCAGGTGGAAGTCCTTGTCCACGATGGGCAGCTTCTCGATCTTGTGCTTGCGCAGGATCTCCTTGGCCTCGGCCAGGGTGGTACCCTCGGGCGCAGTGACCAGGTTTTCCTTAGTCATCACGTTGTCGATGAGCTGGCTCATGTCAGTCTCAAACTTCATGTCACGGTTGGTGATGATACCGATCAGCTTGCCGTTGTCGCAGATGGGCACGCCGGAGATGCGGTACTTGGCCATCAGCTCGTCGGCTTCCGCCAGAGTGTGGCCGGGGGCCAGCCAGAAGGGATTGGTGATAACGCCGTTCTCAGAGCGCTTGACCATATCCACCTGCTCAGCCTGCTGGCTGATAGACATATTCTTATGGATGATGCCGATACCACCCTCACGGGCGATGGCAATGGCCATGCGGTACTCGGTAACGGTATCCATGGCGGCGCTGATGAGGGGAATATTCAGACGGATCTTTTTCGTCAGTTGGGTGTGAAGGTCCACGTCGGCGGGCAGCACATCACTGGCCGCAGGGATGAGCAGAACATCATCAAAGGTGAGGCCCTGCTTCAGGAACTTCTGCGCGGCATCCTGATTGACCATAAACAACACTCCTTTTCTTTTGGTTTGCCGGAAAAGCGGCAAATCTTCTCCAAAACACCTGTAATAGATTTATTGTACCTGTCCTTATATCCCTTGTCAAGGAAGCACTTCACCAAAAATCATGGACGCCTCAAAGCGGGATTTGCCTGCCTCGTCCATTCCCCGGACATAGTACTGATCTTCCTCCCGGGCCAGCTGCATCTCCAGCTCATCTCCGGGCCGGCACTCCGCCAGATAGCCGATCTGCAGTTCCGAAAGATATTTCCCCGGCGCCAGATCCTGCATCTCCAGGGCGTCACAGGCAAAGTCGGCGTAGCGGCAGTTGTTCACATGGCCGTTAATATCGGTGTCACTGTACTGCATCCGACGGCGGCTGGCCGGTTTCATCTCCTCAGGCAGGCGCAGCTTGGTGAGCTTCTTGGTCTTACACAGCTCACCTCCGCCGGTGTTTTGCAGCTCCTCCACGCTCTCCAGCCGCAGGATCTTCCGGTCACTGGCCCGCACCAGCACCCAGATGGACACACACTCCCCCACCGGCTTGCCGTCTACCAACAGATCGTAGTCCCGGTACATGGTGGCTGCCCGGCCGCCCCGGTGCCAGGTGCGGATGGTCAGGTTCTCCCCCCAGTGCAGGGGCCGCTCCAGACGGTACCACACACGGGTGAGCATCCAAAAGGCTCCGTAGCGCTCCATGATCACTTCCCGGGTAAATCCGCCGTGTTCTGCGGCCTGAGTGGCCGCCTCCTGAAGGTGGCCCAGCAGCGGCCCGGCCTTACAGTATCCCTTTCCATCCACATCCCGGGAGTCGATGGGTAAGGTCATCTCATAAAACTGGCTCATTGGTTCTCCTTTCCATGGATCAGCAGCCGCGTCTTGCAGCAGATATCGTCAATGTCGTCGGCGGTAGCGGCAGGAATACGCATCTGGGCTCCGCACTCCTTGCAGATGAGGTCCACCGAGCTGTAATTGACCTGGAAGGTCCAGCTATGGCTGCCGCAGGAGCAGGAGATGCCGTCCCGGGCCGCAATGTCCCGAATCTCCGAGAGGACCTCCTCCATGACCATCTCGTCCAGGAAGACGCCCCGCTCCCCGCCTTCGTCCTCCAGCTTGTCCAGCGCCTGCTCCAGACGGGCGGTAGCGGCATAGACCGGTCCCTCCTCACCCACGTAGCAGCAGTCCAGCCCCGACTGGGCGCAGGAGAAGGCCAGCGCCTTTTCCCGCAGGAAGGCATGGGAGGAACAGGACACCAGATGCTCCCGGCCGCAGTATAGGCAGGGCACCTTCAGCCGTACCCGCTGGGGCAAAAATTCCACGTCCAGCTCCGAATGGCCGCAGGGGCACTGGATACGAGTGGGCGAGGCGGCCAGCGCGAACACGTCCTTCTCCACGATCACCGACTGGCGGCAGCGGGGACAGATATAGGATAAAAAGCGGGTCTTTTCCTGACTCATACTGGAGTTCCTCCGTTTATCTTCAAATGGTTAATTATTGTATTATACTCCACCTTGTTTTCTTTTTCCAGGGGCAGAGCATAACTTTTCCCTTTCTGGAAATCCTAACACCATCCTTGTTGTGAGGTGGCATCTATGAGCAAGAAAAAGCTGGGACGGCAGACCGTTGCCCTCTCCCATCCCCCCTCCTTTTTGACCTGTGCCAACGTGGTGGGCCAGCTGGAGGGCCAGGGGCCCCTGGCACAGACCTTTGATCTCATCGACAGCGATGATACCTTCGGGGAGTCCACCTGGGAGAAGTCGGAGAGCGCCATGCAGAAAAAGGCCCTCACTTTGGCACTGGACAAGCTGGGACAGGGGGCTTCCACCCTGGATTGGCTGTTTGCCGGGGACCTGCTAAACCAGTGTATCGGCTCCTCCTTTGCCGCCCGGGAACAGCATCTCCCCTTCTTTGGCCTGTACGGGGCCTGCTCCACCATGGGTGAGGGGCTGATTTTGGCCTCTATGGCCCTGGACGGGGACTTTGGCCGCCGGGCGGGGGTGCTGGCGTCCTCCCACTTCTGCACCGCGGAGCGACAGTACCGTACCCCGCTGGAGTACGGCAGCCAGCGCACCCCCACCGCCCAGTGGACGGTGACCGGAGCGGGAGCGGTGATTTTGGACCGGGAGGGCCCTGGGCCCTATATTACCCACGTGACCCCGGGAAAAATCGTAGACAAGGGGGTCACCGACACCAACAACATGGGGGCCGCCATGACCCCAGCCGCCTACGACACCATCTCCGCCCACCTGCGGGACACCGGCCGCTCCCCTGACTTCTACGACCTCATCGTCACTGGCGACCTGGGAGAACTGGGCCGCACCCTGCTGCTGGAGCTCTTTCAGCGGGACGGAGTAGATCTGTCCGATCGCCACACCGACTGCGGCCTGCTGATTTTTGACCGGGTGCGCCAGGACGTGCACGCCGGAGGCTCAGGCTGCGGCTGCTGCGCCAGCGTGCTCACCGGCTATCTGGTAGATGGGCTGCGCAGCGGCAAGTGGCAGAATATCCTCTTCTGCCCCACCGGAGCCCTCCACTCCCCCACCTCCTCCCTCCAGGGAGAGAGCGTACCGGGAATCTGCCACGCCGTGGCCCTGTCCGCCCAGCGTCCAAGTTTCAAGTAAGAGGTGAATTTGATGGAATATTTCAACGCCTTTTTGTGCGGCGGACTGCTGTGCGCGCTGGGGCAGATCCTGATCGACCGCACAAAACTGACCCCCGCCAAAATCCTGGTCTGCTACGTCACCGCCGGGGTGATTTTAGGCGGACTGGGGGTTTATCAGTACCTGGTGGACTGGGCGGGCGCGGGAGCCACCGTCCCCCTCACCGGGTTTGGCTATACCCTGGCAAAAGGGGCCCGGGAGGCGGTACAGCAGCACGGCCTGCTGGGGGCTTTTATCGGGGGAGCTGCCGCCACGGCGGGCGGTGTGGCCGCCGCCATCTTTTTCGGCTTTCTGGCCGCTCTGCTCTTTAAAGCCCGGCCCAAACATTAAAAACAGGTGGAGTTTTCAAAACTCCACCTGTTTTTTCTGCTTATGCGTTTACCAGCTTTTCCCCAGCCACGGCCATCTGTTCCCCCGTCAGATCCCAGTCCGCTCCCAACTGGACGATCCGGTCCTTCCAACACAGAATGTACTCCTGCCGAAATTCCCCGGCCAGATTAAGCTGATAGGCTTCCTCAGCTCCCCAGGGGGTGGGGTCCACCGCCACATACTGGGCATCAACGATGCTCCCATCCACATAGGTGGCCATCCGTTTCTCCAGCGGCTGGCACAGTTCCCGGAAGCAGGCGTTATAGAGGAAGGGCACATGGAGCTTCACCAGGGTGTAGTCCATCCCGGGCAGCGGCTCCTCCTGGTCAAAGCCCGTCCGGCACCACACTTCCTGCCGGTCCAGGAACGGGGTCATCTCCGTACTAACGGTGGTGGTATACTTCTCTTCCTCCACCCCGGTCAGATCACTGGCCAACAAGGAGGCTTTGATCTGCTTCTCTATGGAAAAGGCCCCGTTCTGCATTCCTTTCATCACCATAGCGTTTACCACACCTATCAGGATCACCGCCAGCAAAACATCTACACAGATGGTAATCGTTCGATTCAGAGTAGCTGGAGCCTTTTTCCGCTTCATGATCTGTTTCGTTCCGTTCACTGCCAAGAACATCGCCACGTAGGCCAGCAGCAGCCCGCCCGTCAATAAGCGCATTCCCGGTCTGCGTTCGACGACGAACCAGTAGACCAGCCCCAGGGCAATCACCGCCAAGGCGACATACAAAAGTTCGTGGCAGCCCCGGGTGGGCAAAAATTCCCCTCGCTGGGCTGCGGCCAGAGCTCGCCTATGCCAGGCATAGTAGGCAATCAAATCTACAGTACTATACAGAAACAGGCACAGCCAGCACAGCCCAAGCAGAACTCCACTGGGCGTGGTCAATGTTTGGATGGGCTTGGTCACCAGAGAGAAACACCAGCCTCCCCCAATCAGGAATCCCAGCACCAAGAAGATCACATAGGCGGGTATCATGCGCCGGGCCCGCTTGCCCACCATGCACACCTCCAGCTCCGGGTCGGTCTGGATGGGCAGTGGATCCTCCTCCTCGTTGTAAAACACCTGCATCCACCCCGAGGCGGCCGCCAGCTTCCAGCCCGAGTGCCGGCAGAACTCCTGGAACATGATCTGTTCCTCCGTAGGCTCCGGCTCAAAGTCGGAGGCCCGAGTGTCGAAGGAAACGGAAAAGTGGAGCTTCTGGGGCTGGATTGCCCGGTACTTCCAACCCCAGTTGGTCAGTTCCTCCAGCATCCACCCCTTTTGTGCCATCTTCTCCAGGTGCTTCTCCATTCCGGTGTGGTCGTAGAAGGAGAAGGGGATCAAATCTCTCCGGGTGCTTCTCATGGCGTTCCCTCCTCTCGGAACATGGCCTCATAGTCCTTCTGCTGCTGGCAGATGCGGCGGTACTCCTCGTCCAACCGCGCCCGCCCCTTTTCCGTTAAAATGTAACTGCGGCGACGGCCCTCACAGCGGGTCTCCCGGATCATCTCCGTCTCCACAAACTGCTCCAGCAGGTTGTATAGGGTACCTGGTCCAACTCGGACCCGGCCGCCAGTCATGGCAGGGATCTGGTCCATCACGTCCATGCCGCAGTTTTCCCGGCTCAGGCACAGGAGAATGTAGTACATCTGCTCGGTCAAGGTCTGAAATTTTGCCCGGGGCACCGCCCCCACCTCCTTTATATCGAATATCGTTATTTTCATCTTCAGTATATGCTCGAATATCGATATTGTCAAGTGCGAAGGCAAAGAAGGTGCAAGTTTTCCCCTTGTGTGGTATACTGGTGTCAAAACTCAACGGCGGCCCGGAAGGCCGCCGCCATGCTGCAAGGAGGAATCCCGCCATGCTGGCCTACACCTACATCAAAGAGGGCACCTTTGCCCTGCTGGAAAAGCCCAAGCCCACCTTACAGGACGACCGGGACGCTATCGTCCGGGTCACCCTGTCCAGCATCTGCACCAGCGACCTGCACATCAAGCACGGCTCGGTGCCCCGGGCGGTGCCCGGCATCACCGTAGGCCACGAGATGGTAGGCGTGGTGGAGGAGGTGGGCTCCGCCGTCACCACGGTACGCCCCGGCGACCGGGTGACCGTCAATGTGGAGACCTTCTGCGGTGAGTGCTTCTTCTGCAAAAACGGCTGGGTCAATAACTGCACCGACCCCAACGGCGGCTGGGCTCTGGGCTGCCGCATCGATGGAGGCCAGGCGGAGTATGTCCGGGTCCCCTATGCCGACCAAGGGCTGGATAAAATTCCCGACGGAGTCACCGACCGGCAGGCCCTCTTTGTAGGGGACATCCTGGCCACCGGCTACTGGGCCGCCGACATCGCCCAGATCGGTCCGGAGGACACAGTGTTGGTCATTGGAGCCGGTCCCACCGGCCTGTGTACCCTCCAGTGCGTGCTGCTGAAGGAGCCCAAGCAGGTCATTGTCTGCGAAAAGGACCCCCAGCGCCGCACCTTTGTGGAGGAGCACTACCCCCAGGTACTGACCGTGGAGCCGGAGCAGGCCGCCGGCTTTGTCCGCGCCCACAGCGCCCACGGAGGCGCCGACCGGGTACTGGAGGTGGCAGGTGCGCCGGATACCTTTGTCCTGGCCTGGGCCTGTGCCCGGCCTAACGCCATCGTCACTGTGGTGGCCCTGTACGACGCGCCTCAGGTACTCCCGCTCCCGGACATGTACGGCAAAAACCTCACCTTCCAGACCGGCGGGGTGGACGGCTGCCGCTGCGGAGAGATTCTCTCCCTCATTGCCCAGGGCAAGCTGGACACCACCCCTCTCATCACCCACACCTACCCACTCAAAGACATTGCCGCAGCCTACGACCTGTTTGAACACCGCCGGGACAATGTCATCAAGGTGGCCATTGCCCCGTAACATTTTTATTTCCCGGGAGGGCGCTGCCCTCCCGGTTTTCAGGAGAACCCCATGACCTTTGCTCAGTTTAAAACCCAATACCACTTGAATTTGGATCCCCAGCAAGAGACGGCGGTCCAGGCACTCTCCGGGCCGGTGCTGCTGCTGGCGGTGCCGGGCAGCGGCAAGACCACGGTGCTGGTCTCCCGCATCGGCTACCTTATTGCCCAGGGTGTGCCGCCGGAGAATATCCTCACCATGACCTACACCGTCTCCGCCGCCCGAGACATGTCCCGGCGCTTTGCCGCCTTTTTCGGCCAGCCTCTGGCAGACCGGCTGGAGTTTCGCACCATCAACGGGGTATGCAGCCGCATTATTCGCGCCTATGAGCGCACCCAGGGCCGCCAGGCTTTCCAGCTCCTGGAGGACACCGGCCGCCAGGCGGCCATCATTGGGGAAATCTGCCGGCGGCAGAGCGGAGAGTTTGCCTCCGAGAGCACCGTCAAGGCGGTGCAGACCGCCATCACCTATGTGAAAAACAGCATGATCTCTGGGGAGGAGCTCCAGGAGGTAGAGGTGGAGGGGGTGGAGTTTCCCCCCATCTACCAGGAGTACTGCCGCCTGCTGCGTACCCACCAGCTCATGGACTACGACGACCAGATGATCTATGCCCACCGGATTTTGCGCCAGTTCCCCCAGCTGCTGGAGCAGTTCCGCCGCCGCTATCCCTACCTGTGCGTAGATGAGGCCCAGGACACCTCCAAGATTCAGCACGCCATTCTCCGCCTGCTGGCAGGGCAGAACGGCAACCTCTTTCTGGTGGGCGACGAGGACCAGAGCATCTACGGCTTCCGGGCCGCCTACCCACAGGCCCTCACCCAGTTTGAAGGCATCTACCCCGGGGCAAAAGTGCTCTATCTGGAGCAGAACTACCGCTCCACCCGGCCCATTGTGGCCGCCGCCCAGAAGTTTATTGAGCAGAATAAGACCCGCCGCCCCAAGCACATGAAAGCGGTACGGGGAGAGGGCCCCGCTTTGAAGGAGATCTGGGTCCAGGACCGCAGCGCTCAGTACCGCTACTTGGCCCAGGTGGCTCAGGACTGCAAAGAGGAGACCGCGATCCTCTACCGGGATAACGACAGCGCCCTGCCACTCATCGACCTGCTGGAGCGCCAGGGTATCCCCTACCGCTGCCGCCAGGTAGACAGCGGGTTCTTTACCCACCGGGTGGTGCGGGACATTGTGGACATTCTCACCCTGGCCCAGGACCCCTGGGACGCAGATGCTTTCCTGCGGGTCTACTACAAGCTGGGTGCCGGAATCAGCCGGGCAGCGGCCGAACAGGCAGCGGACCAGTGCGGCCCGGATACCGCCCCCATTCTGGAGCTGGTGGCCTCCCTCCCGGGAACCTCCCCCTGGACCCGCCGTCAGTGCAAGGCCCTCCAGACCCACATGGCCAATCTGCTCACCCAGCGGGCCGACCGTGGGGTGTACCGCATCGTCCACTTTATGGGCTACGGGGACTATTTGGAGCAGCGGGGCATGGACCAGAGCAAAACACAGATTCTGGAGGCCCTGGGGGCCAGCGAGCCCACTCCCGGCGGACTGCTGGCGCGGCTGGAGGTACTGCGGGAGCTGGTGCGCTCCGGCTCTTCCCAACCGGACTGTTCCTTTATTCTCTCCACCATCCACTCCAGCAAGGGGCTGGAGTACAAACGGGTTATCTTAATGGATGTGGCCGACGGTCTGCTGCCCAAGACCCTCCCCGGCCCCGACGCCTCCTCTCAGGAGCTGGACGCCTACGAGGAGGAGCGGCGGCTCTTTTACGTGGGCATGACCCGGGCCAAGGAGGAGCTGTGGGTGATGCGCTTTCGCCGCAGCGAGCTCACCAGCCGCTTTGCCTCTTCCCTGTTCCCCAAGCCTAAGGAGGAGGTCAAAAAGGCCGTTCCCCTCTCCCCCCGGGCCGTCCCCGACCTGGTGGCCCTGGAGCAGACCGCCCGGCGCTGTGTCCCAGGTACCGCCCTGTGCCACCGCAGCTTTGGGCCCGGGAAGGTGGTCTCCCGCTCCGGTGACATCGTCTCGGTGTGCTTTGCCGACGGGGTAGAGCGGCGCTTCTCCCTGACCGCCGCCCTGCGGCTGGGACAGTTTCAGCTTGCGGAAGAAGAATAAAAATTTTTTATTCCCTGTGAATGGATTTGCCCGGCTCGCTCGTATTGCTTATGAAGGGCAACAAACGTCCGATCAACATCAGGGAGGGTTTCCTTATGAAAAAAATGCTTTCTATTCTGCTGGTCAGCGCCCTGGCGCTGGGCCTGCTGATCACTGGGACACTGGCCGCCGGCCACTGGGGCGGCGGCTCCTGCCGGAACAACAGTCTGTGTTATCAGGATGCCGATGGTGATGGTGTCTGTGACAACCAGGGCACCAACTGCAACTATGCGGACGCCAATGGCGATGGCATCTGCGACAACCACGGTGCTAACTGCAATTATGTAGGTACCAACGGCGACGGCATTTGCGACAACCACGGCGCCAATTGCAGCTACGTGGACGCCAATGGCGACGGCGTCTGTGACAATCAGGGTCAGGGCTGCGGCCAGGGACTGGGCAACGGCCAGGGCCACCACGGAGGTGGTCACCACGGAGGCAGCTGCTGGAATTAAGAAGTAAAAGGGTGAGAACATGCGCAGCGAAGAGGAGGCCAACCGTGCCATCGACCGCTATGCCGACCTGGTGCGTCGGCTCTGCATAGTGCATCTAAAAAATCCGGCCGACACGGAGGACATCTTTCAGACGGTCTTTCTGAAGTATGTCCTCAGCTCCGCTGTGTTTGAAAGCCCGGAACATGAGAAAGCCTGGTTCATCCGGGTGACCCTCAACGCCTGCCGGGACCTGCTGAAAAGCTTTTTTCGCAGCCGCACCGTCTCCCTGGACCAGTTGGCCGACCGGCCCGATGACCTGTCTCAGGAACACCGGGAGGTGCTGGAGGCCGTCCTCTCCCTCCCCGCCAAATACCGGGATGTGGTGTACCTCCACTACTACGAGGGCTACACCGCCAAGGAGATCGGCGAGATTCTCCATAAAAATACCAACACCGTCTACACTCTCCTGACCCGGGCCCGGGACCAGCTGCGAACCGTACTGGGAGGTGAAGCCATTGAGCCGATCGATCCATGACGCCTTTCAGGCTGTCCAAGCCAGCCCGGAGCTGAAAGAACGCACCCGGGCCTATCTCCACGCCCGGCGAACTCCCGCCCGCCCCCGGTACCGCAGCCTGCTGGCGGCCGCCGCCTGTCTCGTGCTGGTCTTTCTGGGTACAGGAGGTGCGCTGGCTTGGTTTACCCCGGTCTCCGCGGTCAGCGTAGAGGCAGGTACTTCTCTGGAGCTGACTCTGAACCGCTTTGACCGGGTACTGCAAGTCCAGGGAGACAGCACCCAGGATCAGGAGCTGGCCGACCGGCTGGAACTGGTCTACCGCAGCTATACCGACGCCCTGGAAACCATCCTGTCCAGTCAGGAGGTATCTCAGGCTCTGGATGGCGGGGCGAAGCTGGCGGTCACCGTAGCAGGGCAAAATGAGCAGCACTGCCAGGATTTGATGGAGGACACCCAGTCCTGCGCCGGACACGGCACCTGTTCCAGCGCCGACTGGTCTCAGGTCACTGCAGCCCAACAGTCCGGGCTGTCCCTGAGCAAATACCAGATGCTGCTCCAGCTCCAGGCGCTGGACCCCTCCATCACCGCCCAGCAGGTGGGTGAGTGCTCCATGCATGAGCTGCGCCAGTGGCTTGCCGACCTGACGGGAAGCAGTCAAGGGACCAGTTCCGACAGCCCCTCCGGTAACGGACAAGGCGGCAGCGGACAGGGCACTGGGAACGGGCAGAACACTGGAGACTCCGGCGGCCACCATGGAAATGAGGGCCACCACTGGGGCAGATAATCTCTCTTCCGAGCCAATTTGACATATCCCCCCAACCTCCACTTTCCTTTCTCGCCAAAATTCGCAAATTCCCCCTTGCCTTTTTCTTTGACCTGTGATATAGTACTTCTCGCGTGAAAAGGGAGTAGTTGCAAGCCGCCCTGTCAACATCTCGATTGTCTTTGGATAATCTGGCAGGACGGGCCCCCAGCCTTGGTGGTAACAAGACTTTTCGGCAGCATTTTTATGCTGCCGAAAGGTCTTTTTTGTTTCTTCCGGCACAAACTATTCCACAACATCAGAGAAAGAAAGGCGACGTGTTATGGATCAAAACTTCTTCCAAAAAACACCCAAGCAGACCTTGGAGCACCTCCAGGTCACCTCAGACGGTCTCACCAGTGCCCAGGCCGCCCAGCGCCTGGCTCAGTACGGCCCCAACCAGCTTGCCGAGGGCAAGAAAAAGAGCGTATTGGCGGTCTTTGCCGAGCAGTTCAAGGACCTGCTGGTCGCCATTTTGATTGCGGCCGCTCTGATTTCCATGTTCTCCGGCAACATGGAAAGCACCTTGGTCATTTTCGCCGTGCTCATTATGAACGCCATTCTGGGCACTGTGCAGTATTTCAAGGCAGAAAAGTCTCTGGAAAGTCTGAAAGCCATGAGCGCCCCCTCCGCCAAAGTGCTGCGTGACGGCCAACGCCTGGAGATTCCCAGCGATCAGGTGGTCCCCGGCGATATCATCGAGCTGGAGGCCGGCGACCTTGTAGTGGCCGACGGCCGTCTGCTCAACTGCTGGTCTCTTAAGGTAAACGAAAGCTCCCTGACCGGTGAGAGCGAAGCGGTGGAAAAGACCAACGAGGCCATCGAGGGAGAGAAGGTCGCCCTGGGCGACCAGAAGAATATGGTCTTCTCCGGCTCCCTGGTCACCTACGGCCGTGCCGTCATGGTGGTCACCGCCACCGGTATGGACACTCAGCTGGGCCGCATCGCCACCCTGATGAACCAGACCCAGCAGCGCAAAACTCCCCTGCAGAAAAACCTGGACGACTTCTCCAGCAAGCTGGCTATGGTCATCATGATCATCTGTGCCGGTGTCTTCCTCCTGTCTATCTTCCGCAGCCACATGACCATTCTGGATTCCCTCATGTTTGCCGTGGCTCTGGCGGTTGCCGCCATCCCCGAGGCCCTCAGCTCCATCGTCACCATCGTGCTGGCCATGGGCACCCAGAAGATGGCCCGGCAGAACGCCATCATCAAGGAGCTGAAAGCGGTGGAAAGCCTGGGCTCTGTCCAGGTCATCTGCTCCGATAAGACCGGCACCCTCACCCAGAACCGCATGACCGTCCAGAACATCTGGGCCGACGGCATTCTCACCCGCGGCACCGATCTGGAGCTGGCCAACGATGCCCAGCGCACCCTGCTGAAAATCGCTCTGCTGGACAGCGACGCCACCATGGACCACGAGACCGGCGCTTCGGTTGGCGATCCTACCGAGGTGGCTCTGGTTCAGCTGGGCGGCCGCTTCGGCGTAGAGGAGCGTGCCTACCGCACCCAGCATCCCCGCCTGGCCGAACTGGCCTTTGACTCCGACCGCAAGCTGATGAGCACCCTGCACAACACCGATGATGGCCCCACCCTGTACACCAAGGGCGCCATTGACGTGCTGCTGGATCGCTCCACCCAGCTGCTCACTGCCAACGGCCCTGTCCCCATGACTCCCGAACTCCGCGCCCAGATTCAGCAGGTCAACCGCCAGCAGTCGGAAAACGGCCTGCGTGTGCTGGCCTTTGCCCAGCGTCCTATGAAGGAGGCCCGCCTGCTCACTTTGGAGGACGAGAACGACTACACCTTCGTGGGCCTCATCTCCATGATCGACCCGCCCCGTCCTGAGAGTATCCAGGCTGTGGCTGACGCCAAGAAGGCGGGCATTCGTACCGTTATGATCACCGGTGACCACAAGGTCACTGCCACCGCCATCGCCAAGCAGATCGGCATCTTCGGCGAGGGCGATATGTCCCTGGACGGCGTGGAGCTGGACTCCATGAGCGACGAGGAGCTGGATCAGAAGCTCCCCCACATCGCCGTCTACGCCCGTGTTTCTCCCGAGCATAAGATCCGCATTGTCACCGCCTGGCAGCGCCGGGGCTGCATCGCCGCCATGACCGGCGACGGTGTCAACGACGCCCCCGCCCTGAAGAAGGCCGACGTGGGCGTGGCCATGGGCATCACCGGCACTGAGGTCAGTAAGGATGCCGCCGCCATGATTCTGGCTGACGACAACTTCGCCACCATCGTTAAGGCGGTGCTCAACGGCCGCAGCGTCTATGCCAACATCCGCAACGCCATCCAGTTCCTGCTCTCGGGCAACATGGCCGCCATTCTGGCCGTTATCTACGCCTCTATCGCCGGACTGAGCGTTCCCTTCCAGCCGGTGCACCTGCTGTTTATCAATCTTCTCACCGACAGCCTGCCCGCTATCGCCCTGGGCATGGAGCCCGCCCGCCCCGGTCTGATGGACCAGCCTCCCCGCGACCCCAATGCCTCTATGATGGATAAGCCCATGCTCACCCGGGTGTTTGGTCAGGGCCTGATGATTGGCATCGCCTCTATGACTGCCTTCTATATCGGCCTGAACCAGTCCGGCCCCGCCCTGGCCAGCACCATGGCCTTTGCCACTCTGACCCTGGCCCGCCTGTTCCACGGCTTTAACTGCCGCGGCAAGGAGTCCATCGTCAAGCTGGGTCTGGGCAGCAACGTATACTCCCTCATGGCCTTCGGCGTGGGTATCCTGCTGCTGGCCCTGGTTCTGTTCGTCCCCGCGATGGAGAGCCTGTTCCTGGTCTCCCCCCTCAATGTTTTTGATCTTCTGTGTGTGCTGGGCCTGGCCTTTGCTCCTACCCTGCTCATTCAGCTCACCCGCATCTTCCAGGGTCGGTAAATTTCAAAAGAAAAATGGCTCCCTGACAAGGGAGCCATTTTTTATTTCTTCCAGAGGTTTGAATACTTCCCTTCCGCGATCTGCACCACTTCCCGGTCGAAAAGAACCAGGATCACCTGCATGTCGTACTGCTGCAAAAAGGCGGAAATGGTATCCACTGCTACTGCTAGAGCTTGTTCCTTGGGATAGCCGTAAACTCCGGCGGAAATCAGGGGAAAGGCCACCGAGGCGCATCCCTTTTCCCGGGCCAGCTCCAAGCTGGTGCGGTAGCAGGAGACCAGCTTTTCCCGCTCACCCCGCTGTCCCCCGTGCCAGATCGGTCCCACCGTGTGGATCACATACCGGCAGGGCAGCTGATAGGCCAGCGTCACCTTGGCCTCTCCCGTCTCACACCCGCCCAGGGTACGACACTCGGCCAGCAGCTCCGGCCCAGCGGCCCGGTGGATGGCGCCGTCCACTCCGCCTCCACCCAGCAAGGATCGGTTGGCGGCATTGACGATGGCGTCCACCTTCAGCTTGGTTATATCCGCCTTCTGCATTTCCAAGGGCATGTCCCCACCTCCTATTCAAGATACCATAATTGTATCCCATTCCTGCCTAAAAGGCAATCAGAGGCGAGAAAAGGACGGAGAACTTCCCCAGGAAGTTCTCCGTCCTTTCTTTCTTATATTCGTTACGTCATTAAGCGTGATGCTTGACGCCCAGGTTCTCAGACTGGAAAGCCCACAGCATACCAACCACGACAACCAGCATCCCAGCAACGCTGAGCACATCATTCAGGACCATTTTGCTCAACTCCTTTCTCCTTATGACACTAGCATAATCGGAGAGCTGAAAAGAGTCAATGTGGGAAATTACAATCTCTCCCACAGAAGGAGCCACCTGTTTTGTGCATATTTTCAGTTATTTTCCATAATGGTATAAATTCAATTATTTCGCAATGTTTCTAGTACATTTTTAACGTTTTCTTTGCGATGAATCATATTTTCCCCACATATTCCATTATTGCATGGATCTGTGTTTCTAATATCTTGTAGGATCTGTGGGGGCATAAAAAACGGGACGCCGCATTCTGCGGCGTCCCGATAAACAGGGCTCTGTTTTCCGTTTACAGCTCAGGCGCCTGGTCCTCTTCCTCGGACACAGACTCCAGTTCCATAGTGCCCTCCTCGAAGAGCAGCTCCTCCTCGGCTTCCTCGCTCTCGGGAGCCTCCAGGGCGTCGGCCACGATGCCGCCGTCCTGGGCGGTGAGGTTGCCCTCGTCGTCGAAGGTATCGAACTTGCGGTACTGAGTCAGACCGGAACCGGCGGGGATCAGCTTACCGATGATTACGTTCTCCTTCAGGCCCAGCAGGTGGTCCACCTTACCCTTGATAGCGGCCTCGGTGAGCACCTTGGTGGTCTCCTGGAAGGAGGCGGCGGACAGGAAGGACTCGGTGGCCAGAGAGGCCTTGGTGATACCCATGAGCAGACGGGTGCAGGTGGGCAGACGCAGCTCCTCGCCCATCTCGTTCTTCTCGCCGGCAGCGATACGGTCCTTGACCGCCTGCTCGGCATCCAGGAACTCGATGATGTCGATGGTGGAGCCAGACAGCAGATCGGAATCGCCGGCGTCCTCCACACGGACCTTACGCATCATCTGACGGACAATAACCTCGATGTGCTTATCGTTGGTATCAACGCCCTGCTGACGGTACACCTTCTGAACCTCGCGGATCAGATAGTTGTGACAGTCGGACAGGCCGCGGATGCGCAGCACCTCGTGGGGAGACAGGGCGCCCTCGGTGAGCTGGAAGCCCTTCTCCACGGTGTCGCCGTCCTTCACCTTGATACCGGCGGAGTAAGGCAGAGCGTAGGTCACTACCTCGCCGTCATCGGCGGTGATGGTCAGGTTGCACATGACGTTGCGCTTGGTCTCCTCGATGGTCACGCGGCCGCCAATCTCGGCCAGCTGAGCCATCTTCTTGGGCTTACGGGCCTCGAAGAGTTCCTCGACTCGGGGAAGACCCTGGGTGATATCGCCGCCGGCTACGCCGCCGGTGTGGAAGGTACGCATGGTCAGCTGGGTACCGGGCTCACCGATGGACTGAGCAGCGATGATACCAACGGCCTCGCCGGCGCCCACAGGCTCGCCGATGGCCAGGTTGATGCCGTAGCACTTGGCGCACACGCCGCTGCGGGCGCGGCAGGTGAGCACGGAGCGAATCTTGACGGCGTGGATGCCGTGGGCCTCCAGGACCTCGGCATTCTCCTTGCGGAGCATGGTGTCCTTGGTGAAGAGCACCTCGCCGGTCTGAGGATCGACGATATCGGCGGTGGCGTAGCGGCCATGGATACGCTCGGCAAAGGTCTCGATGACCTGGCCGTGCTCCTCGATCTCGCTGACCAGAATGCCGTCGTCGGTACCACAGTCGTCCTCGCGGATGATGACCTCCTGGGAGACGTCAACCAGACGACGGG
>CAJLCG010000039.1 GCA_905205085.1 uncultured Oscillospiraceae bacterium
GCAAGGAAGATGATGACGGTACTTGACTATTCATGTTCTCTATCAGCCCAGCAGGTCCTTGACCCCCTGGGTATCGGTGGATACTACCATAAGCACCGTGTTGTCCGCCTGCTGCAGGAAGGCGTCCTCCAGCTTGGGAACCTCCGCGGGACGGTAGTCCTCATTGTCCTTGATCTGATTCTGGAGGTAGGTCTCCAGAGCCGTCTTGGCGCTCTTGGCGGCCTCCTCGTCCTGGAAGATCAGCAGAGCCAGCTCCTCACAGGTCCCTCCGGAAGAGCGGTGAACCACTCCATCGGTAAGCTGATCCCGGCTCAGTCCGGTTCCTGCCAGCTGGTACAGGGACCAGGCCGTGTCCAGATCCAGGTCCTCCAGCTGCTCGCTGAATACATCCGAGTCCAAAATCTTCTGGGCCTGCTCCTTGGTGTAAGCGGCCGCAGTCTGCTTACCGCCGCAGGATACCAACGAGATGAGACATACCAAGGCAATTACCACGCCCAAGATCTTTTTCATTGTGCTGCTCCTCCTTCTGGGTACAGCGTCTCATAAGAGACGGTATGTGTCTTTAAGTACTCCAGCCAGGCCTTGTAATAGGTACCGCTCAGGTGCACGCCGTCCGTGCTGGCATCCGCGGGCAGCTGCCCATCCTCACCCACAAAGGCCGAGTACAGATCCAGATAGACAACCTGCTTCTCCTGCGCCACCTGCTGGGTCAGTTCATTATAAACCCGCAGGTGCTCATTGGTCAAATACTCCGACCCGCCCCGGGCGGCAATGGTGTCCTCATTGAGGGGAATCAGGTTCTGGATATAGATGACTGCGTTGGGCTGGCTGGCCCGGATGTCATCGATGACCTTGCAGTAGGAGTCATAGAAGCCCTGGTCGTTGAAGTAGCCCAGCTCGTTGACGCCCAGGCAGATATAGACCTTGTTGTACTGCTTCTGAGCCAGAGCCTCCACCAGAGTGTAATCCACGCCGTCGATGGTAATGGCCTTCTTGCTCTCCAGCTTGAAGATGGAAATGCCGATGGAGGTATACTTATCCACCTCTCCAATGCCGCTGTACAGCATCAGGCCCTCAGTACGGGAGTCGCCGATAAAGGCGGCGTCGGCAAAATAGCTGTTGTCCACCGCGGGACTCTCCGGGCAGGGCTTGGAGAAGTCATAGCCAGCCTGGGGCTGCTGGTCACCGTCCTCCGGCAGGGAGGCAGAACCATTGGCGGGCACGCTGGAGCCGTCCGTCTGGCTCTTATCGCCGGAGTTATTTTCCGAAGTAGAGACGTCTGCCGACGACTGGTCAGAGCCCTGGGAACTTTCTTTGGGAGCGCAGCCGGTCAGCAGCGCAGCGCTCAGGAGAACACCGGCCAGCAGCCGGCGGTTATCATAGAAAAAATGCATAGTTAAGCCCTCTTTTTAATGTTTCTTCTTTTCTCTGCTCAATCGCGGCAGTAGGGTTCGCAGCACCGTGGAAGCAAGCATAGCTCCCACCGCCAGAGATGCTGCCATCCCAAAGGTATGCAGCATAGTGGAAATAAATTGATCGGTCTCACCGGCCACACAGTAGCGCATGGCGTTATAAATGCCCGCTCCCGGCACCAGGGGCAAAAGCGCCACCTGGAGATACCCGGTCACCGGACAGCGGCGGATCCGTGCCATCAATTCCGAATAGATGGCAATACACACCGCAGCCAGGAAGGCCGGAAGAATATCGCCTCCCAGCAGGCGCTGAGCAATCAGATAGACAAACCAGCCCAGCGCCCCGCCCAGGCCGCAGATCAAAATACCTGCACCCTGGATATTGAATACCAGCCCAAAGCCTACACAGGCAATCATACCCCACAGGCAGGGCAAAATCAGTTCTTGTATCAATTCCATGGCACCCCTCACATTCCGATGGCCAGAGAGATCACCACACCCAGCGAAATGGCTGCGGCGGTGAGGATGGCCTCCGCTGTGCGGTTTACGCCGGAAATAATATCTCCCGCCATGATCTCCCGCATCGCATTGGTCAGTGCCATACCGGGCACCAGCACCATCAGGGTCCCGATAGTAATGGCGTCCACATTGTTACCCACACCGATGCGGGTCAGCAGCAGCGCCAGCAAAGACGCAATGGCCGCACCGATGAGTGTTTGGAAAAAGCCGTTGAAGCCCATCTTTCCGCCCAGATACAGCATCCAAAATCCAACGCCAAAACCGCAGATTCCGGCACTGATCACGTCCAAAAGACCGCCGCTGAAAAAGGCGGCAAAAAAGCCGGCGGCTACCACATAGCCCAGCAGCAGCACACGGATGGAGTACTGCCGTTTATTCTGGCTCAGACCGTCTACCAGCTCCTTGGCCTGCTTGACCGGGGGAACCTCCCGGCACAGGCGGCGGCACAGATCGTTGCACCGCTCCAGCAGCTCAATATCGGTACCATGGGACGGGATGCGGCGCATCCTGGTGATAGGATGCCCCTGGGGGGTATTCAGGCTTACAATCAGGCAGTTTGGAATGGCAAACACCTGGGGCTGCAGTCCATAGGCAGTGAGCAGACGGTATACGGACTCCTCTACACGGTAGATTTCCGCACCGCTGAACATCAGCTGATAGCCCAGTTCCGTTCCCATATTCAGCAGGTCGTCATACTCCATTCCATCCGCCTCCCTGAAACAGAATACCATGTTTCAGGAAAATAACAAGTCACAATTTTATTACAAAAATTTTCTCCTTTCCCCTGCTTTCTGGAGATTTCGATCTCACATTATAAAAAGACGCGGCGAGAGGAGAAAAGGTTTCCTCTCGCCGCAAAATATTTTTTATTGCTGGTCCGGGTGGAACTGCTTACAGGTACATTTTTTCCATTTCAGGCCGGAGCCGCAGGGACAGGGATCGTTGCGGCCGATCTTGATGGCCTTGCGCTGGGGCTGCTTGCGCACGGTGCCGTCGCTGGCGCCCGACTCGCTGGTGATCTTGGCCACACGCTCCCGCTTGACCTCCTCGTCCTTGCGCAGACGCACCAGGAACAGGCGGCGCAGGGTCTCCTCCTGAATGGCGGCCACCATCTGCTCGAACATCTCGTAGCCTTCCTTCTTGTAGGCCACCACGGGGTCGGTCTGGGCGTAGGCCCGCAGCCCGATGCCCTGCTTAAGGTCGTTCATGGCGTCGATCTGGTCCATCCAGTACTCGTCTACCACCCGCAGCATGAGCACCCGCTCCAGTTCCCGCATGAGGGGAGAGCCGATCTCCTGCTCCTTGGCGGCATAGGCCTCCTTGGCCCGGTTCTCCACCAGCTCCACCAGCTGCTGCTCATTGTACTTCTGCAGCTCCTCGTCGGTGAGGGCCAGCTCTCCGGGCTTGAGGAACATGGTGTGGAACAGAGCGGTAGCCTCCCGGAAGGACTCAGCGTCCATGTGCTTCTGCTCGCCCATGTGGCCCTGGATGGCGTTGTCCACCATGGAATGGATCATATTCTGGATAGAAGCCTGCAGGTCCTCCCCGTCCAGCACCTGGCGGCGCTGCTTGTAGATGACCTCACGCTGGGTGTTCATCACGTCGTCATACTGCAGCACGTTCTTACGGGTCTGGAAGTTGCGGGACTCTACCTGCTTCTGAGCGTTCTCAATGGCGTTGGTGAGCATCTTCTGCTCGATGGGGGTGTCCTCGTCCACGCCCAGCTTCTCCATCATGCCCATGACCCGCTCGGAGCCGAACAGACGCATGATGTCGTCCTCCAGGGACAGGTAGAAGCGGCTCTCGCCGGGGTCGCCCTGACGGCCGGCACGGCCGCGCAGCTGGTTGTCGATACGGCGGGACTCGTGGCGCTCGGTGCCCAGGATGAACAGGCCGCCCACCTCACGTACCTTCTCCGCCTCTTCCTTGATCTCGTCCTTATACTTGGCCTCGGCGTCGGCAAACATCTTCCGGGCATCCAGGATCTCCTGGTTGTCGGTCTCGGCGTAGCCGGTGGCCTCGGCGATGAGTTCATCGGACATGCCAGCCTTGCGCAGGTCGGCCTTGGCCAGGAACTCCGCGTTACCACCCAGCATGATATCGGTACCACGGCCGGCCATGTTGGTGGCCACGGTAACCGCGCCCAGCTTACCGGCCTGGGCCACGATCTCGGCTTCCTTCTCGTGGTTCTTGGCGTTCAGCACGTTGTGCTTGATACCCTTGCGCTTGAGCATGTCGGACAGCTCCTCCGACTTCTCAATGGACACAGTACCCACCAGCACGGGCTGGCCCTTCTCGTGGCACTCCTCGATCTGGCGCACCACGGCCCGCAGCTTGCCCGCCTCGGTCTTGTACACCACGTCGTGGTGGTCAATACGCTGCACCGGCTTATTGGTGGGGATCTCCACGATGTCCAGCTCGTAGATGGTGCCGAACTCCTCTTCCTCGGTCATGGCCGTACCGGTCATACCGGAGAGCTTATCGTAGAGGCGGAAGTAGTTCTGGAAGGTGATGGTAGCCAGAGTCTTGGACTCGTTGGCCACTTCCACGTGCTCCTTGGCCTCGATGGCCTGGTGCAGGCCCTCGTTATACCGGCGGCCGAACATGAGACGGCCGGTGAACTCGTCCACGATGATGACCTGTCCGTCCTTCACCACGTAGTCGATGTCCCGCTTCATCACGCCACGGGCCTTGATGGCCTGGTTGATGTGGTGGGACAGGGTGGTGTTCTCGGGGTCGGCCAGGTTCTCAATGTTAAAGGCCTGCTCTGCCTTCTTGATGCCCCGGGCGGTGAGGGTGGCGGTACGTGCCTTCTCGTCCACGATATAGTCCGCGTCGATGTTCACGTCCTCTTCCTCTTTCTCGTCCACCTTGGCCACACGCTGGCAGGTGAGCTTGGAGACAAACTGATCCACCACGGTGTACAGCTGGGTGGACTTCTCGCCCTGGCCGGAGATGATCAGAGGGGTACGAGCCTCGTCGATGAGGATGGAGTCCACCTCGTCCACGATGGCAAAATAATGGCCCCGCTGCACCAGCTCCTGGGAGTAGATAGCCATGTTGTCACGCAGGTAGTCAAAGCCGAACTCGTTGTTGGTGCCGTAGGTGATGTCGGCGGCGTAGGCATCCTTCTTAGCCTGGCCCATGACGCCGTGGATCACCAGGCCCACGGTGAGGCCCATGAAGCGGTAGACCTTGCCCATCCACTCCGAGTCACGCTTGGCCAGGTAGTCGTTGACGGTGACGATATGCACGCCCTTGCCGGCCAGCGCGTTGAGGTAGGCAGGCAGGGTGGCCACCAGAGTTTTACCTTCACCGGTCTTCATTTCGGCAATGCGGCCCTGGTGCAGGATGATGCCGCCGATGAGCTGCACCCGGTAGGGACGCAGACCCAGCACACGCCAGGCGGCCTCCCGGCAGGCAGCGAAGGCCTCGGGCAGGATGTCATCCAGGGTCTCCCCGTCCTTCAGGCGCTGCTGGAACTCCGGGGTCTTGGCCTGGAGCTGCTGGTCGGTAAGGGCTTTGTATTCCTCTTCCAGCGCCTCGATCTTATCCACCAGCGGCATAATCGCCTTGACCTCCCGCTGAGAACTGGTGCCGAAAATTTTCTTCAGGAAACTCATATTCGATCACACCTCGTTGTTGTTACTCATAGTATCTCTCCGCCCGGGAAAACCATCCGGGCACATTATCGTCTCAGTATACCATAAGGTTTCGGCGGAAAAAAGAGCAAATTGTAAACTTTCCCTCACAGAATCTCCAATTTCTTTCTTCCTACCCCCAAGAAATCCGCCACATGTGTATAAATGTACGCCAGGGGTTGACAGTTGCCCATAGCTGTGGTATCGTATCATTCACAAGTGAACAGGACAAACGAAGCGCCCAGGAAAATGGCCAGTGGCCTGCCGAAGGAGTAACACTCTCAGGTGTCCCCCAGGGGACGAGGACTGTGCGTGGATGTGACTCTGGAGAAGCTCGACCACGAGTGCCGAAGGTGCAAAGCGGAATTTCCGCCAATCTCTCAGGCAAAAGGACAGAGACGAACAAACTGCCCCGCCGTCTTTACGGCTGTGGGCCGGTTTTCGCCCCATCATAGACCGTGGAAGCTTCCACGGTCTTTTTTGTTCTGCATGTTAGGGGGAGAAAACAAATGTCAGAAGCACTGCAATCCTTGGAGGCCGCACTTTATCCCATCGTGGTCAACATCAACACCTACCTGTCCAGCTATATTCTGGTCTTCCTGCTCATCGGTGTGGGTCTCTTTTATTCCATCCGCACCCGCTTTGTTCAGGTACGCTGCTTCGGCGAGGGTATGAAGAAGGTCTTCGGCAATCTGTCTCTGCGGGGCGGACGGCAGGAGCGGGGCATGAGCTCTTTCCAGGCCCTGGCCACCGCCATTGCCGCCCAGGTGGGCACCGGTAACATCGTAGGCGGCTCCGGCGCTATTCTGGCTGGCGGCCCCGGCGCCATCTTCTGGATGTGGATCATCGCCTTCTTCGGCATGGCTACCATCTACGCGGAGGCCACCCTGGCCATTAAGACCCGCATCACCGACGAAAAGGGCGACTTCCACGGCGGCCCCGTCTACTACATCACCACCGCCTTTAAGGGCGCCTTCGGTAAGTTCCTGGCCGCTTTCTTCGCAGTCGCCATCATCCTGGCTCTGGGCTTCATGGGCTGTATGGTTCAGTCCAACTCCATCGGCTCCACCTTCCAGACCGCCTTCGGCGTTCCCTCCTGGATCGTAGGCGTGGTGCTGGTCATCATCTGCGGCTTTATCTTTGTGGGCGGCGTGCAGCGTCTGGCCGCTGTCACCGAGAAGATCGTCCCCGTCATGGCCGCCATCTTCCTGCTGGGCGCGCTGGCCGTACTGGTCATCCGCATTCAGTATGTCCCCGCCACCTTCGCCATGATCTTCCAGTACGCCTTTGAGCCTCAGGCCATCATCGGCGGCGGCTTCGGCTACGCCCTGAAAGAGGCTATCAGCCAGGGCGCTAAGCGCGGCCTGTTCTCCAACGAGGCAGGCATGGGCTCCACCCCCCACGCTCACGCCCAGGCCAACGTGAAGGACCCCCACGACCAGGGCGTGGTCGCCATGGTCAGCGTGTTCATCGACACCTTTATCGTGCTGACCCTCAATGCTCTGGTGGTCATCTCCACCCTGTACACCCCCGGCGGAATCCTGGCCCAGGGCTACACCGAGGAGGTGGCTCAAACCATCAACAAGACCAACCTGGCCCAGACCGCCTTCGGCACCGTGTTCGGCACCCAGGCCGGCGCCATGTTCGTAGCTGTTTGCCTGTTCTTCTTCGCCTTCTCCACGGTACTGAGCTGGAACATGTTCGGTAAGATCAACATTGTCTACCTCTTCGGCAAAAAGGCTGCCCCGGTCTATTCCGTCATTGCCCTGGTGTTTATCTTCCTGGGCACTCTGATGTCCAACGACCTGGTGTGGGAGCTCACCGACATGTTCAACAACCTCATGGTCATCCCCAACGCCATCGCCCTGTTTGCCCTGTCGGGCACCGTGGTCAATATCTGCCACATGAGCAAGAAAGCTGCCAAGTAATTTTGTGCAGTTTCGATGAAAACACAAAAAAGGCCGCCGCCCCCTTGACAGGGACGGCGGCCTTTTGTTATCCTGAGGACGGATCATATGACTGACGGAAGTGGGGGAAACCACGGGGAGTATGATCGTCATGATGCCGACCGTCTGGGCGCCGAAAAGTGGCCCGGAAGGGCGGCTTTTTTGCGCCCTTTTTTGCCCTTTTGGGGCGGAAAGGAAGTGTTTTCCATGACCGGATTCATCCATTCCCTGGAGAGCATGGGCCTGGTGGACGGCCCCGGGGTGCGCTCCGTGGTCTTTCTCCAGGGCTGTCCCCTCCGCTGTCTCTACTGCCACAACCCGGACACCCAGTCCTTCTCCGGCGGCCAGGAGACCACCCCCGAGGCCCTGGTGAAGCGGCTGCTCCGTTTCCGTCCCTATTTTGACCCCTCCGGCGGAGGTGTCACCTTCTCCGGCGGCGAACCTCTTGGGCAGCCCGACTTTCTGCTGGAGTGCCTCAAGCTTCTCAAGGCCGAAGGCGTACACACCTGCATCGACACCTCCGGCGTGGGCCGAGGCGACTACGAGGACATTCTCAAATACACCGACCTGGTACTCTACGATGTCAAGCACCACCAGAGAGATGGCTACCGGAAGATCACCAGCCTGGAGATAGACCGCACCCTGGCCTTTGTGGAGGCGGTACGAAAAGCAAATGTCCCCATGTGGGTGCGCCACGTGGTGGTCCCCGGGCTCACTGACAGCCCGGAACATCTGACTTCCCTTAGCGAATACATCGCCACCCTGCCCCGGGTGGAAAAGGTGGAGCTTCTCCCCTACCACACCCTGGGCGTTCACAAGTATCAAACTCTGGGCATTCCCTACCCGCTGGAAGGGGTGCCCCCCATGGACAAGACAAAACTGGAAACCTGGAACCGGCAGCTCAATGAAACCTGCTGCCGGAACACCAACAACTAAGAAAGGAATGGGAGCTATGAGCATCGACGTCAACTGCACTGCTTGGAAGGGATTTCGCACCGGCGAGTGGCGCCACCTGGTGAATGTGCGCAACTTCATTCAGAAAAACTATACCCCCTATCAGGGAGGGGACGACTTCCTGGCCCCCATCTCCCCCAAGACCGCCAAGGTGTGGGAGAAGGCGGAGGCCCTGATCCTGGAGGAGATCCAGAAGGGGATCATCGACGTGGAGACCAACGCCGTCTCCGGCATCGACAACTTCGCCCCCGGCTACATTGACCAGGACAACGAGGTCATCGTGGGTCTCCAGACCGACGCCCCCCTCAAGCGCATCGTCAACCCCTTCGGCGGCATCCGCAACGCTGTCTCCGCCCTGGAGCAGTACGGCTACCAGCTCAATCCGGAGATCGAGCGCCACTTCCGCCTCTACCGCAAGACCCACAACGAGGGCGTGTTTGACGCCTACCCCAAGCGCACCCGGGATGCCCGCCACGCTGGTCTGCTCACCGGTCTGCCCGACGCCTATGGCCGCGGCCGCATCGTGGGCGACTACCGCCGCGTTCCCCTGTACGGCACTGACTTCCTCATCGAGGAGAAGCAGAAGGACCTGGATATGCTGGACGGCCCCATGACCGATGAGCGCATCCGCCTGCGTGAGGAGGTCCAGATGCAGATCCGCGCCCTGAAGGAGATGGCCTCCATGGCCAGCAAGTACGGCTGCGACATCACCCGCCCCGCGGAGAACGCCCATGAGGCGGTGCAGAACCTGTACATGGCCTATCTGGCGGGCATCAAGGAAAACAACGGCGCCGCCACCTCCCTGGGCCGCGTCTCTACCTTCCTGGACATTTACATCCAGCGTGACCTGGACAACGGTGTACTGGACGAGCAGGGCGCCCAGGAGCTTATCGACCAGTTTGTCATCAAGCTGCGTCTGGTGCGCCACCTGCGCACCCCCGAGTATAATGAGCTCTTCGGCGGCGACCCCACCTGGGTCACCGAGTCCATCGGCGGCATGGGCATCGACGGCCGCACTCTGGTCACCAAGAACTCCTTCCGCATGCTCCACACCCTCACCAACCTGGGTACTGCCCCCGAGCCCAACCTCACCGTCCTCTGGAGCAAGGACCTGCCCCAGGGCTTTAAGGACTACTGCTCCAAGATGAGCATTGCCACCGACTCCATCCAGTATGAGAGCGACGAGCTGATGCGTCCCATGTACGGCGACGACTACTGCATCGCCTGCTGTGTGTCCGCCATGGCGGTGGGCAAGCAGATGCAGTTCTTCGGCGCCCGGGCCAACCTGGCCAAGAGCCTGCTCTACGCCATCAACGGCGGCGTGGACGAGAAGAAGGGCGGCGTCATCGTCCCCGGCATTGAGCACGACATGGACGAGGTGCTGGACTACCCCAAGGTGCTGGCCAATTATAAAAAGGTACTCTCCTATGTGGCCGAGCTCTACGTAGATACCATCAACATCATCCACTACATGCACGACAAGTACGCCTACGAGAGCAGCCAGATGGCCCTCCACGACACCCTGGTGGAGCGGCTGGCCGCCTTCGGCGTGGCCGGTCTGTCCATTGCCGCTGACTCCCTGTCCGCCATCAAGTTTGGCAAGGTGCGGCCCATCCGCAACGAGCAGGGCGTGGCCGTGGACTTTGCCATCGAGGGTGACTTTCCCAAGTACGGCAACGATGACGACCGGGTAGACGACATCGCCGTGGAGATCGTCTCCTACTTCTCCGCCGAGCTGAAAAAGCACCCCCTGTACCGCAACGCCATCCATACCCTCTCCGCCCTCACCATCACCTCCAACGTGATGTACGGCAAGAAGACCGGCGCCACCCCCGACGGCCGCAAGGCGGGCGAGCCCTTCGCCCCCGGCGCCAACCCCATGCACGGCCGGGACGTGAACGGCGCTCTGGCCTCCCTCAACTCGGTGGCCAAGATCCCCTACCGAGCCGTGTGCCAGGACGGCGTGTCCAACACCTTCTCCATCGTCCCCGAGGCCCTGGGCAAGGATGAGGACCAGCGCCGGGCCAACCTGGTGGCCATCCTGGACGGCTACTTTGTCCAGGGAGCCCACCACCTGAACGTGAACGTGCTGCACCGGGAGACCCTGCTGGACGCCATGGACCACCCCGAGAAGTACCCCAGCCTCACCATCCGCGTCTCCGGCTACGCGGTGAACTTCAACCGCCTGAGCCGGGAGCAGCAGCTGGAGGTCATCCAGCGCACCTTCCACAGCGCCATGTAACTTTCCACAAATAAAGCCCCGCCGGTGGAAAACCGGCGGGGCTTTTTTGTCTTTACGCAGCCGGGCAAGGCATGGTATGATGAGAAAAACAAACACTTGGGAGGCGCCTCATGGCCGACTGGAAGAAAAATTCATTGCATGATCTGCACATCGACAGCTACACCGCCCAGGGCTTCGGCGTGGCCCGGCTGGAGGGCCGGGTGGTCTTTATCCCCGGTACCATCCGTGGGGAGGACTGGACGGTACAGCTATTAAAGGTACAAAAGAACATTGCCTGGGGCCGCGGGGTCAAGCTGCTCACCCCCTCCCCCGCTCGAGTGGAACCCGACTGCCCCATCAGCGGCAAGTGCGGGGGCTGCCAGTACCGCCACATGACCTACGAGGAGGAGCTCTCCGCCAAGTGGGACCGGGTGAACGACGCCCTGCGACGACTGGGAGGGCTGGACCTGGAGCTGCCCCCGGTGCTGGGGGCGGAGGACCCGCTGCGCTACCGCAACAAAGTACAGCTCCCCGTGGCCCAAGGAAAAAACGGCCTGTCCATCGGCTACTTCCGTCCCCGGAGCCATGACGTGCTGGATGTGGCCGACTGCCCCCTTCAGCCTCTGGCGGTGACCCGGCTGCGAGAGGCCTTCAAGGCCTGGATGGAGCAGTGGTCGGTGCCCGCCTATGACGAGGGAACCTGCCAGGGCCTCATCCGCCACCTCTATGTGCGCACCAACCAGGCGGGGCAGTCTTTGTGCTGTGTGGTAGCTAACGGAAAAAAACTGCCCCAGGTACCGGAGCTGGTGGATGCTCTCCGGGCGGCGGAGCCGGGACTCATTGGCCTGGTCCTCAATGTGAACCAGGCGGACACCAACGTGATTCTGGGCCCGGAGTACCGCACCCTGTGGGGCCAGGATTTTCTGGAGGAGACCCTGTGCGGCATGACCTTCCGGCTGTCCGTCCCCTCCTTCTTCCAGATCAACTGGGCCCAGACCCAGCGGCTCTACGCCCAGGCGGTGGACTTCGCCGCCCTCACCGGGCAGGAGACCGTGCTGGACCTGTATTGCGGCATCGGCACCATCTCTCTGGCCCTGGCCCAGAAGGCCGGGCAGGTCATCGGAGCGGAAATCGTCCCCCAGGCCATTGAAGATGCCAAAGCCAATGCAGCGCGCAACAAAGTGGAAAACACCCGCTTCTTCTGCGGCGACGCGGGAGCGGTGGCTGCCCAGCTGGCCCAAGAAGGAGTACGGCCCCAGGTGATCTGCGTGGACCCGCCCCGAAAGGGCTTGGCCCCCGAGGTACCCGCCATTCTGGCCTCCATGGCCCCGGAGCGCATCGTCTACGTCTCCTGCGACCCGGCCACTCTGGCCCGGGACGCCAAACGTCTGGAGGAGCTGGGCTACCGGGCGGTGAAGGTCCAGGCCGTGGACCTCTTCCCCCGCACTGCCCATGTGGAGACCGTTCTTCTCTTTGTCCGCGCCCTACCTTAATTATATTGATGCGCATAAACCAGGAGCCCTACCGGATATACCCCGGCAGGGCTCCTTTCTTTATTTCGCTTCGATTCCATATGTAAAGGTGTCAATGCGGTATGTTCCATCCTCCTGGGGAACGAGAGTCATCTCTGCCAAGTATCGGCTCCCGTAGGTCATGTACTCCACCTGTACCAAGACCCCATCTTCCTTCTCTTCCAGGATCTGAAACTCTGCCGTGTTCCACTCCCGGTCCAGGCCGCCGCCCTGATTGACGTCCATATGAAGCGCCCCATCGATGTCCTTGTAGCGGGGCCAGTCCCCGGAAAAGGCATACACATAGAGGTTCTCCTCCGCATAGGCCGGCGTAAAGACCTGCTCAGTCTTTTCTTTCAGCACAGCAACGGTGGGGTAGTCCTCGTCGGTCACCCGAACAAAGCACTGTCCGTTCTCATCGGGGGTATAGGTAGCATTCTCTGTGGTCAGCCCCCCTCCCCGATAGATCCCCTCGATCTCCAGTTCGTTCTCCAAAAGCTCAGGCAGCTGCTGCTTCAGCTTCTCCTCGGTGGTCTCTGTCTTGCCGCCGCACCCGGCACACAATATCAGAGCAACCAACATCAGTACGGCCAGAACCCGTTTCATTGGCTTGCACCTCCTGTTCTTTGGCCTTGTCCATAAAAGGAACGTTCCATTCTCACACCGCGTTTTCCATTTCTATTTTATCGAATGGAACCATGGGAAACAACCAACTTTCTGTTACAATATATCTAACTTTCCGTTACAATATATATTTTATATTTTCACAGCAGCACAGGATATGATACAATAACAGCACGATGCAGATTTGTCTGCTTCGCCGGACTTAGATCCCATTTCACCACATGTTAAGGAGTGTTGCTTATGTACGAACTTTGGGAGGGCCTGAAGCGGGCCAAAGAGTACAAATGGGTGGAGCTGTCCCACCCCCTGGACAACGACAGCCCCTTCTGGGCCGGCATTCCTGAGGGCTCGGTGGAGCTGTGCAAAACGGTGTACGACTGGGGCAACCCCATGCTGGACTGCCTTATCCAGACCTTCCGCTTCCCCGGTCAGTTCGGTACCCACATTGACTTCCCCAGCCACTTTGACAAAGAGGGCGTCTCCTCTGAGGCCTACGGTGTGGAGCATCTGGTCTTCCCCCTGTGCGTCATCGACGTGTCCGACAAGGTGGCTAAGGACGTACACTATGCGGTAACGGTTCAGGATATTCTGGACTACGAGGCCAAGTACGGTCCCATCCCTGAGGGGGCCTTTGTGGCTCTGCGCACCGATTGGAGCAAGCGCTGGCCCAGCATGGACGCCCTGTCCAACTTTGACGCCGAGGGCGGCGAGCACACCCCCGGCTGGTCTATGGATGCCCTGAAGTATATCTACGAGACCCGCTCCGCCGCTGCCAATGGACATGAGACCATTGACACTGACGCCTCCACCCTGGCGGCCCAGGCCGGCGACCTGGCCTGTGAGCGGTATGTGCTCAGTCATGGCAAGATTCAGGTGGAGCTGCTGCGCAACCTGGACCAGGTAGCCCCCGCCGGAGCTGTGGTAGCGGTATCCTTCCCCCGGATCACCGGAGCCACCGGTCTGCCTGCTCGGGTATGGGCTGTTACCCCCTGACATCCTGTCTATCTTTCATTATAAAAAAGAGGAGCGCAAAGCGCTCCTCTTTACATTTTCTTAACGCATTTCTTTTGTTTTTCCCGGATTTTATCCCATATTTATGCTATTATAATTATGTTATTGTTTTTAAGGAGGTAGATAATGGATCGCGCCCTTTTACTTGTTGGAGCTGTTATTCTCATTTGTATCCTTATGAATCGCTGGGTGGAAAAGCTGGCCGTTCCCTCCCTTCTTGTGTTCATGGCACTGGGCATGTGTTTTGGTGAAAATGGTCTGCTGCACATTCAGTTTGATGACTATGTGGCAGTAAATTCCATCTGTTCAGTCAGTCTCATCTTCATCATGTTTTACGGCGGCTTTGGCACCAACCTGTCTGCCGCCCGTCCGGTGGCAGTCCAGTCGGTGGTGCTGTCTACTCTGGGTGTAGCTTGTACTGCGGGCAGTGTGGCAGTCTTTGTCCACCTGGCGTTTGATTTGTCCTGGGCGGAGAGTCTGCTGATCGGTTCTGTCATCTCCTCCACCGACGCTGCCTCGGTGTTCAACATCCTGCGCACCAAAAAACTGGCCCTCAAGGAACACACCGACTCCCTGCTGGAGATTGAGTCAGGCTCCAATGACCCCATCTCCTATATGCTCACCTCCGTGGCAGTGGCAGTGCTCACTGGACAGGAGATTTCAGTTCCCCTGCTGCTGCTCCAGCAGATCGCCCTGGGAATTGCGGGCGGCCTGCTGCTGGGACGTCTGGCCGCCTGGATCTTGGGTCGGGGCACCTTCCAATCCGACCAGAACCAGACCATTTTCATCTTTTCCATGGCCATTACCGCTTATGCTCTGCCCTCTGTACTGGGCGGAAACGGTTACCTGAGCGTCTACCTGTGCGGCATCTGGCTGGGGCGGTGCAGCTTGCCTCAGAAACGATACATGGTTCACTTCTTTGATGTGATTACCCATGTGTGTCAGGTACTTATTTTCTTCCTGCTGGGACTGCTGGTCACGCCGGTGGAATTGCCCGCCGTGCTCCTCCCCGCGCTGGCCATCACTGCCTTCCTTACCCTCATTGCCCGTCCCGCTGTAGTGGGGCTGTTGCTACTCCCCTTCCGCTCCTCCCTGGGACAGATTGGTGTGGTCTCTTGGGCGGGACTGCGGGGCGTAGCTTCCATTGTGTTTGCCATCATGGCGGTACTGGGCGGCGCTTCCACCCACTATCACCTGTTTAACCTGGTATTTTGTATCGTCCTGCTGTCCATCTCCATTCAGGGAACACTGCTGCCCTGGGTCTCCTCCCACCTATCTATGATTGACCACGCCGGTGACGTGGGCAAGACTTTCAACGATTATCAGGAGGAGAGCAGCATTGACTTCATCAAGGTACATCTGGACCCGACCCATCCCTGGACAGGACAATCATTAAAAGATCTGCTGCTCCCCAACGATCTGTTGGTCGTCATGATTGCCCGCGGAGGCCAAAATATTGTGCCCCAGGGTGACACCCTGCTGCTGGCCGGCGACTTGCTGGTCATCGCTGCACGGGGCTTTGAGGACCGGGAACAGCTCTCCTTACAGGAGGTAGCTGTGGACCGGGGCCATCGCTGGCAGGGAAAGCAGCTGCGCCATCTCCATCTGCCCAACCACACTCTGGTTATTCTCATCAAACGTGGGCTGGATACCATCATCCCCGGCGGCGACACCGTCATCCTGGCAGGTGACTTGTTGGTCATTGCACAATCCAGCCCCACACAACCTTGACTTTGGCATACGTACACAAAAACAGGCATGGAAAGAGGTCTTTTTCCTCTCCATGCCTGTTTGTTTTGCTATTGATTCCAAAACCTATTTGTTGTATGATGTACTCTTGTCCGGTTGGGACGAAACCGGTTGTGTACAGCGTTCCTCCCGGTTTTTTATTTTGTGAATTTCTCTTCACACGCTCCGGTTTGACATGCTATAATGTAGCCAAACTAGCCAAAATATTAACCTGCAGCGTGAGGGCAGGAAGAAAGGACGATTGCACCATGTTAGGCAAACCGCGCCATCAGATGGACATGTGCCATGGCTCACTTGCAGATAAGATCTTAAAGTTCGCCATCCCTCTTATGGCATCCAGTATTCTCCAGCTGTTGTTTAACGCCGCAGACGTCATCGTGGTGGGCCGTTTCGCGGGCAAAGAGTCCCTGGCCGCTGTGGGCTCCACCACCTCCCTCATTAACCTGCTGATCGCCCTGTTTGTGGGCCTGTCTGTAGGCACCAACGTGGTAGTAGCCCGAAATTTGGGCGGCAAGCGCCACGATATGGTGAGCAAGGCGGTACATACCTCCATCCTCATGGCTCTGGTCAGCGGCGCAGTGCTGGCGGTGTTTGGTGCCATCATGTCCCACCAGCTGCTGGTCTGGATGTCCTCCCCGGAGGACGTAATCAATCTGTCCACCCTCTATCTGCGCATCTACTTCCTGGGTATGCCTGCCACCATGGCCTACAACTTCGGCGCAGCTATTCTTCGTGCCCAGGGCGATACCCAACGTCCGTTGTTCTACCTGATCATTGCCGGCGTGGTAAATGTAATACTGAACCTGGTGTCTGTTATCCTGATGGGCATGGGTGTGGCCGGCGTAGCCATGGCCACCACTATCTCTCAGTACATCTCGGCCGGACTTGTCCTGATGTGCCTCAGCCACGAGGACGGCCCCCTGCGCCTGAACCTGCGTGAAATGCACATTGACCGGCACATTCTGGGCCAGATCATGGAAATTGGCCTGCCGGCCGGCTTCCAGGGCATTGTCTTCTCCCTGTCCAACGTGCTCATCCAGTCCTCCATCAACTCCTTCGGCTCCACGGTGGTGGCCGGCTCCGCCGCCTCCGCCAACATCGAAAACTTTGTCTACCAGGCCATGAACGCCTTCTACCAGACCAACCTCACCTTCACCGGCCAGAACTACGGCGCTGGCGAGTGCAAGCGGGTAGACAAAAGCCTTATCTACTGCCAAACCTTTGTCATCATTACCGGCGTGGTGCTGGGCAACCTGGCCTATTTGTTCGGCCATCCTCTGGTGAGCATCTATGCTCCCGGCGAGGAGGACGTAATCCAGCAGGGTATCGTCCGCCTGGGCTACATCGCCCGGACTTATGCCCTGTGCGGCATCATGGACACCATGGTGGGCAGCCTGCGTGGCCTTGGCTACTCGGTTGGTCCCATGATCGTCTCTCTGATCGGCGCCTGCGGCCTGCGAATCGTGTGGATCTTTACCATCTTCCAGGTGGACCGCACACCGGAGAATCTGTACATCTCCTACCCCATCTCCTGGATTGTCACCGGAGCGGTACACATCATTTTCTTCCTGGTGGTACGGAAGAAGGCCTTTGCTCTGGTTCGGGCCAACTCCCACAAAGAGGTGGAGGGTGCCCATCCGGAAGTTTCCAAATCATAAGCAAAGAAAAACCGCGCTTCCCTCTATCTTGAAGGAAGCGCGGTCTTTTTATTCTACTGTCGTCTCGTCCCACAGCACCGGCTGTCCCTGCTCCAAAGAGGGGCCGACCTCCAAAATCCGCTGGTTGGAAGAGCCACGGAAGCGCAGACTCAAATTTTTCTGGGCAATAACAAAGGGCCCATCCACCAGCACATCCAGCTGCTCCAGCAGAGCGCGGCCATAGTCCCCCACCTTTCCGGCAGCCAGGTCCTCAAAGAGGTAGCCAGTATAGCACCAGATATCCTTCTCCGGATACTGCTCCCGGACCTTCTCCACCAGCTCCAGCACCGTTTTCTGATTGTTGGGGTGGAAGGGCTCGCCCCCCAGCAGGGAGAGCCCCCGCACATAGGACTTGCCCAGCGCGGTGAGGATCTCCTCCACCTGCTCCGGACCGAAGGGATTTCCGTACTGGAAGTCCCAGGCCTCGGGGTTAAAGCACTCCGGACAGGCGTGGGTGCAGCCGGAAACAAACAGAGAGACCCGGATACCCGGGCCGTTGGCCACGTCGATGGGCCGGATGTCAGCATAGTTCATATCTTTCACAGCCTCACAGCATTTCCGCCGCAGGCGGAAACATAAAGATGATTTTCTTTAAAAATACCGTGCCCTCCAGCCGTGCAGCGGCCGGAGGGCACGGAGAGGCAAAGCGCAGCTTTGCAGGAAGTTCTTTTGCCTACTTTTCTTTCAAGAAAAGTAGGTTACAGATGCAGGACGCGGGACTTGATCTCCTTCGTCTTGCCCACATTCCAGTAATTCTCCCCCAAATATCCGCAGGTGCGGCGGGTGACGTTCATCTTGTTCTGGTCCTTGTTGTGGCACACCGGGCACTCCCACTGGAAGTCGTCGTTGATCATGATCTCCCCGTCGTAGCCGCAGCACTGGCAGTAGTCGCTCTTGGTGTTGAACTCGGCGTACTGGAT
>CAJLCG010000040.1 GCA_905205085.1 uncultured Oscillospiraceae bacterium
GCCGGGGTTTTGTGATATTTAGAAGTGGTGTCCCTCCAGAGCCAGGAGGGCCTTTTTCAGCTCCAGCCCGCCGCCGTAGCCGGTGAGGGAGCCGTCCGCCCCCACCACTCGGTGGCAGGGGATGAAGATGGGAATGGGGTTATGGTGGTTGGCCATGCCCACCGCCCGGAACCCCCGGGGGCAGTCCACTGCCTGGGCAATGTCCCGGTAGGAGCGGAGATCCCCCCAGGGAATGGCCTCCAGAGCCTGCCACACCCGCTTTTGGAAGGGGGTGCCCTGGGGATTTAGGGGCAGGTCAAAGGTTTTCCGCTGGCCGCCCAGGTACTCCAACAGCTGCCGCTCCCCCTCCAGCAGCAGGGGCGTGGGGTGGGAACTGAGCCGGGGTGTGGGGTAGGAGGGGAGGTACAGATGGGTGATAAAATCTCCCTCACTGGCCAAAGCCATGGCGCCCAGAGGGGTAGAAAACTGGTAAAAGTCCATCAGGCCACCTCCACGGGGGTGGATTTGCTCACCAGGTTCACGTAGCTCTTGCCAACGCCCAGCTTGAGGGGCTGGCCGTCGGCGGTGTAGTAGGTGAGGGGGCTGGAGTTTTTCTCCTTGGACCAGGTGATTTCCTGCACCGTGCCGTCACAGAAGAACAGGCCCTCCCCGGTGCCGGTGGTGCGGATGGCCTGCCGCCCCGCGTCGTCTCCCTCCAGGTTGGACACGCTGGTGCGCAGCACCAGTACATTCTTTACTCCTACCTGCTCCCCGGTGTTGCCGTCCACGTAGGGCTGTCCATATTCCGACACCAGGTAGAGCCCGCTGTCGGGGTCGTAAGTAAACACGCCGGTTTTATAGGTGGAGAAGGTGATGGTCACACTCTGGGCACTCTCCCCCTGGGCCTTCTGGCCCTCCTCCAGGAAGGTTTGAGGATAGGTGTAGCCCTCCTTGTGCTCCAGGCGCAGCCAGGAGTAGGAGGGGAGCAGCTCCTGGATGGTGTCCCCCGAGGTGAGCACACTGTGCTCCAGTCCCATGTTTTTCCGCCGCTGCTGGTCCCGCCAGAATAGGGTGCCCTCGTAGGGGCCGTTGACGCAGTCGAAGGCGGCTACCCCCCAGTTGTCGATGGCGGTGTAAGCCCCTGGGCTGCCTCCGGCGTGGAGGAAGATGGCGTCGTGGCCCAGGGCCAGGGAGACGTAGTAGTCCCGGGCGGAGCGCACCGAGCCGATGTCCCCCACATCCTCCACCGACTGGAATACCCCCAGCATCCGGGTGATGCCACCCTCGGCCAGGGCCTCATAGATGATGTCCGCCTGGGACACTCCCAGCTGGGGCAGGGCTTTTTTCAGGTTGTTGAGCATGATGGCCACCGGCCGGTTTTGGCTGATGTCCTGGGCGCAGCCCTCCCCGGTGAGAGGGTTCACATAGGGGAGAACGGGCTCCGGGTCGGGCTCCACGGGAGCCAGCACCGACGTGTCGGGGGGCTCCGAAGAGGAGGCGGGAGGCGCCTGCTTAGGTCCACAGGCGGTCAGGGTGAACAGGAGCGCGCCGCTCAACAGAAGGGAGAACATTCGCTTACCATACATGGGACATTCCTCCTTTGCGTCCATTATACCTTGCTGTTCTCTGGGGCACAAGACAGATTCTTCCTGTGCTCCCAGGTGCTTTCACAAAATGTTTACCACTCTTTCAGGAAAGTTTCAGGTCTATGGGGTAACATGGTTGCGATTCAACAACAGCAAGGAGGTCTGTGTTTTGATCGAAGTGCGTGATCTGGTCAAACAGTACGGCAATCGCCTGGCGGTGGATCACCTCAGCTTTACCGTGCCTGACGGCCAGATTTTTGGCTTTTTGGGGCCAAACGGCGCGGGCAAGTCCACTACCATGAACCTGATGACCGGCTATCTGGGCCCCACCTCCGGGGAGATCCTGGTGGACGGGTTCAGCGTCACCAAGGAGCCGGAGAAGGCCAAGCGGTGTATTGGCTATCTGCCCGAGCTGCCCCCTCTCTACATGGATATGACGGTGGAGGAGTATTTACGCTTCGCAGCCCAACTGAAAAAGGTGCCTAAGAGTGAGCGGGAGGCCCAGGTGGACCGGGTAGCCGGGATGACCGGGGTGGACCAGGTGCTGGGCCGCCTCATCCGCAACCTGTCCAAGGGCTACCGCCAGCGTGTGGGCCTGGCCCAGGCGCTGCTGGGCTTCCCCAAGGTGCTGATTTTGGATGAGCCCACCGTGGGCCTGGACCCCAAGCAGATTTTGGAGATGCGTACCCTCATCCGCCAGCTGGCTCAGGAGCACACCGTCATCCTCAGCTCCCACATCCTCTCCGAGGTGCAGGAGGTGTGCGACCACCTGCTCATCATCCACCACGGGAAAAAGGTGGCCGCCGGCGAGCCGGCCGAGCTGGAGCGCTCCCTGTCCGGCAACCCCGCCCTGGAGATCGTCGTCCGGGGAGAGGGGGAGGCGGTCCAGTCCCAGCTGGCCCTGCTCTCCGGCATCACCTCTCTCACCCAGCATGACTGTCCCGAGGCAAACTGCTGCGCCTTCCGCCTGGAGAGCACGCCGGACCAGGACCTGCGGGAGGCGGTATTCCAGACCTGCGCCCGTCAGGGGCTGCCCCTGCTGGAACTGCGCCGGGATACCCTGACTCTGGAGGACATCTTCCTTAAACTCACCTCCGATGATGTGGAGCAGGAGCCCGGAGAGACGGGCCAGGCTCAGAGCAAGGAAGAGAAGGAGGCAGAGCAATGACAGCCATCTATAAGCGGGAGCTGAGCTCCTATTTTAATTCCATGATCGGCTATGTGTTCGTGGCGGTGCTCATCTTCTTTACCGGCCTGTATTTTATGGCCTATAACCTCTATAACGGCCTGCCCCAGTTCTCTTATACCCTGTATAGCCTGACCAGCATCCTGCTCTTTGCCATCCCCCTGCTGACCATGAAGTCCATGGCGGAGGAGCGCCACAGCCGCACCGACCAACTGCTGCTCACCTCCCCCGTCACCCTCACCGGGATGGTGCTGGGCAAATACTTCGCTATGGTCACCATCTTCCTCATCCCGGTGGCCCTCATGGCCTTCTGTCCCCTGATCATCGCCATGAACGGGGAGGCCCGGCTGCTGTCCGACTACGCCTCTCTCTTTGCCTTTTTCCTAATGGGCTGCGTGTTTCTGGCCATAGGCATGTTCCTCTCCTCTCTCACGGAGAGCCAGATCATTGCGGCCGTGAGCACCTTTGCCGTGCTGCTCATCCTGTACCTGTGGGACAGCCTGACCGGTTTTCTGCCCTCCGCCCTGGGGGACCTGCTGTCTGCCTTCTCCTTCACGCAGACCTTCAATAACTTTGTGCAGTACAGCGTATTTGACCTGGGGGGCCTGGTGCTCTACCTGTCTTTGGCGGGGCTGTTTGTGTTCCTTACCATCCAGGGAATGCAGAAGCGCCGCTGGTCTTAACGGGAGGTGGAACACATGAAGAACAAAGCAAAATTTTCCCGCTCCCTGCGCCAGGGAGGCTATCTGGCGGGCGTGACCGCCGGCGTGCTGGCGGTGGTGGTTTTGGTGAACCTGATGATGGGACAGCTCCCCTCCAACTGGAAGGAGTTTGACCTCACCGACAACAGCCTGTATGAAATTACCGACACCTCCAAGGACTTCCTCTCCGGCCTGGAGCAGGACGTGCAGATCGTAGTGCTGGCGGAGGATGGAACCACGGATGCCCGCATCGAGAAGTTCCTGGACCGGTATGTGGCCCTGTCCTCCCACCTGTCCCTGAGCTATGTGGACCCGGTGGCCCACCCCCAGCAGGCCAGCCAGTATGACGCCGACAGCGACAGCGTGGTGGTGCTGTGCGAGGAGACCGGCAAGTCCCGGGCCATCTCCTTTGACGAGATCATCACCTACTCCTACACCAACTACTTCTCCATGAGTGAGAGTACCTTCGACGCGGAAGGTCAGCTCACCTCGGCGGTGGACTATGTGACCAGCGACGCCAACCACACCGTCTACACCGTCACCGGACACGGGGAGGAGGACCTGTCTGACCCCATTGTCTCCGCCATTGAGAAGGCCAACCTGAATCTGGAGAGCGTCAGCCCCGCCCTGGAGGGCGGCGTGCCGGAGGACTGCGACGTGCTGGTGGTCAATGCCCCCTCCACTGACCTGTCCGAGAGTGAGCGCACCCTGCTGGAGGAGTATCTGGCCGGCGGCGGCCACATGGTGTTCCTGCCCGGCGAGACCCTCACCTCCATGCCCAACTGGGAGGGCCTGCTGGAGGGCCGGGGCCTGAAGCTGGTGGACGGCTACATTGCCGACCCGGGCAGCTACTATCCCCAGCTGGGCTCTGCCTTTGCCATCTGCGGCGTGCTGTCCACCTACAGCCCCGTCACCGACGGCTGTGACAGCAGCTCTCTGACCCTGCTCACCAACTCCCGGGGCTTTGAGGCCCTGGAACCCGGCACCGATGAGGACTGGACCATCACCACCTTCCTATCCACCACCGGTCAGGCCCTGGCAGTGACCGAGGATGACCAGCAGACCCAGGGGACCTATATTCTGGGCGCAGTGGCCGACGGCTCCGACGGCGGGCGGCTGACCGTGTTCGGCAGCTCCTCCCTGCTCAGCGGCCAGGTCATCTCTCAGAATCCCAGCCTGGTCAACCAGACCCTGTTTATGAACGCACTGACCGCCACCTTTGACGATACCAGCACCATGTCCATCCCCTCCAAGAGCCTGGAGACCACCTACAACACCATTCAGAACCCCGGCCTGTGGAGCACCACCTACCTCATTATCCTGCCGGTGGGTATCCTGCTGTGCGGCTTCGTGTTCTGGCTGAAACGGAGAAAGCTATGACAAAACAAGCAAAGACACTCATTACCCTAGCCGTGATCGTTGTGGTATGCGGGGCTGGCTATCTGGGGCTGCGGGCCTGGAACGAGAGCCAGAGCGAGGCGGACGATACCGTCTATATCACCCAGCTCAGCGACCCCACCGCCCTGTCCGTCACCAACCAGTACGGCGGCTTCGCCTTCACCAAGGGGGAGGAGGGCTGGACTCGGGATGACGACAGCGACTTCCCCACCGATCAGGATGCCCTGGACGACCTGGCGGACCAGGCGGGCAAGCTGGCGGCGGTGCGCACCATCGCCGACCCGGAGGACCTGTCCTCCTACGGCCTGGATGAGCCCACCATGGAGGTCAATCTCACCGATGAGGATGGGACCCAGGTGAAGCTGCTCATCGGCAGCACCCTAGACAGCGGCGACTACTACGCCAAGTTGGATGGGAGCGACACGGTTTACACCATTGCCAGTACCCTGCCCACCGCCCTGGACATCCAGGTGGATGAGCTGATCGCCCTGGCCGAATTCCCCAGCATCAGTGAGGACAACATTCAGTCCGTCACCTGGACCAGCGGGGATAGTACCGTCACTCTGGTGAAGGAAGAGACCGAGAGCGAACCTGCCGAGGACTCCAGCTCTGACTCCAGTGCAGATTCCAGCACGGACACCAGTTCCGATTCCAGCGAAGAGGAGACCACTATCCTCTGGAAGGTGGACGGCCAGACTGTGTCCGAGGACAACACTACCTTCATCAGCCTCATGGCTCAGCTGTCTGAGCTGGCCTTCTCCGACTGCTACGACTACCACAAACAGGCCCAGACCCGCACCGACTGCGGTCTGGATACCCCCGTTGGGGTACTCACCGTGGTGTACACCGACGGCGACGAGGAGAAGACCATGACCCTCACCCTGGGCGCTCTGGCCGAGGGCGGCGAGAGCTACTACGCCATGCTGGACGACGACCCCATCATCTACCTCATCCCCACCAATGAGATCGGCTCCCTGTTCTCCATGACCGTGGACAATCTGACCGCGGTAGAGGAGACCGAGGAGGAGACCGATACCGACACCAGCACGGATACCAGCAGCGATGCCAGTACGGACACCAGTACTGATACCGCGAGCGAATGACCCAAAATACTCCGGGGGCCTTGCCCCCGGAGTATTTTGACTTTTTTGCGTCCATGTGATAGTGTAGACATAAGATTTGATACGAGGTGAGCCCCTATGAGACAGTGTATGGACGCCGACAACCTCCACCGCCGCCTGCGCAAGATTATCGGCCAGGTCCAGGCCATCGACCGCATGGTGGACGAGGATGTGCCCTGCGAGGACATGCTGGCCCAAATCAACGCCGCCAAATCCGCCCTGCACAAGGCGGGCCAGGTGGTGCTGGAGGGCCACCTGAAGCACTGCGTCCGGGACGGCATCGAGCACGGCGACGCGGAAAAGACCATCCAGAATTTCGCCAAGGCAGTGGAGCGGTTTTCCAATATGGGTTAAGAGAAGCGTCCGGCCAGACCGGGCGCTTTTTTCTTGACAAGGTATACCCATGGGGGTATAATGCCCCTGTAAAAAGGATACCCCATGGGGTATAAAGGGGCGGAGAATATGAAGAAAATAGAGGCTCTGCTGGAGTGGGGCGGCATGAAGCGGGACATCGCCTTTCTCATCCTGTCGGGAATCGCTCTGGTGGTCAGTCTGGCCGTTCCGGATGGGCTGCTGCCCGTTGACCCGGCCTGGGTTGCCATCGTGCTGTGCGGCGTGCCCATCCTGTTGGAGGCGGCGGTGGGGCTCATCACCGCCTTTGACATCAAGGCCGACGTGCTGGTGTCCATGGCCCTGGTGGCCTCGGTGGCCATCGGGGAGATCTTTGCCGCCGGCGAGGTGGCCTTTATTATGCAGCTGGGCGCCCTGCTGGAGGAGATCACCGTGGCCCGGGCCCAGGCGGGCATCCGCCACCTGGTGAAGCTCACCCCCCGCACCGCAAGGCGGCTGCTCCCCGGCGGGGAGGAGGTCATCCCTGCCCAGCAGGTGCAGGTGGGCGACCGGCTGCGGGTGCTGCCCGGAGAGACCATTCCGGTGGATGGGGTGATCCTCCAGGGACAGACCTCGGTAAACCAGGCGGTGATGACGGGAGAGTCCCTCCCGGTGGACCTGGGGCCGGGGGATGAGGTGTCCAGCGGCACGGTGAATCAGTTTGGCTCCTTTGACATGGAGGCCCGGCGGGTGGGGGAGGACAGTTCCATCCAGCGGATGATCCGCCTGGTGGAGTCCGCCGACGCGGGCAAAGCGAAAATCGTCCGTCTGGCCGACCGTTGGGCCACCTGGATCGTGGTCACCGCCCTGACGGCGGCGGTGCTCACCTGGATTTTTACCGGCCAGATCATCCGGGCGGTGACCATTCTGGTGGTCTTTTGCCCCTGCGCCCTGGTACTGGCTACCCCCACCGCCATCATGGCGGCCATCGGCAACGCCACCCGCCACGGCTTTCTGGTGCGGGAGGGGGACGCCCTGGAGCGGCTGGCCCAGGTGAAGCGGGTGGCCTTTGACAAGACGGGCACCCTCACCTACGGGAAACCCCAGGTGAGCGGGGTGGAATCCCTGAGCAAAACGTGGACCGACCAGGAGCTGTACGCCATGGCCGCCGGGGCGGAGAGCCGCTCCGAGCACCCGCTGGGCAAGGCGGTGGTGGCCTGTTACCGGGAGAGCACCGGCCAGACGCCCCCGGTCTGTGAGGATTTTGCCATGCTTCCCGGCCGGGGTGTGCAGGCCCAGGTGGAGGGACACACCCTACTGGCGGGTAACCGGGCCCTGCTGGAGGAGGCGGGGGTGTCCCTGCCCACCTGGCCCCAGGCGGAAGGGTGGCTGGAGAGGGGCAGCACCCTCATTTACCTCAGCGTAGACGGCGTGGCGGCGGGCTTCCTGGCCCTGTCCGACGCGCCCCGGCCCGATGGGGCCAAGGTCATTCGGGCCATCCAGGAGGCGGGAGCCCAGCCGGTGCTCCTCACCGGCGACCACGCCGCCGCCGCCAAGACCCTGGCGGGAGAGCTGGGCATTTCCCGCTTCCAGGCCGACTGCCTGCCCCAGGATAAGCTGAACTGGATCGACGCCAGCCAGCAGGAGGGGGCCGGCGTGTGCATGGTGGGGGACGGCATCAACGACGCTCCCGCCCTCAAGCGGGCTATGGTAGGAGTGGCCATGGGGGGCGTGGGCAGCGACATCGCCGTGGAGGCCGCCGACATTGCCCTGGTCAATGACGACATCGGACAGCTGCCCCACCTGCTGCGGCTGTCCCGGAAGATGATGCGGACCATCAAGGCCAACATGACCTTCTCCATGGCCCTGAACTTTTTGGCCATCGTGCTGGCCGTCCGGGGGGATATCGACCCGGTGGTGGGGGCGCTGGTCCACAACGCGGGCTCGGTGCTGGTGATCGTAAACTCCGCCCGGCTGCTGGGGATGCGTACAAAGAAATAAAAAAGAGCCAGACCGATACGGTCTGGCTCTTTTTTTTAAGACTCCGCGGGGATAAGGCCCTCAAAGACCTCGTCGTCGGGGGCGGTAAAGACCTTCTGGAAGGTCTCGCCGCTCATCACCTCGTGGGCCAGCAGATACTGAGCAGTAAGCTCCAGCTGGCTGCGGTGCTGGGAGAGGATGTCCTCACAGCGGCGGTAGGCCGCGTCCACAATGGACTTGACCTCCTCGTCGATGAGTCCGGCGATCTCCTCAGAGTAGCTGCGGGACTGGGCCATGGTGCGGCCGATAAAGACCTCGTTGCTCTCGCTGGTGTAGGCGATGGTGCCCAGCTTCTCGCTCATGCCGTACTTGGTGACCATGTTCCGGGCAATGGAGGAGGCCTTCTGGATGTCGCTGGAGGCGCCGGTGGAGATATCCCCCAGCACCAGCTGCTCGGCCACCCGGCCGCCCAGGCACACGGCGATGTGCTCCTCCAGCTCCCGGCGGGACATGTAGGAGCGGTCCTCCTGGGGCAGGGAAATGGTCATACCGCCCGCGCCGCCCCGGGGGATAATGGTGATCTGGTGTACCGGGTCCTGGGTCTCCAGCTCGTGGATAACCACGGCGTGGCCCGCCTCGTGGTAGGCGGTGAGGCGCTTGGCGTGGGGAGTAACCACCCGGCTCTTCTTCTCCGGGCCGGCAATCACCTTCATCATGGCCTCGTGGAGGTCGGCCATGGAGATAAAGCGCTGCCCGCCCCGGGCGGCCAGCAGGGCCGCCTCGTTGAGGAGGTTCTCCAGGTCGGCGCCGGTAAAGCCGGCGGTGGCCTTGGCAATGTCGCTGAGGGACACGTCCTCGGCCAGAGGTTTTTTCCGGGCGTGGACCTTCAGGATCTCCTCCCGGCCCTTGATGTCGGGCAGGCCCACGTAGATCTGCCGGTCAAACCGGCCGGGACGCAGCAGGGCGGGGTCCAGGATATCCTGGCGGTTGGTAGCCGCCATGACAATGACTCCCTCGTTGCTGGCAAAGCCGTCCATCTCCACCAGCAGCTGGTTCAGGGTTTGCTCCCGCTCGTCATGGCCGCCGCCCAGGCCTGCGCCGCGCTGACGGCCTACCGCGTCGATCTCGTCGATGAACACGATGGCGGGGGCCTCCTTCTTGGCCTGGTCGAACAGGTCGCGGACGCGGCTGGCGCCCACGCCCACGTACAGCTCCACAAAGTCGGAGCCGGAGATGGACAGGAAGTGGACCCCGGCCTCGCCGGCTACCGCCTTGGCGATCAGGGTCTTACCGGTGCCCGGAGGGCCAACCAGCAGCACGCCCTTGGGGATGCGGGCGCCCAGGGCGGTGAAGCGCTGGGGGTCCCGGAGAAACTCCACAATCTCCTGCAGCTCCTCCTTCTCCTCGTCGGCGCCCGCCACGTCGTTGAAGGTGACCTTCTTGCCCTGGTCAGCCAGGGTGCGGGTGCGGGCGTGGCCGAAGCGGTTGGGGCCGGGGCCGCCGCCCCCGCCGTTGGCGGCGCTTTGACGCAGGAAGAGCATGTAGGCCAGCCCCGCCATCACCAGGATGACCAGCAGGTAGGGCAGGTACTGATACCACCAGGAGCCCTGCACGCCCATGGGGTAGTCATAGTCCTCAATGATCCCTTCCGAGCGCTGCTGGTCGATGAGCTCATGCAGGTCGTTATAAAAGACGTAGAAGTTGGACAGCTCATAGGTGACCGTGGAGGTCTGATCGCCCTCCCCACGCACCGTCATGGTGAGCACATTGTCCTTAACGGAGAAGTTTTTTACCTTCTCCTGCTCAAACAGGGTGCGGATCTGGCTGTAAGAGGGATCGTTGGCCCGGTTCATCTGCTGCAAGGTGTTCACCGCAAAGAGGGTGAGCAGCAAAAGCAGCAGGTACAGGGCCAGATCCCTTGGGCTGAAACGCTTCAAGGGACTCACTTCCTTTCCGGCGGATGGGGCTGGCGGTCCGCCAACCGGCATACCCCATGGGGCTGGATTCCGCCGCTGCGAATTTCAAAGGGGCTCAGCCCCCGTAGACTTCGGGTTTCAGGATGCCGATGTAGGGCAGGTTGCGGTAGTGCTCGGCGTAGTCCAGGCCGTAGCCCACCACGAAGGCGTCGGGAATGGTAAAGCCGGAGTAGTGGACCTCCACAGGCTTGACACGGCGATCGGGCTTGTCCAAGAGGGTGCACAGGCGGATGGAGGCGGGCTTGCGCTGCTCCAGCAGCTTGAGCAGGTAGCTCAGGGTGTTGCCTGAGTCCAGGATGTCCTCCACCACCAGGATGTGCTTGCCGGAGATATCCCCGGACAGGTCCTTGGTGATCTGCACCTGGCCGGTGGAAGAGGTGCCCTTCCCGTAGGAGGAGACGGACATAAAGTCGATGGTGCAGGGCAGGTCAATGTGGCGGCACAGGTCGGCCATAAACACGAAGGAGCCCCGCAGCACGCTGATCAGGACGATCTCCTGACCGGCGTAGTCCCGGGTGATCTCCTGGGCGATCTGGGAGACGCGCTCCTCCAGCTGCTGCTGGGAAAACAGGACTTCCTGGATATCTTTCTCTAACATAGTTTTCTTCCTTCCTCACAATACAGTAGAGTAGCATATTCCCCTGGGGAAAGGGGGCGGAATCTGGCGCCTAGCGGGCCAGATAGTCAGGGGGAACAAAGGTAATGTGCCAGCTGAGCTGCCCCTTTTTTGGAACAAAGTCCCGATGGGGTCCCAGAAGGGCAACTGCGGCGGCTTTTCCGCCTGCGTCCACCACAGGGACGGCGTCCCGGCAGCAGGCGGGGATTTTCGTGTCGATCATCCACTTTTTCACGCTCTTCTCGTGCCGCCCGGGGGGAGCCAGCGTGTCCCCGGTGCGCCGGGGGCGCAGCGTGGGCATGGGGGCCTTATTTTGGGCCAGCCAGCAGTCCAGAGGGGATTGGCGCTCCCCCTGGTAGGTGCCGGGCAGGCAGCGCACTCTCCAGTCTCCCGCCCGGGTCTCGCCTGCCAGGTTCAGTTCCCTGGGGGACAGGGGGGTGGGGGCGGAGCGGGAGAGGACAAGCTCTTCGTAGCGCCGCCGGGCGGTGAGCCCGCCGGGCAGGTCCAGCCGGGCGGAGGGGTCGCTCCCCCGGCACAGCTCCAAAAGTCCCTCCAGATGGGGGGCGGCGCAGTTATCGTTGCCCGCCCGCATGGAGCCGATGAGCATCCGGGCGCCCCGGATGGCTACGCTCTGGGGCTGGTCGGCCAGGGCGGCAGCTGGAAGGATCAGGTCCTCCCCCTCCCGCCGGGCACAGGCCACGGCCTGGGCGGCCAGAGAGGAGAGGTAGTCCTCGTCCTCCCGCAGGTGGGCGCAGGTCTGGCCCATGCGGGAGAGAAAGCCGGGGAACAAGTCCTCCAGTACGGGCAGCACCTGGTGGCGCAGCCGGTTACGGGCGTAGGCGTCGTCCCGGTTGGTGGAGTCCTCCCGCCAGGGGAGACCCCGGTAGCGCAGGTAGTTTTCGATCTCCTCCCGGGAGGTGGTGAGCAGGGGACGGATGAGATTGCCCCGTCTGGGGGGCATCCCCGCCAGACCCCGCAGGCCGCTGCCCCGGCCTAAGTGGAGCAGCACCGTCTCGGCGTTGTCGCTGGCGTTGTGGGCGGTGGCGATGAGATTCGCCCCCACCTCTTGAGCGGCAGTTTGGAGAAAGGCGTAGCGCATCTGCCGGGCGGTTTCCTCCAGCCCTTGGCGCAACCGGGCCGCCTCCCCGGCCACGTCGCCGCCGCCGGTGATGAGCGCCACCCCGGGCAGCTCCTTGCCGGGCCCCTGAGGGGTGTAGAGCCGCTCGGCGGGGCAGCACAGCCGCACAAATTCTTCCACAAACTTGGCGTCCTGTGTGGACTCGTTTCCCCGCAGGCGGTGGTCGTAGTGGGCGGCCACCAGGGTGAAGTCCAGCTCCCGCCGCAGACCGTAGAGCCGGTGGAGCAGGTACACCGAGTCCGCCCCTCCGGACACAGCGCACAGCACCGTGCTGCCGGGGGGGATGAGGCGGTGTTCCCGGATTAGTTGTTCCATACGGTCGCTCATAATCCCTCCAAAGGGGAAGATTTGGGCTTACTCCTCGTGCTGCCACTCCATGTTGCTGAAGGTGGTAAACTCGGGCAGCCACTGAAGCTCTACAGTGCGGGTCTCGCCGTGGCGGTTTTTGGCGATGATACATTCCGCCAGGTTGGGGTTGGGGGTGTCCTTGTCGTAATAGCCCTCCCGGTAGAGGAACATGACGATGTCGGCGTCCTGCTCGATGGCGCCCGACTCACGCAGGTCGGAGAGCATGGGCCGCTTGTCGCTGCGGCTCTCGTTGGCACGGGAGAGCTGGCTGAGGCAGAGGACGGGGACGTTCAGCTCCTTGGCCATGATCTTCAGAGCCCGGGAGATGTCGGAGACCACCTGCTGGCGGTTTTCTCCGTTATACTGCCGCCCGCCGGCGGACTGCATCAGCTGGAGGTAGTCGATGATGACCAGCCCCAGGTTGTCCACCCGGCGGCACTTGGCGTTGATGTCGGCCACGGTGACCGAGGAGTCGTCGTCAATGAGGATCATGGAGCGGTTGAGGGAGTCGGCGGCCACCGCCACCTTCTCCCAGTCCTCCTCGGTAAGCTTGCCGGTGACCAGCTTCTTATTGTCTACAAAGCACTCGCTGGAAATAAGGCGGAGAGCCAGCTGCTCCCGGCTCATTTCCAAAGAGAAAAAGGCTACGTTTTTCCCCGACCGCTTGCCCGCCTCCAGCAGGATGTTCAGAGCCATGGAGGTCTTGCCCATACCGGGACGGGCGGCCAGAAGGATGAGGTCGGATTTATTAAGGCCAGAGATGGCCCGGTCCAGGTCGGTGAGACCGGTGGACAGGCCGGGAATGGCGCTCTCACTCTCGGCCAGCTCAGTGAGACGGTCGTATACATCCAGCAGCACGGAGGAGATGGGGGTAAGCCCCCGGGCGGCCCGGCCCTGGCGGATGGCATAGATCCGCTGTTCGGCGGCCTCCAGGATATCCTGGCCGGTGTCGGTGCCCTGCTGAATGAGGGCGGTGAGCTCCCCCGCCGTCTCCGCCACCCGGCGCAGCAGGGTCTTGTCCTTGATGATGCCGATGTATTCCTTTACATTGGCGGCGGTGGGGGTGGTGTCCATGAGCTGGAGCAGATACCCCCGGGAGTTATTTTCGTCATAGACTCCATTCTGCTTCATGTTCTCCAGCACCGTCACCGGGTCGATGGTGAGGGAGTAGTTGAACATGGAGTAGATGGTCTCGTAGATCTCCCGGTTCTGCCGCAGGTAGAAGTCGTCAGGCCTCAGCTGGTCGATGACCTCGGGGACGCAGCGGGGGTCGATGAGCATGGAGCCCAGCACCGCCTGCTCCGCCTCAACGGAGTGGGGCAGCTGTTTTAACAGCAGTTGTTCGTCGTCCAGCGCCATGTCTTCACCAACCTTTCTCTAATAAATTGGGGAGGAGGCCAGTTAGGCCTCCACCACCATCACGTTGACGGTACCCACGATCTCATAACCCAGCTTGGCCTTGATCTTATAGCCGCCGCAGGCCTTGATGGGCTCATCCAGCACCAGCTTGGCCTTGGCGATGTTCAGCCCGTGCTGGGCGGCCAGGCACTCGGAGATCTCCTTGGCGGTGACGGCGCCGAACAGACGTCCGCCCTCGCCGGCCTTGGCGGCCACCTTCACGGTGAGGCTCTCCAGCTTCTTGGCCAGAGCCTCGGCCTCCGCCTTCTCAGCGGCCTGCTGGGCCTTGCGGGCCTTCTCCTGCTGCTTCATGGTGTTCAGGTTCTCGGCGGTGGCGATGACCGCCAGCTTCTTGGGAAGCAGGAAGTTGCGGGCGTAGCCGTCGGATACGTCCACCAGCTGGCCCTTCTTGCCCTGGCCTCTTACGTCCTGCTGCAAAATCACTTTCATGGTAAATTTCCTCGCTTTCTTGATTTTAAACCAAAAGGGTATGGAATCAGCCGAAATCGGCTGCGGTTGGTGGGATCAGCCCTCCAGGTACTGGTCGATGGCTTGGGTGAGCTCGGTAGCCACCTGGGAGAGGGACTTGCCCGCAATCTGGCCGCCGGCGGCCGCGGCATTGCCGCCGCCTCCCAGCTTCTCCAGAATCACTTGTACGTTGGTATCTCCCATGGAGCGGGCGGAGATAAAGATCCGCTCGCCGTCGGGGTAGAGGACGAAGGAAGTGTCAATGCCGATGATGTTCAGAAGCTCGTCGGCGGCCTGAGCGGCCACAATACGGCCCACAGTGTGGTCCACCACGGCAATGGCAATCTTGTCCCGGTAGAGTTTGGCGTTTTGGATGATGGCGTACTTGGCGATGGTGCCCTCCAGGTCGTTCTGGAAGAGCTTCTTTACCTCAGCGGTGTCGGCGCCCGCCCGGCGCAGGAAGGCTGCGGCCTCAAAGGTGCGTCCGCCGGTACGCATGGTAAAGTTCTTGGTGTCCAGCACGATGCCCGCCAGCAGGGCCTCCGCTTCGGCCCGGGTCAGGTCGGTGGGATCGGCGATGTACTGCAAAAGCTCGGTGACCAGCTCGCTGGCCGAGGAGGCGTAGGGCTCGTGGTAGTTGAGGGCGGCCCCTTCGATGTAGGTGGCGGCCCGGCGGTGGTGGTCGATGACGGCCACCCGGTTGCAGGACTGCACCAGGTCCAGGGACTGTACCTGCTCGGGACGGTTGGTGTCCACCACCACCGCCAGAGAGCGGTTGTCTGCCAGCAGCAGCGCCTCCTGGGGGGAGAGGAAGCAGTCCTGATACTCCTCCAGATGGCCCAGCTTGTCCATCAGCACCTTGGCAGGGGGAGAGCCGGGCTCCCGGATGATGTGGGCGGGGACCCCCTTCTTCCGGGCGATGGCGCACACGCCGGCGGCGGCGCCCATACAGTCGTTGTCGGGGGACTTGTGGCCCATGATGAACACCTGGGAGGAGTCAGCCACCAGAGCGGACAGGGCGTTGGCCATGACCCGGCTTTTTACCTTGGTGCGCTTCTCGGTCTCCTTGGAGCGGCCGCCGTAGAATTCAAAGGTGAACTGGTTGCGCACCACAGCCTGGTCGCCGCCCCGGGACAGGGCCATCTCAATGGACAGGTTGGCAAACTGCATCAGCTCCTGGAAGGAGTCGCCGTCCTTGCCTACACCGATGGACAAGGTGGCGGCGATGCCGCTGGGGTTGGAAACCTGGCGGATGGTGTCCAGAATGTCAAACTTCTTTTCGATGAACCGGGCCAGGTACTGTTCTTCAAAGATAAAGTAGTACCGGTCCCGCTCCACCCGGCGGAGCATGCCGTGGGTGTCGGCCACCCAGGCGTCCAGACGGGCGTTGATTTCGGAGTAGATGGCGGAGCGCTCATTCTCCGTCAGGTTTTTCATCAGATCCTCGTAGTTGTCCAGCAGCAGTACCGCCATCACCGGGCGGCTGGCCAGATACTTGTCCTGGGTCTCACACAGCTCAGTCACGTCCACCCAGTAGGTGGTGGCCAAGAAGCCACTTCCCTTGTCCCCGGTGCGCACCAGGTGGCCGTAGACAATGAAGCGCCGATTGCAGAAGGTGATGTGGTCGGGGCACTCATTTTTGCCTTCCAGCAGCCAGCGGGTGTCAAAGCCGGGGACGACGGAGGAGAGCTTGGCGTCAAACAGGTGCTCCCGGTCGCCGGTGAGGCGCAGGAAGCGGTCGTTGGTCCAGATGATGTCATCGCTCTCGGGGCGGAAGATCACCATGGGCAGGGGGGAGTTGACCATGGTGTCTTTTGTAGCTACATCCACATTGCCCGTGATGTTTTCAATGTATTTGGTGATTTCCCGGCGCCGCTTGTGGCCGTTGGTGCGGGTGTAAAGCCCCAGGATCAGCACCACCACCGCTTCCAGCACCGCCAGGGGAATGGAAAACAGGGCGGAGGCCAGAGCGAACAGAATCAGGATCACAAAATACAGCTGCACACTGGGCTGCAGAAGCTTGGATATTTTTCGGTTCAAGGGGGAAATCCTCCCTTCCCTAAGAATCACAAAATCAGAACTAAATTATATCAGATTGCGGGAGGAATTACAACCAAAACCAAATTGGAAACTGTCTGCCGGGACGCAAGAGAAAAAAAGGAAGGGGGAGGGAGGTAAAAAAATCCTGGGCCCCTGGAAATTGAGCCATTGCAAGGGGGAAAAAAGGCTGGTATAATAGGGAAACAAGCGTGGTCCCCGCCTGCGGCCCCATGGGCCCAAACGACGTCACGTGAACCAAAGCCTGTTAAAAATGAACCTTAGGAGGCTAATGTATATGGAAGAGATCAAGATCACCCGCGCTCAGACGTTTAAGGAGAAGCCCGACCCCTCCACCCTGGTGTTCGGCAAGTGCATGACCGATCATATGTTCATCGTGGACTATGATGCCGGTCAGGGCTGGCATGATCCCCGCATCGTGCCCTACGGCCCTCTGGCCATCGACCCCGCCGCCAAGGTGCTCCACTATGCTCAGGAGATCTTTGAGGGCCTGAAGGCCTATCGTACCGCTGACGGCTCCATCCAGCTGTTCCGTCCCCTGGACAACGTGCGCCGCATGAACGACTCCGCCGCCCGTATGTCCCTGCCCCAGATCCCCGAGGATCTGGCCCTGGCGGGCATCACCGAGCTGGTGAAGCTGGAGCAGGAGTGGGTACCCTCCGCCAAGGATACTTCCCTGTACATCCGCCCCTTCATGGTGGGCCTGGACGCCGCTCTGGGCGTGCACAGCTCTCACCACTGCCAGTACATCGTCATCGTCTGCCCCGTGGGCGCCTACTATCCCGAGGGCCTGAATCCCGTGAAGATCTACGTGGAGGATCAGGACGTCCGCGCCGTTAAGGGCGGCACCGGTATGGCCAAGACCGGCGGCAACTACGCCGCCTCCCTGCGGGCCGGCGACCGGGCCGAGGCCAACGGCTACAGCCAGGTGCTGTGGCTGGACGGCGTGCACCGCAAGTACATTGAGGAGGTCGGCTCCATGAACGTTATGTTCAAGATCGCCGGCAAGATCCTCACCCCCGACCTGAACGGCTCCGTGCTGCCCGGCATCACCCGCCGCTCCTGCATCCAGCTGCTGAAGGACTGGGGCTACGAGGTGGAGGAGCGCCGCATCTCCGCCGACGAGCTCTTCGAGGCTGCCGAGAACGGCACCCTGGAGGAGGCCTGGGGCACCGGCACCGCCGCTGTCGTCTCTCCCATCGGCGAGCTGGCCATGGGCGACAAGAAGGTCACCGTGTCCAACAACCAGATCGGCGAGATCACCCAGCGCCTGTACGACGCCCTCACCGATATCCAGTGGGGCCGCGCTGAGGATCCCCATGGCTGGGTCATGAAGCTGTGCTGATTTTCAAGAAATAACTTCCAAAAGCCGCCCGCG
>CAJLCG010000041.1 GCA_905205085.1 uncultured Oscillospiraceae bacterium
TCCATCGGCACTTTTTTGGCGATCTCCCCTTTTAACAAACGCGCCTTTGCAAAAATGTGGAAGGGTCTCCCGCTTGACTTCCCTGCGGAGAAGGATATAATTGGAAGTAAAATAATCCGAATTAAGGCTGCGATACCATGACAAAGCACGCAAAAACCATATTGGAACTGATCGAAACCTCCCACAGCCATATGACGGCGGAGCAGGTCTTTTCTGCCCTGCGGCAGGTCTACCCCAAGGTGGCCCTGGCCACGGTGTACAACAACCTCAACCGCCTGTGGCAGGAGGGGCTCATCCGCAAGGTGTCCATGGAAGGGATGCCGGACCGGTATGACCGCATCGCCCGCCACGACCACCTGGTGTGCCAGGGCTGCGGCAAGCTGGTGGATGTGGACCTGGGCGACCTGACCCAGCGGCTGCAAGCCCAGGTGGAGGTGCCCATTTTGGCCTACGACCTCAAGCTCATGTACCTGTGTCCGGAGTGCCAGAGCCGGCAGGAAAAATCAAAATGACAAAACAGGCGTGGGACGGAAAGAATTTCTTTCCGTCCCACGCCGTTTTATTTATGATCCGGATATGCGGGGGTGGTCCGTGCCGGTCCGGTTTTCCGGTGCGAACCGATCAGGCGCGGCTCCAAGGGGCGCCGTAGTAAGAGGACTGGGTGGCGGAGGTCTGGGAGAGATCGGTAGTTTGAGTCATCAGTTCCGAAATCAGGTCCGCCACATCGGAGATGGGAATGGCGTAGCCCATACCTTCCACATCGGTGTCAGAGAGCTTGGCGGTGTTAATGCCCACCAGTTCCCCGTCCAGATTGAGCAGGGCGCCGCCGCTGTTGCCCGGGTTGATGGCGGCGTCGGTCTGGATATAGGTGGAGGTGGTGCCGCTCTCATTGGTGAGGGCGCGGTCCAGGGCGCTGACGATGCCGGTGGTCACCGATTGACCGTAGCCCAGGGCGTTGCCGATGGCCACCACCTGCTCGCCCACATCCAGCTCGTCGGAGTCGCCGATGGGGATGACGGCAATCTGGGACAGGGTGTCCTCGGTCAGGTCGGACAGGGCCACCTTGAGCACAGCGATGTCCACATCCGCGTCCGCGCCGCACAGCTGGGCCTCACAGACTGCGTTGTCCACAAAGCTGACCGAGAGGGTGGTGGCTCCGTCTACCACGTGCTGGTTGGTGACGATATAGAGGTAGGTATCATCCATGGCGAAGATGACGCCGGAGCCGCAGCTGGTGGTCTCCTCCAGCTGGGTCTGGCCCGAGCCGTTGGGACCGAAGCGGTTGAAGTAGCTGCGCACCTCCTGCACCGAGATATTGGTGATGGCCACTACGCCGGGCAGGGCGCTCTCGGCCACGTCGGAGACGTCCATGCCGTTGCGCACCGACGTGCCGGAGGTGCTGCCCAAAGTGGTGAGCACACCGGATGTGGTCTGATCGGAGACGGTCTGGACGCCGGAGGAGTCGGGCAGAAGCTGGTTTACACCGTAGAAGGAGCCGGCGGCAGCGCCGCCCAGCAGAGCACCGCTGAGCAGCAGGGAGGCCACGCGGCCGGAGAAGCGGTGCAGCTTGCTGTGGGGTTTGGTGCGGCGGGCCGGGGCGTCAGAGTGAATGGGGGCGGGGGAAAGGCTCTGGTCCTGCTCCAGAGAATTGTCAAAACGATCGTGATACATAGCAGAGTCTCCTTTCTATTCCAAACCTAAGATGGTGGATCATTCTGGGACCAGAATACAAGGTCAACCCTAATCCAACTTAAAAAGGAGCAAAAAAATTGGCCGCCTTATCCGGCGGCCAATGTGACCTGTATGCTCAGCTGCGTCCCGTCGGGGCTCTCGGCCCGAATTTTTCCTTTGTGGGCCGCTACGATGCTCTTGGCAATGGACAAACCAAGGCCGTAGCCGCCGCTCTGGCTGTTGCGGGACTCATCGGTGCGGTAGAAGCGGTCAAACAGGTGGGGAAGCTTATCCTGCTCCACAGGCTGGGCGCAGGGATTGGACACGGTGAGCAGCAGGCTGCGCCCCTGCTTTTCCAGGCGCAGCTCCAGCTGTCCGCCGGGGGGAGAATACTTTAGGGCGTTGTCCAGCAGGATGGAGACCAGCTGGCGGATATTCTTCTCGTCCCCGTGGAAGGAGAGCATGGGCTGCACCTGTATCTGGAGCTCCTTGTCCTGGCTGCGGGCGGGGGCGGCAAAGGACTGGGCCATCTCCTCCACCACGTCGGAGATGGGAAAGTCGATGTATTGCAGCTGGGGCTGCTCCTCCTCCATGCGGGAGAGGTAGATGAGGTCGTTGGTCAGCGCCGTCAGACGCTGGGCCTGGCGGCGGATGTCGGTGAGCCACTGGTTTTCCCCGCACTCCATCTCGGCCAGATCAGCGTCGGCGCTGATGATGGTCATGGGGGTTTTCAGCTCATGGCCCGCGTCAGTGATAAACTGCCGCTGCTTGGCGTAGCTCTCTGCCATGGGACGCACAATGCGCCGGGACAGGATCAGCAGCAGAAACAGCACCGCTGCCAGCCCCAGCACTGCCAGCGACACGCTGGCCAGCAGCGTGGTGCGGAAGGAGGAGAGGCTGCGGCCGCAGTCCAGAAAGATAATGCGCACACCGCCGGACTCGGCCTGAATCAGATAGCGGTAGTCGCCCAAAAAGCCGGAGGTCCTGCCGGCTGCGGCTGCCCGCTGGGCGTAGTCGGCGGCCTGTTCTTCGTCTACGGCGGCAATCTGAACGGTGTTGGTCTCCAACACTTGGCCGTCCTCTCCCAGCAAAACAGAGAAGAAGCGGGACTCATAGGGGGTCTCAGGGGACATGATCCGCTGGTCAAACAGACCCCGCTTATCTCCCGGCGCGCCAAAGGGAGCAAAGTGGCCCTCGTCCTTTTCCTCCTGGGGGGCGGGGGGCTTGGGGAATGCGCCGTCGTTGGCTGCCAGCAGGGCCAGCACCGTGTCCGCGTCGGAGACCACCTTCTGGTAGCTCATCAGGTTCACGCCGCCCAGAATGACCAGCAGCACCACGGCCAGGGAGAACATACAGGCCAGGATAAGCTTGGCCCGCAGCTTTTTGATCATACCGTTCCCTCCAGAGAATAGCCCGCATTCCGGGTCACCTTGATCTGAATGTTGGCCCGCAGGGCGGAGAGCTTTTTGCGCAGGTAGGAGATGTACACCCACACCACGCTCAGCTCCACATCGCTGTCATAGCCCCAGATCCGTTCCAGAAAGCGCTCAGTGGGGATGAGCTGCCGGGGGTTGCGCATCAGCAGCTCCATCATCTGAAACTCCTTGTTGGCCAGGCGGAAGCTGCCGGTGGGGGAGGAGAGCTCAAAGGTGGCCTGGTCCAGGGTGATGTTGCCGAAGGTGAGACGGCTGGTGACCTGGCCGCCGGACTGGCTGCGGGTCATGGCCCGGATGCGGGCCATCAGCTCCTGGGTGGAGAAGGGTTTGGTGAGGTAGTCGTTGGCACCGGTGTCCAGCCCCAGCACCTTGTCGTCCACCTCCGATTTGGCGGTGAGGATGAGTACCGGGATGGGGTTGCCCCGCTCCCGCAGGGTGCGCAGCACGGTTATACCGTCCATCTTGGGCATCATCAGGTCCAGAATCAGGGCGTCGTAGTTTCCGGCCTCCAGGTATTCCAGAGCCTCCTGGCCGTCGTAAACCGCGTCGGCGGAGTAATTGTTTTTTTCCAGCAGGGCAATGACCGCCCGGGACAGGGAGCGCTCATCCTCAGCCAGCAGAATGCGCATGTTTACGCGCCTCCTTCCAAAGGAAGATAAATCTACAAAATACAGCATAACGCAAAAACTTTAACTCTAACTAAAAGAATAGCACAGGAGAGGGCAATTGTCAGCGGAAGGATTTGCGAGTCGGAAGATAGACGGACCAGGTATTTTGTGGTAAGATGCAGGCGACAGAAAGGGGACGAGACGATTATGGATCTGATCTACCGTATGAATACCACACCGGCCGCCTGCCCGGACAATATGGTCGCCGGGGAGCACTACCGCATCACCGTGCTCACCCAGGGGCTGATGCGCCTGGAGTACAGCCCCGACGGGGTCTTTGAGGACCGGCCCACCCAGACCGTCCTCCACCGGGATTTCCCCAAAACCCACTTCCGGGTCCTCCGCCGGGACGGTATGCTGGAGATCCACACCGACCGCCTGCACCTGGTGTACAACCAGGGCCCCTTCTCCCCCCAGGGGCTGAGCATCCAGGTAAAGGGCGGCCTCACCCAGTATCACAGCATCTGGCGCTACGGCCAGAAGGTGGGGGACCTGGGCGGCACTGCCCGCACTCTGGACGAGGCCGACGGCGCCATCCCCCTGGAGCCGGGCATCCTCTCCCGCAGCGGCTTTGCCGTGCTGGATGACAGTGCCTCCCAGATTTTGCTGGAGGACGGCTGGCTGGAGCCCCGGAAGAAGGGCATCCAGGACCTGTATTTCTGGGGCTACGGCCATGACTATACCCTGGCCCTCCAGGACTTCTACCGCCTGTGCGGCCAGACCCCCATGCTGCCCCGCTTTGCCCTGGGCAACTGGTGGAGCCGGTACTACCGCTACACCCAGCAGAGCTACCTGGAGCTGATGGACCGCTTCCAGCAGGAGAATATCCCCTTCACCGTGGGAGTTATCGATATGGACTGGCACCTGGTGGACATCGACCCCAAGTACGGCAGCGGTTGGACGGGGTACACCTGGAACCGGGAGCTTTTCCCCGACCCGCCCGCCCTGCTGGAGGAGCTGCACAGCCGGGGGATGAAGGTGACCCTGAACGTACACCCCGCCGAGGGCGTGCAGGCCCACGAGGAGCAGTATTTGCCCATGGCCAAGGAGATGGGGGTGGACTGGCAAGCGGAGGACCCGGTGGCCTGCGACCCCGCCGACCCCAAGTTCCTGGAAGCCTACTTCAAGTATCTCCACCACCCCCTGGAGGAGCAGGGTGTAGATTTCTGGTGGATCGACTGGCAGCAGGGCAGCCTTTGTAAGGTGGAGGGGCTGGACCCCCTGTGGATCTTCAACCACTACCACTTCCTGGACAACGGCCGGGACGGCAAGCGGCCCATGACCTTCTCCCGCTACGCCGGGCCGGGCAGCCACCGCTACCCCGTGGGCTTCTCCGGGGACACCATCGTCACCTGGGAGTCCCTCCGGTTCCAGCCCTACTTCACCGCCAACGCCTCCAACATCGGCTACGGCTGGGGGAGCCACGACATCGGGGGCCACATGCACGGGTATCGAAACGACGAGCTGGTCACCCGCTGGGTGCAGCTGGGGGTCTATTCTCCCATCAACCGCCTCCACGCCTCCAACAGCCCCTTCCAGGGCAAGGAGCCCTGGCGCTACAAGGGGGAGGCCCGGCAGGCCATGAGCGAGGCCCTGCGGGAGCGCCACCGCCTGGTGCCCTACCTGTACACCATGAACCACCGGGCCTGGAAGGAGGGCCGCCCCCTGGTGGAGCCCCTCTATTACCGCTGGAGCGAGGCCCCGGAGGCCTATGAGCACCCGGACCAGTACTTTTTTGGCACCCAGCTCATGGCGGCCCCGGTCACGTCCCCCCGTATCGACGGTCTGAACGTGGCCAAGGTGCCGGTGTGGCTGCCCGAGGGGACCTGGTATGACCTTTATACCGGTATGGTGTACACCGGCGGACGGACCCTGGACCTGTACCGCAGCCTGGACAGCATCCCTGTGCTGGCCCCCGCCGGGGCCATCCTGTCCCTCACCGACGAGATTACCGGGGCCCAGGCGGCCTCCAACCCCGCCTCCCTGCGCATCAAGGTGTTTGCCGGGGCGGACGGGGACTTTACCCTCTACGAGGACGACAACACCACCCAGAAGTATCTGGACGGCGTGTGCGTTACCACCCCCATGACCTACCGGGAGGTAGACGGCCGGGCGGTGTTTACCGTCCACCCCGCCCAGGGAGAGCTGTCCCTGGTGCCCGCCAAGCGTACCTTTACCGTGGAGCTGATGGGCTTTGCCGACGCGGCCGGGGCGGTGGAGGCCAAGGTGGGCGGTGCGGCTGTGCCCGCCAAGACCTCCTATGACTCCTTCCGCCGGGTCTTGTCCGTGACCGTGGAGGAGGTGCCCGCCCAGGCCGGGCTGGAGATCTCTCTGGGCCTGGAGCACCGGCAGGAAGGCAACGACACCCTGGAGCGGTGCTTCCGCTTTCTGGACCAGGCGGAGCTCTCCTTTGACCTCAAGGACGAGATTTACCGCTGTATCACCGGGGAGCCCCGCATCCCCGTGCTGCTGGGACAGCTCAGCGCCATGGAGCTGGACCGGGATCTGTACGGAGTTCTCCTGGAGATCCTCACCGCCTGGTAATCCTCTGCAAATCCCAAGGGAGCGGCCCCATGCCGGGGCCGCTCCCTTTTTGTGTAAAAGGAGGCCAAACGGGCGGGCAGACCTTGCAATCCAACCACAGACCCGGTACAATGAAGGCAGTACAAAAGGCCCGGGGCCCAGGGCCCCGGAACAAAAAACGGAAAGGGGAACCTGACATGAAAAAAGCATGGACCGCGCTTTTGTTGACTGTGACCCTGAGCCTTGGGCTGGCTGCGCCCGCCGCAGCGGCCCGGTTTTCCGACGTGCCCGCCAGCTACTGGGGCTATGAGGGAATTGAGTATGTGACCGACAAGGGGCTGTTCAGCGGCGCCACCGCCACCACCTTTGCCCCCGAGTCCTCCATGTCCCGCTCGATGCTCGTCCAGGTGCTGTACAGCTACGCCGGGAAACCCGATGTGTCGGGCAGCATTGCCGCCGACACCGCCTTTACTGATATCCCCGAGGGGGCCTACTATGAGGACGCGGTCCTCTGGGCCCTGGAGGAGAACATCCTGCCCATGTGGTTTTATCTGGATTCCCGGAACCAGAACGACTGGTCCCAGGACTTCCAGCCCAATAAGGTAGTCAACCGGGCGGAGTTCTGCCTGATGCTCTATGCCTTCTATGAGAACGTGCTGGGGCTGGAGTATGACATTGACGAGGCCGGGCTGAAGCAGGACTACCTCAGCGGCTCCCAGGGCGCTTTCCAGGACATGACCCTGGCCGAGCTGACCCAGGCATTCCAGGTGCTGGCCCCCTATTCCAAGAACCACGACGTGGAGCAGGAGATCCTCTTTGCCATGCTGGGCTGGGCCCAGCCCGAGGGGATCATGACCGGTATGAGCGCCAGCACCATGTCCCCCGATCTGGGGGTGACCCGGGCCCAGGTGGCCACCATGCTTATGCAGTTCCACCGCAGCTACGGGGGCTCTGTCCAGCCTGAGCCGGAGCCCGAACCCGAACCGGAGCCCGATCCCGGGTCCGGGGAGGAGGCCTTCCTCACTGAGGTGATTCGACTGGTGAACGTGGAGCGGGCCAAGGAGGGGCTGTCCACCCTGAAGACCAACGACGCCATCACTGAGGCGGCCCAGACCCGGGCCGACGAGCTGCTGCAGCTGTTTGACCACACCCGGCCCGACGGCAGAAGCTGCTTTACCGCCCTGGGTGAGGCGGGGGTGAGCTACCGCGCGGCGGGAGAGAATATCGCCATGGGCTACCCCACCCCGGAGGCGGTGGTGAATGGGTGGATGAACTCCCCCGGCCACCGGGCCAATATCCTCAACCGCAGCTTTACCACCATCGGCGTGGGCTACAACAGCCAGAGAAACTGCTGGGTGCAGATGTTTGTCGGCTGAAGAAATGAGAAGATTGTCTAAAAGCCCTCCTGCAAGGAGTTCCGCCGCTCGCAAGCGGCGGAATAAATATTAAAATCGTCATTTTCGGCGACATGTGCGTCGGAAATGACACTTCTCACGCAAGATGGGCCGACTTTTCCGACAGGAATCGAGGCCTATCTTGCGTGCAACCCTCCTCGAAAAAGTGGCTGTGCCACTTTTTCGACAGACTGAGGCCGGGGCGGCGCTTGCCGCCCCGGCCATCCCAATGTAAGGAGTCTATCATGGCAGAACAGAGTTCCCTGAATATCATTGCCCGCATCCACAGCGCCTTTCCCACCAAGTTCGGCATTCCCCGGCAGAGCGGCCTGGTGGAGGAGCTGAAAGCCACCATCGTCTTTGAGCCGGAGTACCGCAATCCCGACGCCCTGCGGGGGCTGGAGGGCTTTTCTCACCTGTGGCTCATCTGGCAGTTTTCCCAGGCGGTGCGGAAGGACTGGTCCCCCACGGTGCGCCCGCCCCGGCTGGGGGGCAACACCCGCATGGGGGTCTTCGCCACCCGTTCCCCCTTCCGGCCAAACCCCATTGGCCTGAGCTGCGTGGGGCTGGCGGGGGTGGAGCTGCACACCCCCCAGGGGCCGGTGATCCACGTCACCGGAGCCGACCTGATGGACGGCAGCCCCATCTATGACATCAAGCCCTATATTCCCTACGCCGACTGCCGTCCCCAGGCGGTGGGAGGCTTTGCCAGCGCGCCCAAGGAGGCCACCCTGGAGGTGGATATCCCCCCGGAACTGCTCGCTCAGGTGCCGGAGGAACTGCGGGAGGCACTGATCGGCGTGCTGGCCCAGGACCCACGCCCCACCTATCAGCACGACCCGGAGCGGGTGTACGGCATGGCCTTCGGAGGGCTGGAGGTGCGCTTTACGGTGGAAGAGCCGGTCCTCCATGTGCGGGAGATTACAGCAAGCAAATCAGGAGGCGAGGAGCATGGAGCTCTTTGAGGAACTGGAACAGGAGGGGATAGACCGGGGGCTGCTGGAGGCCATTCGGGCCTTTCGGGCGGAGCACCCGGTGCCCCAGGAGGCACAGGGACGGCTAATCCGGCCCAAGCTGCTGTACTACGGCCGGGAGGTATGGCAGGCCGCGGCCACCGCTCTGCTGTGCGGGGAAAACCTGCTCCTCTCCGGTCCCAAGGCCACAGGGAAAAACGTGCTGGCGGAAAATCTGGCCGCGGTCTTTGGCCGCCCCGTGTGGAACGTGTCCATGTATGTGAATATTGACGCCGCCTCCCTCATCGGGGCGGACACCCTGGAGAAGGGACAGGTGGTGTTCCGGGAGGGACCGGTGTGCCAGTGCGCACGACTGGGTGGCTTTGGAGTGCTGGACGAGGTCAATATGGCCAAAAACGAGGCTCTGGCGGTGCTCCATGCCGCCCTGGACTTCCGGCGGGTCATCGACGTGCCCGGTTACCGCCCCGTTCCCCTGGACGAGTCCGCCCGGTTTATCGGCACCATGAACTACGGCTACGCCGGAACCCGGGAGCTCAATGAGGCCCTGGTGTCCCGCTTTGCGGTGGTGGATATGCCGGTCATCGCCCAGGAGGACCTGGAAAAGCTGCTGCGCCGGGCCTTTCCTCACTTGAAAAACAAGTGGGTGGGGCAGTTTGCCGCCCTGTTCCAGGACCTGCGGGACAAGTGCCAGAGCGGGGAGATCTCCACCCGCACCCTGGACCTGCGGGGGCTGCTGGCCGCCCTGCGGCTCATCCAGCACGGGCTCAGCGCCGGGCAGGCCCTGGAGCTGGGGCTGGTGAACAAGGCCTTTGACCCCTTCGAGCGGCAGCTGGCCGCCGACGTGATCGCCGCCCGCATCCCCCGGGAGGCGGGCCGGGACCAGTTGATGGAGGGCTGAGATGGACCGCCGGGAGATGGAGGCGCGCCGGGCGGACAACCAAGTGTGGAACGGGGCGGGGGACTATCATCTGCGCCCCTGGTACCGGGCCATAGGGCCGGACGGGAACGCGCCGGTGTACCTCAATACCATCGTGGGCCTGGCCCGACGAGAGGGCTGGACCGAGATCATGGACCCTCTGCTGCGCTCCTTTGCGGGCAGCGCCCGGGGGACGCTGTACAGCGATCTGTTCTGGATGGGGCTGGAGCGCTGCCTCACCCTGCGCTGGCAGGAGGAGCGCCCCGCCCTCCAAATGCTCCGCCGGGACTATGCCGCTCAGGCCCTGGCCCAGCTCCCCGCACCTCAGGACCGAAACGAGGGAGAGAGCCTGCGGGGGTGCTGGTGGGCACGGGCCCTCGATCAGCCCCACCGGGAGAGTGCCCGGGAGAAGGCCATGCTGGACCAGTTGGAGTTTTCGCCTACTTGGAGTGGGGACCAGGTGCGCCAGGGGGTGGAGGACCTACTGTACCAGTGGTACCGCCGACCCCGGCGCAGTACCCTGGACCAGCTGGGCAGCAGCCGGGTGGACCGCAGCTTTTTTGCCGCCTGGCGGCCCGGCCGGAACCGGGGGGACGCCCTGCGGCGGCTCAGCGGGCCGGGAGAGAGCCAGGGCCAGGGGGGAGGCCTGCTGGGGAAAAAGCGGTTGAGCCCCTTCTGGCAGACCAAGACCCGGGAGCGGGTGCTGCGGGACTACGTAGAGGGGTGCTTTGGGGCCAGTCTGCTGCCGCCCGGGGAGTTGGCCCAGGCGGAACAGGAGCTGTGCACCGGAGACCACCGCAACTGCCGCCTCCACTTCACCAAGGGGGAGCCCTCTGCCCGCCCGGTGAAGGGGGCCTGTGCCCGGGAGCGGGCACTGTTTCAGCTTCAGCGGGAGCGAAACCGCGCTTATTTTGCAAAAAACCAGGGCCAGTACCGCCTGGCCATGGCTCGATTGTCCCGGGCGCTGGAGAATACCCTCCTGCTCCAGCGGGAGGAGGACGACACCCCCAGCCGGTGGGGCCGCCTGAGGCCTCAGACGGCCTGGCGGGGCGCGGCCCTGGGGGAGGAGCAGATCTTTTCCCGCCGCCAGACCCGGGAGCCGGGGGAGCTGTGGGTGGACCTGCTGCTGGACGGCTCGGCCTCCCAGAACGGCCAGCAGGAGAAGCTGGCCGCCCAGGCCTACCTCATTGCCGCCAGCCTGGGCCGGTGCCAGATCCCGGTGCGGGTGAGCTCCTTTTGCAGCGTCAGCGGCTGCACGGTGCTGCGAATCTATCGGGACTACCAGGACAAGGGGACGGACGAGAAGATTTTTGACTATGTAGCCGCCGGGTGGAACCGGGACGGCCTGGCCCTGCGGGCCATGGGCTGGCTGCTGGGTCAAAACAAGGAGGAGGGACGGCGGCTGCTCATCGTCCTGTCCGACGCCAGCCCCAACGACGACCAAAAAATCCCCAGCAACAGCCTGCTGCACGGAAACCGGGATTACAGCGGCGTGCTGGGGGTGAAGGATGCCGCCCGGGAGGCGGCAGCGTTACGGAAAAAGGGTGTTGAGGTGGTGTGCATCTTCACCGGTGGAGAGCGGGAGCTGCCCGCTGCCCGGCAAATTTATGGCCGGGAGGTGGTGCGCCTGCCTGGAGTGTCCTTCCTGGCCCAGACGGTCAGCCGCCTTATCCAGGGCCGCCTGACCGCCGGAGACCGCTTATAAAAACAAGGCCGCCCATTTTCTGGGCGGCCTTGTTTTGCGTTTGATTGCGTTAAACGGTGCCGTGTTCCAGCCAGGCGGTGTATTCCTCGCCGGAACGGACCCGGCCCACGGCGGACAGGGAGGCCCGGGGGAAGGTGAAGATCTCCTGGCTGAGGGTGCGCAGGTCCTCCCGGGTGACCTGGTCGTAAGACTCCAGCAGTTCCTCCGGCTCCCGCACCCGGCCGTAGAGCAGCATGGAGCTGCCCAGGTGGCTCATCCGGGCCTGAACCGACTCCAGCCCCATGAGGATGTTGGCCTTGGCCTGCTCCCGGGCCCGGTCCAGCTCCTCCTGGGTGGGGCCCTGGTCGGCCAGCTGGGAGACAATGGAGCGCACCGTCTCCAGGGCGGGCTCCTCCTGCTCCCGGCTCAGGCCGGTGTAGATGCCCAGAAAGCCGGTGTCGGCGTGGTCGGAGACATAGGAGTACACCGAGTAGCACAGTCCCCGCTGCTCCCGCAGCTGCTGGAACAGCCGGGAGGAGCATCCGCCTCCCAGAATGGAGTTGAGCAGCAGCAGCTGGTAGCGCCGCTCATCCAGGTAGGACAGACCGGGGAAGGCCAGGATAAGATGATTTTGCTCAATGGCCTTTTTCCGCACGGTGACGGCGCTGCGGTAGTAGGCCTGGCGGCCGGACAGGGCGGGACCCTCGGGCAGGGCGGACAGCCGCGCCACCAGGGCGTCCACATGCTGCTGGGTGAAGCTGCCCGCCAGAGACACCACCATGGCCTGGGGCCGGTAGTGGTCCTTCTGCCACTGGCGCAGCCACTCGCCGGTCATCTTCTCCAGAGTGGAGGCCCGGCCCAGAATGGGCCGCCCCAGGGAGTCGCCCTTGTACACCGCCATGGACAGCCGCTCGGCGCACAGGTCCTCCGGGGTGTCCTCGTACATGCCGATCTCCTCCAGAATGACGCCCCGCTCCACCTCCACGTCCCGCTGGTCAAAGCGGGAGGCAAAGAGCATGTCGCACAGCAGGTCCACCGCCCGGTCCAGATGGCTGTCCAGGCAGCGGGCATAATAACAGGTGTGCTCCTTGGTGGTGTAGGCGTTCACCTGGCCGCCGATGGCGTCCATCTCCCGGGCCAGGTCTCCGGCGGAGCGGGTGGCGGTGCCCTTAAAGGACATGTGCTCAATGAAGTGGGCGGCGCCGTTTTCCGAGGCCAGCTCGTGGCGGGAGCCCGCCCCCACAAAAAAGCCCAGAGCGGCGGAGCGCACACCGGGGATGCGCTGGGTGAGGATGCGGGCGCCATTAGGCAGTGTAATGCTTCGATACATGATAAAACCCTTTCTTTTATGTTGGGATTCGTTTTGGAAAGTATACCACAGCTCCCGGCCCGCCGTCTATGGAAGAAAAAGTTTTACCCCCCAGGTATAGGCTGGGAAAAGTCTGTCCACAATAGGCGTCGGAGGTGGTTTCCTTGAACCAAAATCGATGGAAGAAGCTGGGGGACTTTCTGCTGGGGAAAGGATTTTACATCGTCCTTTTCCTGTGCGTGGCTGCCATGGGAATTTCGGGCTACTATCTGGTGCGCTCCGTCAGCGGCGGTGAGACAGAGGATCAGGCCGTGACCGGCAACCCCACCGTGGTGCTGCCGGACAGCAGCGCACAGACGGCCCCCAAGGCGGAGAAGCCCGCAGAAAAAACTCCGGAACAGAAGTCTACTGTTCAGGAGGAGAAGGACGACCCGGAGGCCCTGCCTCAGACCCAGGCCCAGGACCAGACCACCCGGGACGTGGTGTACACCTGGCCGGTGAAGGGGGAGCTGCTGCGGGGCTTTGCGGTGGAAACCCTGTCCTATGACCAGACCATGGGAGACTGGCGCACCCACGCGGGGGTAGACATCGCCGCAGAGGTGGGGCGCAAGGTCTGGGCTGCCGGAGAGGGCACGGTGAGCGAGGTATATGAGGACCCCATGATGGGAGTCACCGTGGTGATCGAGCACCCCGACGGGGTGGTGAGCACCTACTCCAACCTGGCCGCCGACCCCCTGGTGGCGGTGGGTGACACGGTGGATACCGGCGCAGAGATCGGCGCGGTGGGCGAGACCGCCATCGCCGAGAGCGCCATGGAGCCCCACCTGCACCTGGAGATGACCAAGGAGGGGGCCGCCCTGGACCCGGTCAGCCTGCTGCCCGACCAGCTTTAACAAGAGGACCTCTATCCCAATGGATAGAGGTCCTCTTGTTGTACTTATTGCAGCACCAAGGTGCGGCGCATATTTTCTGCAAAGTCGTCCAGTCGGCTGGCCATGTCCGGGGCCGCCATAGCCTCGCCGGGGTCGTTGGCGGTGGCCATGAGGGCAAAGCGGGGAGGCAGATAGAAGGACTTGTTCATATTCAGGGCGGAAATCACCTGCCGGGCCACCGTGTCGCAGCCCGAGTAGCCCGACACCACCAGGGCAAAGACCGCCTTGTGGTAAAACCGGGTCTGCCGGAAGAGGGCGGTGAGGCGGTTGATGCAGGCAGTGAGGTTGGCGGAGAGGGCGTCGTTGTAGTTGGGGCACAGCAGGAGCAGGGCGTCGGCAGAGCGCACGGCGGGGTAGACCTCCTCCTGCATCACGCCGCCGTAGAAGCAGCCGCCCCGCTCGCCGAAGTGGAGGCACATGGTGTAGGGGCAGCCGGCGCAGTCGGACAGGGTGCCGTTGCGCAGGCCGATCTCGGTGATGTCCCAGCTCTCCCCCAGGCGAGAACGCAGGGCGCTCCACAGGGCCATGGTGTTGGAGGTGTGGTGGCTGGAGGCGTGGAGCACCAGCAGGTTGGGCCGAACATGGCGGGCAAAGACCTCGTGCTCCAGCCGCTGGGCGGTCTCGGCCACGGCAGCCTCATAGGCTCCGGCCAGGTCGGTGCCCAGGTTTTTGGCCTGGATGCGGAAGTTGACCAGGGAGCCGGTGGCCTCCACCAGGGGACGGCCCAGCAGGGCGCAGCCCGCCCGATTCATAGCCAGGGCTAGCTCTGCCGCCGTGGATTTGGTGTAGAGCTCCCCAGGGCCGTCCACAACGAGGCCGCCGGTGCACCCCTCCAGCAGACCGGGCTCCCGGCGCAGCCGGGAGAGCATCCGGTAGTACTCCAGATTCTGCCCCGCCTCGTCCAGCGGAAGGGCAAACAAAAGCCGCTCCCCCTGGAGCTGGGAGAGGTCCTCGGCCCGGCGGATAAGCCGAATCTCCCGGCCCGCCAGCGCCTGGTCCAATATCCGGTCCAGGCGCTTCTGCTCCTCCTGCTGGGAGAGAGAGGGATAGATCACAGTCAGGGACATATACTCACCTTCTGAGAACAATAAGATATGCGGAGGTTACAGGATGGTCTTCAAATGGTCGGCGGCCTCCTGAATGTGGGCAAACAGGGGATCGGGGATGTGGGGCAGCAGCTCGGTCTCCACGCCGGCGGGGGTGTAGCGGTTCTTGCAGCCCATGAAGATGCCGTCCAGGAAGACGGAGCCGCAGTGCCACTGGCCCCGCAGGGTGAGCAGGATGGACAGGGCGCCGGAGGACAGGGCGGGGGCCACGTAGGGCTTGAAGCCGATCTCCCGCATGACCAGGTTGGCGGTGACCGTCTTGTGGGTGAGCTCCTGAGAAATTTCCTCGTTGTAGTTCTCAATGGAGTTGGCGATAAACAATCCAGTGCCGTGGGGGCCGAAGGAGCGGCCCTCGGTGAGGAAGGAGGCGAGCTTCTCGTCTTTCTTGGCAAAGTAGGCTGCCCGGGCATTCATCACGCCAAGGCCGTAGCCCTGGACCTGCTCAGGCCGCAACCCACGGCCGTCCCAGTTGCCCTCCTCGTCCTTGTTGCTCTCCAGATAGGCGGTCTTGGCCAGGGGGTCCACCGGGTCAGATACCGCGCACCACAGGCCCTGGAAGTTGGCCTTCCGGGCCATGCGGGCGTAGGTCTTGACGATGGCGGCGTTATTCTCAAACTGGGCCATGCGCACATCCTTGACCTGGGAACCCACGGGAGGAATACCCTTGGAGGCCACAAAGACGAACACGTCGCAGTCGAAGAGGTTCTCGGGCTTCACCACCTCTACATCGGGGAAGGCGTTGTAGTCCCAGGGGAGATTGATCTGGCCCATCTCAAACTCCCACCGGGCGGTGATCTGGTCGGACAGGTCGCAGATGCCGATGGTGGAGATCACGTCCCCACCCAGCAGCTTCAAGCCGGTGAGCAGGGTGGAGCCCACGTCGCCGATGGCCAGGATGTGGACCCGCTTTTTGCCCGTATTGGGGGCGGCGGTGAGGATGGACTCCCAGCCGATGCGGCCGGTGTTCACAGCGGTGAGCTGCCCCGCCTCCAGGGCGGCAGAGAGAGCCTCGTCCAGCTCCAGCTGGGGCAGGCGGCTTGCGTCCAGCACCTCCAGGCTGTGGGGGGCCAGAAGCTGGCCCGGCGCAGTTACCTTAAAGGAGCCCCGGCCCAGGATGGGGTCGCCCTCCACCAGGTAGTAGATGGGCTCCCCAGTGCGGGGAGTTCCGGGGATGTAGGGCAGGTCGGAGCGGTCAGAGGTCAGGATTTTTTCATCCTTTTCGTAATAATAGAACATAGTATTACTCCTAGTTTTTGATTTTAGCAGGTTCCGCCCTGCGGGGAGAGGGGACGATGTGACTTTCTGAGCGATCAGAAAGTCACCAAAGAATCGCTGGGGGCCGCCTTCGATGAGCGCCTTCGCGGAGCGGGCGCTCATAGGCGGCTTGCCCCCAGACCCCCATTTACGAGGGACGCCCTCCAGTTTTCTTGGAAGTTTCGTCCGGCGGAGGCTAAGACAAGACTTTGCGTCCTTCTTGCCTCGGGGGCACAGGCCCCTGCCCGGTACAAAATTTGATGAAAATGTGCGCTGGAATTACACCGCCTGCCCTGGCAAAACCGTGGCAGCTGGTCCGTAATCGGCCCGCCCGACAACCGCCGCACCCAACAGGTAGGCAGGCACCAGGCGGTGTACGTTAGAACAAAGGATATTCAAATTTTGATGGCAAAAGGCCCCTGTGGGCCGAGAGCAGGCAGGTGCACGGTCAAAACTTTGGCCGCCGAAATTTACGAACAAACCAAAGTTGCCCGCCCCCGTAGACGGAGGTCCAGGGGGACGCCGCCTATGAGCACTGCCGCAGGCAACGTGCTCATCGAAGGCGCCCCCTTGGCGCATCTTTGGTTCCTTTCTGTGCGGGCAGAAAGGAACACCGTCTTTTTCCGGAAAGGTAATAAACTAATGTGTACGCAGCAGCTGCTCCAAATCATTCTCCAGATACACCGACGCGGCGAGATTGGGGTCGTAATGGAGACAGGTGCCCTTGTCGGGGCACAGAGGCAGGATAATGGCCTCCGGCAGGCGGCTGAGGGTCAGGTTCCGACCGTAGAGGATGCGGTACTCCTGCTCCAGGGTGGTAATGACGTCCCGGGCCGACTCCAGGCAGCAGCGGGACAGCTCGAAAATGGCCTCCTCACTGCAGTCCCCCCGATAGACGGGGGAGGCGTAGGGCAGGATGTGGTTAATGCCGGGCAGCAGGCCGGGCACTGGGGAGGTGGGACGGCGCACCGTGTTGCCGCCGATGAAGGGGTACAGGGTGGACTCCACAAACCACTCCCGCAGCCGGGGCAGATAGTACACACAGTCCACCGGGCGGCCCTGGGCGTCCATCAGGTCGCGGCCGTGGCCGGAGAGCAGACCTACCAGCACCATGCGGATGTCCACCTCCTCCTTGCGGAGGATGGGGTCCAGGGCCTTGATGCGGAAGCCGGGGTGCATGATGTCGTCCACCAGAATGACCGGCCGGTTGAAGGACTTGATGGTGCGGATCTGGCAGGGGATGGGGGCGTAGTGGGGGAAGGCCTCCATGGTGCTCTGGCTCAGATCGGGGGTAAACACCTTGTCGGTGTGGATTGTTTTCGTCACCGTATTGGGCACGATCTTGCCCCGGAGCATTTTCCCGTAAGGTACGCACATGTTTTTCCCCAATTTCCGGGGGGTGGTGGGGACAGAGGGCACCTCGTTGTAATTGGTAATCATCTCCAGCAGCCGCTGGTGGATGATGTCGGAGGACAGGGTGAGCACCAAAAAGCGAGGGTACAGCTTGGTCAGGGCCATCTGCAGCCGCCGGTGGCCCCGCTGAATGGCGGAGAGTACCTTGGGGTTGCGGTTGAGGGGGTCCTGAATGGTGGTCTCCAGGTTCTGGATGAGCACGGTGGGGGCGCTCATGTCCACCTCCCA
>CAJLCG010000042.1 GCA_905205085.1 uncultured Oscillospiraceae bacterium
CGCTTGAATGGCATTCAAGAGGTCAGCGGTTCGATCCCGCTTATCTCCACCAAAAGTCCTGAAATCGAAAGATTTTGGGACTTTTTCTTTTTTAAAATTGAAATCTGTTGGAACAATAAACAGCAGCCCGTCTCCAGAACGGAGACAGGCTGCTGAAATTTTAAGAGAGGGAGTCGGGAATCGCCTTTGCAGTGGCTCCCACATATTCCTCCAGACAGATTCCTGCCTGAGTAATCACCTTTGCTGCTTCCACACCCACATAGCGGTAGTGCCAGGGCTCGTAAATGATACCGGTCAAATCGCTTTTCTCTTCGGGGTAGCGGAGGATAAAGCCGTATTCCCAACAGTGCTCCATCAGCCAGCGCTGGACCGGGGTGTCCTCCTGAGAACTCTCTAGGATCTGATAGTTCTGATCCACAATGTCCACCGCCAGCCCCAGCTGGTGTTCGCTGGTGCCGGGCAGAGCCACGATCGTGGCGGCCATGGACTCGGCTTCATCGCGGGAGTAGCCCTGGGCAAGAAAATCATTGACCTGGGCGTCATACAGGCTCTGCTGGGTCTCCTGGGTGCGGTAGGAGGAACAGATGAGGGGAGACAGGTTGGCTGCCCGGCAGTCGTCCATCATGGCCTGAAGGGCCTGCGCGCACCGCTGGTCGACCGCTTGGCCGGAACCTACCTGCTTCAGGGAGATGGAGTGGTCCTCCGGCAGGGGATTCCAGGGGTTGACCAGGACCAGATTCCACACATTGGTATCTTTCGGAGCCTGCCAGTGGGAGGAGGTCCGGGAGATGGAGGTGTGCAGGACGGTCTTTGAAAGCTGATTGGTGCGGGGAAGAATGCAGGGGTGGGCATAGCTGCCCAGCAGAAGAAAGGCCGCACAGCCAAAGCCGAGCAGCAATACCAGAGAGCGCAGTACCCAGCTGCGGGGAGCGCGGCGCTTGGAATCAATAAAAGAGCCGAACTTGTTGTCCATAGGGCTGCCTTTCTGTCCTTTGGTAAGAGAGTAACGGGGGGATGGACGATATGATACAATCTTATTTTAGCACAAAGGACCGGGACCGTGCCAGACAGAAAGTGTGAACTTTTTGATAAAGACACCGTGGCAAAGAGGAGAGAAGCGGCATAGGCTGAGGGCGAGAACATTTTGGGGCGTATGCCCCGAACTGAACAGGCCGTAAAGGAGCCGGGCCGCCGCGGCGGCAGCAGATGAACAGAAAGGCATCTGTGGGACAGATAGCATGTTCCATGGGTGCCTTTCTGTGCCTCTTGGAACAGGCAGAAGAGATGGAAGCCATCGTTCCAAATGGAGGTAGCAGTATGAATCGAACAAGCGGAGAAGCCAGAGCGATACAGGTCTCGGTGGTCACCATAGTTGGCAATGTGGTGCTGACCATTTTAAAGCTAGCAGCGGGAATCGTGGCCCATTCCGGGGCAATGGTGTCCGATGCGGTTCATTCCGCATCCGACGTGCTGAGCACCTTTGTGGTGATTGCTGGTGTCAAACTGGCAGGGAAGGAGGCAGACCGGGATCACCCCTTTGGTCATGAACGGTTTGAATGTATGGCGGCCATTCTGCTGGCCTCCATGCTGGCGGTGACCGGTTTGGGAATCGGATGGACCGGGGTAGAAAACATTCTGGGGGGTGCAGAGTCTCTGCCTGTCCCGGGACGGGTGGCTCTGGCGGCAGCAGTCCTCTCCATTGTGTCCAAGGAGGCCATGTACTGGTATACCCGGGCGGCGGCCAAGAAGCTGAACTCTCCGTCTCTGATGGCGGATGCGTGGCACCATCGCTCTGACGCTCTGTCCTCGGTGGGCAGTTTTGTGGGGATCTGCGGGGCACGGCTGGGGGCCCCAGCGCTGGACCCGGCGGCCAGTGTGGTGATCTGCCTGTTTATTTTGAAAGCGGCCTGGGACATCTTCCGCGATGCCGCGGCAAAAATGCTGGATACCGCCTGCCCGGAGGAGGTGGAGGAGGAGATGCGGCAGACCGCTCTGGCCCAGCCGGGAGTGCTGGGGGTGGATCGGCTCCAGACCCGCTTGTTTGGCAATCGCATCTATGTGGAGGTGGAAATCGCCGCAGATGCACAGGCGCCGCTGGCCGCAGCCCACGAGGTGTCGGCCCAGGTACATCATGCCATGGAACGCCAGTTTCCCATGGTGAAGCACTGCATGGTACATGTAAATCCCCGCATTGTGGCTTCCAAACGGCTGCCGTAGGGAAAAGCGGCGGATACAAAAAACGGAGCAGATGGGTCTGCTCCGTTTTTTGTGTCCTCTAAGCTACAACTAAGGTTGACAGAGTATACTGGCCCCCTATGAAAGGAGGCCGTGGGATGGAGTTTCGCCACGAGTGGAAGCATGAGATCTGCCATTCCGACCTGTTGGCCCTCCGGGCACGCCTGGGGGCGGTGCTGGAGCGGGACCGGTATGCAGTAAACGGAAGCTATGAGATCCGAAGCTTGTACTTTGATAACCTGAGGGACAAGGCCCTGCGAGAAAAGCTGGATGGAGTAAACGGCCGGGAAAAATTCCGGGTCCGATACTACAATGGGGATCTGTCTCAGATTTTTCTGGAGAAGAAGAGTAAGTACAGCGGTCTTTGCCGTAAGGAGCAGGCCCGGCTGAGCTGGGAGGAGGTTCAGGCCATTGCCCGAGGAGATGCCTTTGGACTGGAGGGAAGCGAAAAACCTCTGGTTCAGGAGCTGCGCTTCAAAATGATCACCCAGGGCCTGCGGCCCCGGACCATTGTGGATTATACCCGGGAACCCTTTGTCTACCCGCCGGGAAATGTGCGGGTGACCCTGGACCATCACATCCGCACCGCTTTGGGGGATACCGACTTTTTAGAACCGGACTGTGTCACCGTTCCGGCGGGGGACGCCCCTGCTATTCTGGAGGTAAAGTGGGACCAATTTTTGCCCTCTCTCATCCGGGACCTGGTCCAGGTTCCCAGAACCCATACCTCCGCCTTTTCCAAATACGCCGCCTGCCGGATTTACGGGTGAGAGCGGACAAACAAGAAGGAGCGAAACGAAATGACCTTTCAAGATATCTTTAAATCCAGCTTTCTGGAGAATATGACCAGCGTCACCCTGTTGGATATGGCCCTGGCCCTGGTGCTGGCCTTTGCGGTGGGTATGTTTATTTTCCTCATCTATAAGAAGACCTTTGCCGGAGTGATGTACTCCTCCAGCTTCGGTGTGACCCTGGTGGCGCTCACCATGATCACCACTCTGGTGATTCTGGCGGTCACCTCCAATGTGGTGCTGTCTCTGGGCATGGTGGGCGCCCTGTCCATCGTCCGTTTCCGCACCGCCATCAAGGAGCCCCTGGACATCGCCTTCCTGTTCTGGTCCATTGCTGCGGGCATCGTGCTGGCGGCGGGCCTCATTCCTCTGGCCGTGTTCGGCAGTGTGTTTATCGGCGTGTTCCTGCTGATCTTTGCCAATAAAAAGTCCCATGTAAATCCCTACATCGTCGTGCTCCGCTGCGATGGCCATGAGAGCGAGGCGGCAGCCACCGGCTTTTTGAAGGAGAAGGTCCAGCGGCTCGCCGTGAAGAGCAAGACCGTCCAGAAGGGGGCCGTGGAGCTGAACCTGGAAGTGCGGATGAAGGACGAGAACACCGATTTTATTAATGCCCTCTCCGAGATGGAGGGAGTGTCCAGCGCCGTGCTGGTCAGTTATAACGGAGATTATATGGGATAAGGAGAGGAGCAGACCATGTCGACCCATAAACACATAGACAAGATCTGCTGTCTGGCGCTGGCCCTGGCTTTGGTGCTGACCGTTGTGTTTTTAAACGCATCTTCTCTGGGAATCCAGGCCGCTTCCACCGTCCAAGGCTACGAGAGCCGCCTGTTTGATACCTCCCGGGTCCACACCATCGACATTGTTATGGACGACTGGGAGGGGTTTCTGGAAGGGTGTACCGACGAGGAATATGTGGTATGTGATCTGGTGATCGACAACGAGAGCTATCACAATGTGGCCATTCGCGCCAAGGGCAACACCTCTCTGACCCAGGTGGCCAGCTACGGCAACGACCGGTACAGCTTCAAGGTGGAGTTTGACCACTATGACAGCACCATCAGCTATCACGGCCTGGATAAGCTCAGTCTCAACAATATCATCCAGGATAACACCTATATGAAGGACTACCTTAGTTACCAGATGATGGGCTATTTTGGAGTGGACGCCCCTTTGTGCAGCTATGTGTATATCACCGTCAACGGAGAAGACTGGGGCCTGTATCTGGCGGTAGAAGGGGTGGAGGAATCCTTCCTGGAGCGCAATTACGGCAGCGATTACGGGGAGCTCTATAAACCCGACAGCATGAGCATGGGCGGCGGCCGGGGCAACGGCGGCGCCTTTGACATGGAGGACTGGATGGATGACCGGGGCGACGAAGCGAGTCAGGATACCAACATAGACCGGCAGGCCATGAAGGGGCAGCGCCCGGGAGGGATGTCGCCTCCTGGCATGGACGGCGGAGCGATGCCGGAGCTGCCCGAAGAAGGGGACTTTGGCGAAATTCCGGAAGGCATACCTGAGGGCGGGGAGATCCCAGAGGGCTTTGGAGAGAACGGCGGCCGGGGCGGCGGTGTGATGGGAAGCGACGATGTGTCCCTCATCTACACCGACGACGACTACGACAGCTACTCCAACATCTTTGACAACGCTAAGACCGACATCACCGACACCGACAAGGACCGACTCATCGACTCCCTCAAGCAGCTTAACGAGGGCGAGAATATTGAGAGTGTGGTGGACGTGGACGAGGTAATCCGCTACTTTGTGGTGCACAATTTTGTGTGTAACTTTGACAGCTATACCGGCTCCATGATCCACAACTACTACCTCTATGAGCAGGACGGTCAGCTGTCCATGATCCCCTGGGATTACAATCTGGCCTTTGGCGGCTTCCAGGGAGGACAGGATGCCACCTCCATGGTAAACTACCCCATCGACACCCCGGTGTCCGGCGGGACGGTGGATTCCCGGCCCATGCTGGCCTGGATTTTTGCCAGCGAAGAGTACACCCAGCTCTACCACCAGTATTTTGAGGAATTCATCTCCTCCTACTTTGACAGCGGCTATTTTACCCAGATGATGGCCCAGACCAAGGCCCTCATTGCCCCCTATGTGGAAAAAGACCCCACCAAATTCTGTACCTATGAGGAGTTTGAGACGGGAATCGAGACGTTGGAGCAGTTCTGCCTGCTGCGGGCCGAGAGCATCCAGGGCCAGCTGGACGGGACCATTCCCTCCACATCGGATGGCCAGGCCGAGGACAGCAGTGCTCTGGTGGACGCCTCGGAGCTGAGTATTTCAGACATGGGTACCATGAACAACTCTATGGGCGGCGGTATGGGCGGTCCCATGGAGCGGGGAGATCTGGGCAGCCCGTCTGGAGAGCAGGAGACACAGTCACAGCCTGCACAATCCCAGGAGGGGGCACAGACCCAGCTGTCTCAGCAGCCGCCGCAAACACAGCAGGCTGGCGGCCAACTGGAGGAAGGAATGCCTCAGACGCAGCCTGATGCCAGCCAAACCATGCCCACCCAGGATGGAACCCTGGCATCGGAGAGTGGGGATAACAGCACCCAGACAGATGGGATAACCCGGCCGGGACAGTGGGCAATGGAAGAAGGCATGCCCGGAGAACAGGGAATGCTCCAGAGCGATCCAGGTCTGGAGAACGGGATTTTGCTGGCAGCCAGCGCTGTGGTGCTCCTGGCGGGACTGGCCTTTGCCTGGCGGTACCGCAAACGGGTGTAAGAGAAACCAAAAGAGAAGAGAAGAAAAGAGCCCCGTGTCAGATCGAATTGCTGACACGGGACTCTTTTTGCACTTTTTTCAAAAAATTGTGGAAAAACAGAGCGCTTACTGCTCCAGCAGGCCCGCCTCCACCAGAAAGTCGTGGGCCACCTGATCCACGGGCTCCTGCTCCACGTCCACCCGGTAGGTGAGCTGGCTCATGAGCTGGTCGGTGAACTTGTCATTGAGCAGGGACAGAGTTTCCTCAAGGTCGGGGGCCTGCTCCTCAAAGCGCTCAAATACATCGTTGCGTACCAGAATGGTGCCGTAGTAGTCGGGGAAGAAGTGCAGGTCGTCCTCCAACACGGTGAGACCAGCCCGGATGTTCAGACCGTCGGTGGCGTAGACGACCATGACATCGTAAGCCCCCTGCTCGATGGCGGTGTACTTGAGCATGATGTCCACCGGGGTAGCCTTGGCGAAGTTCAGGCCATAGAACTGAACGAAGGGGTCGTACTTCATGCTGCCCGCGCTGGTGAAGAAGTCGGACTCGGCGCCGAAGCGCAGCTCACCGGCGACAGGCACCAGGTCGCTGATTTTGGTGGGGTGATAGGTGTCCATGACTTGCTGAGTGACGCCGATGGCGTAGGTGTTGTTCACGCCGATCTTGCCCATGAGGCGGGCGTCGTACTCTGTGTTCATCTTCTCATTGACAAAGTCATAGAGGGTCTGCCCATCTGGAATATCGGTGGTGTCCAGACCCATGATGGTGGTCAGCAAGGTGCCGTCCCAGGTGTACATCAGGTCACAGCTGTGGTCCTGTCCCGTCATGGCGTTGAAGTTATTGACCGCTGTCATCTGGTCCTTGATGGTGACGGTGAGGTCGTAGCGGTCCTCCACCAGCTGCTTGATCATGCTGTTGACCAGTTGAACCTCGGAGAACTGCCCCTCATAGAGAACCAGGCCGTCCTCCTGCTGGGGAAGGAAGGTCCACACGGTAAGGGCCACGCAGGCCAGCGCGGTCACTGCCGCTGCAACCCGGGTGAGCAGCTTGCCGGCGGGGGAGGGGGCGCGGTCAGAGCGGCGGTTCATACGATGCTCCACCAGGGCCATGATGAGATCCAGAATGAGGGCCATGGCCATGAGAACGCCGGTGCCGCTGAGGATAGCCTTCATATCATTTTGCCGGATACCGGTGTTGATGATGTTGCCCAGGCCTCCGCCGCCCACCATGGCGGCAAAGACCGCGGTGCCAATGGCATTGACGGCAGCAATGCGCACGCCGGTAAAGATGATGGGGGCGGCCAGAGGGATCTCCACCCGCCGCAGCTGATACATGCGGGTCATGCCCATGCCGGTGGCCGCCTCTTTCAGGGCGGAGGGCACTTGGTTAAGCCCCAACACCGTGTTGCGCACAATGGGCAGCAGGGAGTAGAGGGCCAGACCCACAATGACGGTGGGCTTTCCGGCCCCCATAAACACCATGATGATACCCAGCAGAGCCAGGGCAGGGGTGGTCTGAATGAGGTCCACCACCCGCAGGATGATCTTGCCCGCCCGGGGATAGAAGTAGGAGAGGATGCCCAGGGGGACACCGGCGATGAGGGCAAACAGCAGGGCCACAATGACCATGGCCAGGTGTTCAAAGACAATCTGGAAGGTCACAGGTCCCCACCTCCCTTCCGCATGCCACGGGGCACGGCCCAGCGCTGGAGGGCGTCCACCAGGGAGCCCAGCACAAAGGCCAGAATGGCGGCGGGAACGGCACCTAGCAGGATGAGACCGTTGTCATTGGCGCTGACGCCGGCGTAGATGAAGGTGCCCAGTCCGCCCTGACCGATCATGGCAGCCAGCACCGCCCAGCTGACGGTGTAGACGGTGGACATACGCAGTCCGCCGATGATGGTGGGCAGAGCCAGAGGCAGTTCCACCCGAACGAGACACTGTATGGGGCTCATACCGCAGCCCTTGGCTGCCTCAATATACTGCCCCTCCACCGAGGAGAGACCGGCGTACGTATTTTTGAGGATGGGAAAGGTTGCGTAGATGGACAGGGCGATGAGCACCGTAATGGGCTGCATCCCCAGCACCAAAAACAGCAGGCCCACAAATACCACTCCGGGAATCGTATTGAAGATGGAGAGAATAGGCAAAATCAGCTTGGACAGGTTTTTCGGAAGACGGGAGAGCAGAATGCCAAGCAGAACGCCCAGCACAAAGCCCACCGCCACCGAGACAAAGGTGAAGCCCAGATGTTCCAGCAGAGCCTTTGGTAAGTCGTGAAATGTCACTCTGTCTCACCCCCAAAGCTGCTCTGCCATGGCGGAGGCCATGCTGGTTTTAGTAATAATACCGGCCACCTGTTCCTCATCTCCCAGCACCACAAGGTAAGGGGCGCCGCTGGAGATAAGCTGGTCGAAGCAGTCCTTGGCGTTGTCCTGGGCGTGGACGGTGGGGGTGTTGCAGCGGATGAGGGGCTGGATGGTCTTGACCACATGGCCGGTGAGACGGATATCGGCAATGGAAACGGTGCCCTGATACTTACCCTGATCGTCTACCACCAGCAGAGTATCTACATTGTGGCGCTGCATTTTGCTGATGCACTCGTTGATGCCCCGGTTGGCGGAGACAGTATAGACGCCGGTGCGCATAAAGTCGGCGGCGGTCAGGTCGTTGGGGGAGTTGGTCTGGATGAACTTGCCCAAAAAGTCCTGAATCTGCCCGGTGGCCGGATGGGCCAGCATCTCCTCCGGGGGCGCCATCTGTACGATTTTGCCGTGATCCATAAAGACAATCACATCGGCCAGATCCAGTGCCTCCTCCATGTCATGGGTGACAAAGACGATGGTCTTGTGCAGCTTCTGCTGAAGGTTGCGTACCTCCTGCTGCAGGGAGCGGCGGGTCATGGGGTCCAGAGCGGAGAAGGGCTCATCCATGAGGACGATAGGGGGCGAGGCGGCCAGAGCGCGGAGAATGCCGATGCGCTGCTGCTGTCCGCCGGACATTTCACTGGGGTATTTATGGGCGTACTGCTCATAGGGGAGATTGACCATTTCCAGCAGCTGCCGGGCAATGCGGTCACACTCCTCCTTGCTGTATTTCAGCAGGGTGGGTACCACGCAGATATTCTGAGCCACCGTCATGTTGGGGAACAGGCCGATCTGCTGGATGACGTAGCCGATGTGGCGGCGCAGATCAACTTTGTCCTTGGTGGCGATGTCCTCGCCGTCCAGATAGATCTTTCCGCTGGTGGGCTCAATGAGGCGGTTGATCATTTTCAGAGTGGTGGTTTTGCCGCAGCCAGACGGACCGATGAGCACGGTCATTTGACCGTCCGGAATTTGAAAGCACAGATCGTCTAGGATCTGCTGGGAGCCGTAGGCCAGGGAGACATGTTCAAACTGAAGCAAATAGGTACCTCCTTTGCGATAGCGCGGCAAAACCAGAAAAATGGAAACGCAAAGGCGGTTGTGCAGCACTATATTGGGTGAAAAGGAACAACAAAGAGAAGATGATAATAAAAAGTATTATGTAAATATTATAAAGGACACCCAACAAAAAGGCAAACAAACATTCTGTTAATTTTTCCACGCATTGGAATAAAAGATGGTGAAGCAGGGCGAAATAGGGTATTTTAAAGAGATCTTTTAAAAATCTTAATGATTTATATGGTGCGGGCTTAACATTTCATTGCTAAACTGGGACCATCAAGCAAAGGAGGAATGGACCATGGAGTTTACCGCACGATTGATGCTGGCTTTTGCCAGCGTATTGGGTCTGGCAATGACCGTTTGGGGCGGTTATTATTTTGTGACAGCTCTGATGTCCTGGCGGCGCCCCATGGATTACGGCAAGCATCCCGCCCACACCCGGTTTGCGGTCCTGATTGCTGCCCGTAACGAGGAGCTGGTCATCGGCTCCCTGGTCAACAGCCTGCTGACCCAGAACTATCCCCCCGAGCTATACGACGTGTATGTCATCCCCAACAACTGTACAGACAACACCGCCCAGGCGGCGGCCAGCTTTGGAGCCAAGGTGCTGGAGTGCACCGTGCCGGTCAAGAGCAAGGGCGAGGTTATGCGCTTTGCCTATAATCAGTTGGCCGGTCAGGGCTACGATGCCTTCTGTGTGTTTGACGCAGACAACGTGGCCCACCCCGATTTCCTGAAAGAGATGAACAATGCCTACTGCGCCGGCGCTCGGGCAGCCCAGGGCTACCGGGACAGCAAGAATCCCTATGACAGCGCCTTCTCCGGCTGCTACTCCATCTACTACTGGATGATGAGTCGCTTCCACAACAACGGCAAGGCGGGGCTGGGTCTGTCCGCCATGCTGGGCGGCACCGGCTTTATGGTATCCGCCGCCGCGCTGGAGAAGATGGGCGGCTGGCGCACCCAGACCATCAGCGAGGATCTGGAGATGTCGGTGCAGCTGGCTATGGCAGAGGTGAAGATCTGGTGGGTACCCCTGGCCATTACCTACGACGAGCAGCCTTTGAGCTATGAGACCTCGGTGAAGCAGCGCCGCCGCTGGACCAGCGGTACCATTCAGATTGCCCATCAGTATCTGCCTGTGATCATGGAGCGCATGACGCGCAAGCCGGACAGCGCGGTGTTTGATATGGGTGCCACCATGCTGGTGCCCGCCTATCAGGTGGCCGCTCTGGGCAGCTCGGTGCTCTCCGCTCTGGCGGTGGGGTGCTCCCGGCCCTACTTCTCTCTGTCCCTGGCCCTGGGGGCCTTCGCCCTGAACCTGGTGATCAGCGCTCTGGGCGCTACGGCAGCCGCGGTGCTGGTGGTGACGGTGGAGAACAAGTGGGACCGCCGCCTGTGGAAGGGCGTTGCCTGCTATTGGCTGTTCCTGCTGAGCTGGCTGCCCATCACGGTGGGATGCTACTTTAAGAAGACTACGGTGTGGGAGGAGATCCGCCACACCCGCAATGTAGCCCCGCAGCCCGGTGGAAAAAGCCGACAGGCGCTGATGCCCTGATTTAAGATAAAGAAAATCCCCCCGTTTCGCATGGCGAAACGGGGGGATTTTGATGTTAGGCTAAGGGCTCAAAATCGCTGGCGGGACGGCGGCAGATGGGGCAGATGAAGTCGTCGGGCAGGGTGTCCGACTCATAGACAAAGCCGCAGATCTTGCACACAAAGCCCTTGGGCTTGTCCTGGGGAGCGGGAGCTTCCTCTACGATTTCCTCGCCCTTCACGCTGGCGGCAAGGACTTTGGCCAGGGCCTCCAGCTCGGCGTCCTGGCCGGGAGCCAGGGTGGACTTCAGGGTGACAGGGGCCTCCAGAATCTCCATACCCTTCATGCCGGAGAGAATCTCGGTCATCAGCTTGCCGCTGGCGGGGGCCCAGGAGCCGTTCTGAATGAGGGCCACCTTCCGGTTACGCAGGGCGTGGTGGGCGATGTCGTGGAGGAGGTTCTCCATGGAGACAAAGATGCCGTTGTTGTAGGTGGTGGAGGCAAAGACGATGTGGCTGTACTTGAAGGCGTCGGAGAGGACGTAGGAGTAGTGGGTCACCGATACGTCGTACATCTCCACGGGGATGCCAAGCTCCGCCAGGCGGCAGGCCAGGATGTTGGCCGCCGTTTCGGTGCCGCCGTACACGGAGGCGAAGGCGATGAGCACGCCCTGGACCTCGGGCTCATAGGCGGCCCACTTGGCGTACTTGTCCACGATGTAGCCCAGGTCCTTGCGCCACACGGGGCCGTGGAGGGGGCAGATCATCTGGATATCCAGGCCGGCGGCCTTCTTCAGCAGGGCCTGGACCTGGGGACCGTACTTGCCCACGATGTTGGTGTAGTAGCGGCGGGCATCGTCCAGCCAGTCACGGTCAAAGTCCACCTCATCGGCAAAGAGCACGCCATTGAGGGCGCCGAAGGTGCCGAAGGCGTCGGCGGAGAAGAGAATCTTATCGGTGGAGTCGTAGCTCACCATGACCTCAGGCCAGTGGACCATGGGAGCGTTGACAAAGATAAAGGTGTGCCGGCCGGTGGTGATGGTGTCGCCCTCGTTGACCAGATGGACCTCCTTGGGATCGGTGCAGTGGAACTGGCGGATCATGTTCAGAATCTTGCCGTTGCAGACGATGGTGGCCTCGGGATGGCGGAGCATCACATCGCCCAGAGTGGCGGCATGGTCGGGCTCCATGTGGTGGACAAAGACATAGTCCAGCTTCCGACCGCCCAGAACGTGCTCCAGATTTTCAAAGAACTGGGTCTGAACTGCCCGGTCCACCGTGTCAAACAGCACGGTCTTTTCATCCAGAAGCAGGTAGGAGTTGAAGGACATCCCACGGGGAACCGGGTGGGTGCTCTCAAACAGGGGATGCTGGCGGTCATTTCCGCCGATCCAGATCAGATCTTCGGTGACATGACGGATACAATGCATATTGAAAAACCTTCTTTCTGGTAAAGTATCTTGAAACCGCTCCTATGATACCACACACCTTGAAAAATTGGTAGCGGCTTTTTATTGCCTGATTCTGTGAGAGATGACGGAAGCTCTGGGGCGAGAAGTAGCCAGAAGACAGAGGAACGAAATGAAAATCATTTTCAGAAAATGCACTGAAACCGAAGACAGGCAGAAAAGAATGGAATAAAAACATGTAAAAAACCACATGCCTCAAGTAGATTTCACATTCTTTTGTCATTGTTCACAGAAATTGTGAAAAAATTTTAAACACTAATACGAAATGAAAATTATTTTCACAAGTGCTATGATGGACACAACAAAAGGAAAACAAGCAACGGAAGCGGACAGATATCAAAGATATCTGACAAAGGAAAGGTTGGTCTTAACATGGATGTAAAGAAACTGGAACAGGCCAAGCAGTGGGTAGAAAAAGAGCTGGCCAGCAGCGCGGAGTTCTGGCTGAAGTACGGTATGGACAAGGAGCACGGCGGCGTGTACACCTGCATCGACCGCACCGGCCGGCTGTTCTCCACCGACAAGAGCGTGTGGATGCAGGGCCGCTGCGGCTGGACTTACGCCTATCTGTGCCACGTGTACGGCAAGCGGGATGAGTGGATGCAGGCTAGCAAGAGCTGCCTGGACTTCATGGAGAAGTACTGCATCAACCGCGAGGCCGGTGACCGGATGTACTTCACCGTCACCGCCGACGGCAAGCCTCTGCGTCAGCGCCGCTACTGCTTCTCCGAGGGCTTCTACGCCCTGGCCAACGCCGAGTACTACGGCCTGACCGGCGAGAAGGAGTACATCGAGCGTGCTCGCCGCGCCTATGAGCTCATCTGGAACCTGAACAACGGCCTGATCAAGGACCCCACCGGCATGGGCCCCAAGACCATCCCCGAGACCCGCACCGGCCGGGCTCTGGCTGACCCCATGATCTACCTGAACATCACCTCCGTCCTGCGCCGCTGCGATCCCGAGCAGCGGGAGCTGTATGACGCGCGGGCCAAGGAGTGTGTGGAGACCATCTTTAAGTATCACCACAAGCCCGAACTCAAGTGCACCCTGGAGACCGTGGGTCCCAACGGCGAGTTCATGGGCGACATCTCTGCCGGCCGCTTCGTGAACCCCGGCCACGACATCGAGTGCTCCTGGTTTCTGATGGAGCAGGCCAAGTACACCAACGACGAGGAGCTGCGCCGCAAGGCCATGGAGGTCTTTGACATGGCCATCGACAACGGCTGGGACAACGAGTACGGCGGAATCCTCTACTTTATCGACTGCAAGGGCTTCCCCCCCGAAGCTTATGAGCACGACATGAAGCTGTGGTGGCCCCACAACGAGGCCCTGATCGCCAGCCTGATGATGTACCGCGACAGTGGCGAGGAGAAGTACCTGGATTGGTTCTTCAAGGTTCTGGATTACTGCAAGACCTACTTTGCCGATGACGAGTACGGCGAGTGGTACGGCTATCTCCGCCGGGATGGCAAGCCCACCATGCCTGCCTGCAAGGGCTGCACCTTCAAGGGCCCCTTCCACGTGCCCCGCTGCCTGATCATGGTGGATACCATGCTGGGCGAGATCCTGGCCCGCTAAACAAGTTCCCTAACCGCGCGGTGTGCGCGGAGAAACCTCTCCGGGCCTGAAGTGAGGACGGAGACACATATATAGAGGAGGAAAAAATCATGAGCAATCTGGACAAGTATAAGGGCATTATTCCTGCGTTCTACGCCTGCTATGACGAGCAGGGCAACGTCAGCCCCGAGCGGGTGCGCGCTCTGACCCAGTATTTTGTGGACAAGGGCGTCAAGGGCGTGTACGTGAACGGTTCCTCCGGCGAGTGCATCTACCAGGGCGTCGCCGAGCGGAAGATCATCATCGAGAACGTGATGGCCGTGGCCAAGGGCAAGCTGACCGTCATCAACCACGTGGCCTGCAACAACACCCGGGACAGCGTGGAGCTGGCCAAGCACTCTGAGGAAGTGGGCGTGGACGCCATCGCCTCCATTCCTCCCATCTACTTCCGTCTGCCTGAGTACTCCATCGCCGCTTACTGGAATGCCATCAGCGCTGCCGCTCCCAACACCGACTTTGTGATCTACAACATTCCTCAGCTGGCCGGCACCGCTCTGACCATGAGCCTGTTTGCCGAGATGATGAAGAACCCCAAGGTCATCGCTGTGAAGAACTCCTCCATGCCCACCCAGGACATCCAGATGTTCAAGGCCGCCGGCAAGGCTGCCAAGGGCGAGTTCGTGGTGTTCAACGGTCCCGACGAGCAGTTTGTGGCCGGCCGCGCCATCGGCGCTGACGGCGGCATCGGCGGCACCTACGGCGTGATGCCCGAGCTGTTCCTGAAGCTCAACGAGATGATCGTTGCCGGCGAGCGTGAGAAGGCCACCGAGCTGCAGTACGACATCAACGAGATCATCTACAAGATGTGCTCCAGCCACGCCAACATGTACGCCGTGGCCAAGGAGATGCTCCGTGTCAACGAGGGTCTGGACATCGGCGGCGTGCGTGAGCCTCTGGAGAACCTGCAGGAGGCCGACAAGGCCATCGCCAAAGAGGCTGCCGCTATGGTCATGGCTGCCAAGGCCAAGTATTGCTAATTCATTGCATCGCAAATCCCCCGCATAACAATCCTCCGCAAAGCCAATCGCGCCGGACAGGCGGAGTGTGAAACCGCCTGTCCGGGAGAATTCAAGATAAGGGAGATAACAACAAATGCCTAACATGCAAGGTTTTACCTACATTGACCTGGCAGTTCTGATCGTCTATCTGCTGGCGGTCCTGTTTGCCGGTCTGCACTTTGCCAAGAAAGAGATGAAGGGCAAAGAGTACTTCAAGGGCGACGGCACCGTGCCTTGGTGGGTCACCTCCGTGTCCATCTTCGCCACCCTGCTCAGCCCCATTTCCTTCCTGTCCCTGGCCGGCAACTCCTACGCCGGCACCTGGATCATGTGGTTTGCCCAGCTGGGTATGCTGCTGGCCATTCCTCTGACCATCAAGTTCTTCCTCCCCATTTACAGCAAGCTGGACATTGATACCGCTTACCACTATCTGGAGCTGCGCTTCAACAGCAAGTTCCTGCGCGTGCTGGGCGCTGTGATGTTCATCATCTATCAGGTGGGCCGTATGTCCATCATCATGTACCTGCCCTGCATGGTGCTGTCCTCTCTGATGGGCATCAACGTGAACATCCTGATCATCATCATGGGCATCATCGCCATCATCTACTCCTACACCGGCGGCCTGAAGAGCGTGCTGTGGACCGACTTCATCCAGGGTTCCGTGCTGCTCATCGGCGTCACCTTCGGCCTCATCTTCCTGATCGCCCACCTGGACGGCGGTTTCGGCGCCATCATCAACGAGTTTACCAACAACCACAAGTTCCTGGCTGAGAATCAGCCCATCTTTGACGCCAACATCCTGAAGGACAGCGTGTTCCTGCTGATCGTAGGCGCCGGCTTCAACACCATGGGCTCCTACGTCTCCTCTCAGGACATCGTGCAGCGCTTCACCACCACCACCGACACCAAGAAGCTCAACAAGATGATGCTGGCCAACGGCTGCCTGTCCATCTTCATTGCCACCGTGTTCTACCTCATCGGCACCGGCCTGTATGCCTTCTATCAGACTCAGGGCAACCCCCTGCCCCCCGCTGCTCAGCAGGATCAGATCTTCGCTTCCTGGATTGCCTTTGAGCTGCCTGTGGGCGTCACCGGTCTGCTGCTGGCTGCCATCTACGCCGCCGCTCAGTCCACTCTGTCCACCGGCCTGAACTCCGTGGCCTCCAGCTGGACCCTGGACATTCAGGAGCGTCTGTCCAAGAAGCAGCTGAGCTTTGAGACCCAGACCAAGATTGGCCAGTACGTCTCCCTGGTTGTGGGTATCTTCTCCATCGTAGTGGCCATGGTTCTGGCCAACGGCGGCGTCAAGTCCGCTTACGAGTGGTTCAACGGCTTCATGGGCCTGGTTCTGGGCATCCTGATCGGCAGCTTCATCCTGGGCGCCTTCACCAAGGTGGCCAACACCTTCGGTACCACCCTGGCCTTCATTGCCGCTTCCGCTGTGATGGTCTTCATCAAGTACGGTCCCTATGCCGCTGATGTGTCCATCTGGTCTTACTCCATCATCTCCATCGCTGTGTCTCTGGTTGTGGGTATCCCCGCTTCCATCATCTGGCGCAAGGTGAAGGGAGACAACAGCGTTCCCGCTCCCAACACCACCATCTACAAGAACTAACCTCTGTTTCCACAGAGCTCTGAGGCTCCCGGCCAGGCCGGGAGCCTTCAAAAAACAAGGAGGCCATATCCATGGTATTCGGCAACATCCGTGATCGCAAAGATTATGCCTGGCTGGAGGACGTGGTGGGCAAGTGCTTTGACTATGCCAACACCCACGACCTGCTCAGCTTTGAGAAGGGCAGCCACACCATCGACGGAGACGACCTGTTCGTCAACATCGTAGAGTACGAGACCACCAACGCCGCCGACCGCTTCTGGGAGGCCCACCGGCAGTATCTGGACCTGCACTTCATGCTCCGCGGCCCCGAGCGGATCGATGTGAATTTCATCGACAACATGGAGCAGAAGGAGTTTGTGGAGAAGGACGACTTCCTGCCTCTGGAGGGTGAGCCCAACAGCCACGTGGTGCTCAACGCAGGCGACTTCCTGCTGTGCTATCCCGCCGACGCTCACCGCACTGCGGTGAAGGTAGGAGAGCCCACCACCATCAAAAAGGCGATCTTTAAGATCAAAATTAAATAAGTCAGCAAGGACCATTCCTTTCTAAAAACAACAGCCGGAACGCCGCGGATTTTGTCCGCGGC
>CAJLCG010000043.1 GCA_905205085.1 uncultured Oscillospiraceae bacterium
GTCTGAAGGTTTGGATGACATGTTATTCTATATTTACAGATAGAAAGGGTGGCGGCCAGCCTATGGAGCTTTTGAAGGAGCGGATTCGGAAGGACGGAAAGGTCAAAGGCACCGACGTGCTGAAGGTGGACAGTTTCCTCAACCACCAGATGGACGTGGAGCTGTTTGCGGAGATCGGCAAGGAATTTAAGCGCAGATTTGCGGACTGCGACGTGAATAAGATCCTCACCATCGAGGCCTCCGGCATTGGGATCGCCTGTATCACGGCGCAGTTTTTCCACTGCCCGGTGATCTTTGCCAAGAAGAACCAGACCAAGAACATCGCCGGCGAGGTGTACACCTCTCAGGTGGAGTCCTTTACCCACGGCCGGGTATATAACATCATCGTGGCCAAGGAGTTCCTGGGTCCTGGGGACAAGGTGCTGCTCATTGACGACTTTCTGGCCAACGGTGCCGCTCTGGAAGGGCTGGCCAAGCTGGTGAAGGACGCCGGTGCGGAGCTGGTGGGAGCCGGCATCGTCATCGAGAAGGCCTTCCAGCCCGGCGGCGACCGCCTGCGCGCCGAGGGCCTGCGGGTGGAGTCTCTGGCAAGAGTCAAAAGCATGAATGAAGAGACCGGCGTGGAGTTTGTGGACTGACGCGGAACATAGAACACCGGCTGTCACCTTTGGGTGACAGCCGGTGTTTTTTTGTGAAACTATGGGGGAGAAAACAGAAGTCTATCCTTCCAAGAGCTGATCGGCAGAAATTTGGAAAAACTCCGCCAGAGCCCGTAATTCAATGTCGGTGACAAACCGCTGTCCGCGCTCAATGCGCTGAATGGCGTTTTTATCCACATCCAGCCCGCATAGCTGTAAGCGGTCAGCCAGGGCACGCTGGGACAGGGCCGGTGTATAAGCCTGGCGCAGCTGGGCAATCTTCGGTCCGCAGAGATTCAAAGCACCGTCCGCGGCGCGGTTCTTATACATGTGGTCACCCCCGTTTGACATTCACTGATTGTCATTTTTCTTATTGTATGGTATTCTAACCAGAGAAATGACATTTACTGAATGTCAATAGGGGGTAAGATTTGCGTGGATGAGATGCTTTCGCTGTGGGATCAGGAGGTCAAAGAAGGGCTGTTATATGTAACGATTGGAAAAGCTGTGGTGCAGTATGCAGAGCAGTTAAAGGGGGCCCTACTGCGAGATGCAATGCACGACGAGGCAGTTTCCATTCTGGCGGAGATTTATCGCATTTTGCAGGATCAGGAGCTGGACGACGAAGCGTGTATGGAACGGATTGAATCAATTCTTATGCTCTACGCCCGTCGGCTTGATCTGCTGCCGCAGCGGCATGCAGAGCAGGACTAGAAAACCGGCCGTCACCCAAAGGTGACGGCCGGTTTTGTGGTTTTTGGTCAGACGGCGGCTTTCTGCCGGGTACGGTGTTTCCGACCCGCCAGGGCCTTGCCCACCTCACAGATGGGGATGGGGGCCATGGACAGCAGCAGCACGGTGAGCCACTGGTACAGGTCCAGAGAGACGGTGGAAAAGACGCTTTGCAGGGGAGGCACCAGCAGCACCGCCAGCTGGAGTACCAGCCCGGCCAGAAAGGCCCGGTTCATGGCGGGGTTGGACAGGGGACCCATGGCAAACAGGGAGCGGTCCTCGCTGCGCACGTTGAAGGCGTGGAAGAGCTGGCAGAGGGTGAGGGTGGCAAAGGCCATGGTGTTGGCCACCGGGCCCTCCATCCCCGGCGCGGCCAGGCGGGTGAAGCCCAGAAAGTAGGCCCCCAGGGTGAGCACCCCCACCATCAGCCCCTGCCACAGCAGGCGCAGGGTGAATTTCCCGTCAAAGAGCCCGGCTCGAGCGTCCCGGGGCGGCTGGTTCATCACGCCCGGTTCCACCGGCTCCACGCCCAGCGCCAGAGCGGGGAGAGAGTCGGTGACCAGATTGAGCCACAAAAGCTGCACCGGGGCCAGGGGCATCACGCCGAAGTCCAGCAGGGTGGCGGTAAAGATGGTGAAGATCTCTCCGATGTTGCAGGAGAGCAGGTAGTGGATGGCCTTGCGGATGTTGGAGTAGATGCCCCGGCCCTCCTCAATGGCGGCCACAATGGTGGAGAAGTTGTCGTCGGTGAGAATCATGTGGGCGGCCCCCTTGGCCACGTCGGTGCCCGAGCGGCCCATGGCGCAGCCGATGTCGGCGGCCTTCAGGGCGGGGGCGTCGTTCACTCCGTCTCCCGTCATGGCCACCACCAGCCCTCGCTTCTGCCAGGCCTTCACAATGCGCATCTTGTGCTCCGGGGACACCCGGGCAAAGACGGAGAAACGGTCAATGTCCTCCTCCAGCACCTCCTGGGGCATAAAGTCCAGCTCCCCGCCGGTGACGGTGAGGTCGCCGGGGCGGAGGATGTCTAGCTCCCGGGCCACGGCGGAGGCGGTGGCTCGATGGTCGCCGGTGATCATCACTGGGCGCACCCCCGCCTGGTGGCAGCGCGCCACCGCCAGCTTTGCTTCGGGCCGGGGCGGGTCCATCAGACCGAAGAGGCCCAGAAAAGTGAGGTTGTCCTCCAGCAGCTGGGGGGTGAGCTGGGCGGGAAGAAAGGCCAGGTCCCGATAGGCCACTGCCAGCACCCGCAGGGCCTTGCGGGCCATCTCCTCGTTGGCGGCGGTGATCCGGCCCCGGTCGTCGGAGGAGAGGGGCCCCTGGGGCCCCTGGGTGCACCGGGGCAGCAGCACGTCGGGAGCGCCCTTCACATACACACGGTAGCCGCCCTCGGGCAGAGCATGGATGGTGGACATGCGTTTGCGGGTGGAGTCAAAGGGCAGCTCGTCTGCCCGGGGCATAGCCTCCTCCAGCTTGTGCTGGTCCAGCCCCTCCTGGGCTGCCGCCACCAGCAGCGCCCCCTCGGTGGGGTCGCCGGAGGCGATGGGGGCCCCGGCCCGCCACTCCAGCCGGGCGTCAGAGCACAGCGCGCCCCCGGTGAGGGCGTCCCGGCGGTGCCCGCCTGGCAGCAGCCAAAGCTGCTGCACCGTCATGCGGTTCTGGGTGAGGGTGCCCGTCTTGTCTGAGCAGATGACCCCGGCACAGCCCAGGGTCTCCACGGCGGGCAGCTTCTTCACGATGGCCCCCCGCTTGGCCATGCGGCCCACCCCCAGGGCCAGCACAATGGTGACGATGGCGGGCAGGCCCTCGGGGATGGCGGCCACCGCCAGGGAGACGGCGGTGAGGAACATGTCCAGCATCTGTTTCCCCTGGAGGAGTCCCACCCCAAACATTACCGCGCACACGCACAGGCACAAGAAGGACAGCTTTTGGGAGATTTCTGCCATCCGGGACTGGAGGGGGGTGGTGCCCTCCTCCTGGTCGGAGAGCATCCCGGCGATGTGGCCCATCTGGCTGTCTGCGCCCGTGGCGCAGACTAGGGCGGTGCCCCGTCCGGCGGTGACCAGGGTGCCGGAGAGGACCATGTTGACCCAGTCGCCCAGGGGGGCGTCGGGGGCCAGCACCAGGTCCGGGTCCTTTTCCACCGGGGCCGACTCGCCGGTCATGGCGCTCTCGTCGGTCTGGAGGCGGCTGGAGGACAGCAGCCGGGCGTCGGCGGGAACCAGGTCCCCGGCCTCTAAGTAGATAATGTCCCCGGGCACCAGCTCGCTGGCCTGGATGCGGGTCTGTCTGCCGTCCCGCAGGGCCTGGGCCATGGGGGAGGACAGCTTTTGCAGCTCCTCCAGGGCCTGCTGGGCCCGGTCCTCCTGGGAGATGGACAGCACGCTGTTGACCACCACGATGACTAAAATGATGGCCCCGTCCAGCCAGTCCTTTCCGCCGCTCACCGCCAGAGACAGTCCCGCCGCCGCCAGCAGTACCACGATCATGGGGTCGGTGACCTGGGCCAAAATCCGGGCCAGGAGGCTGGCCTGCTTGGGGGCGGGGAGTTGGTTGGGGCCGTAGCGGTCCAGGCGGTCCTTGGCCTGCTTGGCGGTGAGACCCTGGGGGCGGGTTTCCAGTTCTTCGAACAGGCGGTCTTGGGGCATACTGTGCCAGTTGTTCATAGTCGTTCGCTCCTTCCTTGTTCTGCCAGTATAGACCATGGCCTGTCCTTTTTTTAGGGAATCCGGGAGAGGAGGAAATTTATTCCTTTTTTAAGCGGGGGAGAGGGTTCCGCCCTGCGGGGCGGGGAGGCGTTGTGCCTTTCTGAGCGATCAGAAAGGCACCAAAGAATCGCTGGGGGTCTCCTTCGATGAACACCTGGCTTGCGCCGGTGTTCATAGGCGTCGTCCCCCAGACCCCCATTACGGGGGACGCCCTCCCAGGAAATAGGCACTTTCATCCGGCGGGCAAAACCAGGCCGGAATTTCCTTCTTGCCTCGGGGACACAGGCCCCTACTAGGTGGAAATTTAAAATATCTGCGTTGTACGGGCACCGCCTACTCTGGCAAAACCGTGGCAGCTGGTCGCCCAGCTACCGCCGCACTAAACAGGTAGGGATGCAGGAGGCGGCGTGCGTTAGAGTGGCAATGCCTTCAAATTTTAATAGCAGAAAGGCCCTGTGGCCTGGGAGTAGGACGGGAACCGGTCTTGTCTTTGCCCGCCGGAAATAACTACCGGACCGAAGTGACCCGCTTCCGTAAAAGGGGTCCGGGGATAAGCTGACTGTGAGCACCACCGTAGGTAGGTGCTCACCGGAGGCGATCCCCGGCGGCGTTTTGCCTACTTTGCCGCCGTGGGCAAAGTAGGACGCCCCGCGGGGCGGAACCCTCCAAACAAAAAAGTGGGAGTGACGAAAAACGTCACTCCCACAAAAGAAGCATTGGAAACAAATTTAAGAGGCACTGGAGCTGCCGCTGGAGCTACCGCTAGAACTGCTGCTGGAGCTACCACTGGAGCTGCTGCTGGAATCGCCAGAGTTCTCGGCCTGCATAGCGTCCACCTCTGCCTGCACGGCGGTACGCAGGGCGGTAAGCTGGGTGTAGAAGGCAGCGGGGTCGATCTTCTTGAACTCGTCGTTGGTCTCCACAGGGAACTGCTCCAGCCAGCTCTGCTGCCGCTGGCTCATCAGATAGGAGACATACTGCTCCCGATAATCGGCGGCCTGGATGGGCAGGCGGAGGATGATGTGATAGCCGTAGGTGCTCTCCACAATGCCGCTGATCTGGCCGGGCTGGAGGGCCAGAGCGGCCTCCTCAAAGGCGGCTACCATCTGGCCAGACTTGGCCTCGTAGCCATCGGGGCTGTTCACGTTGCCGGAGGAGTCGGTGTCCTCGCTGTACTCCTTCATCAGCTCATCAAACAGGGCCTCCTTGTCGTCGGCGGCCTGGAGCTGGGCGAGGATGTCCTCTGCGGTGGCCTTCTTCTGGGCCACAGTGGCGTCGTCCAGGGGCTCATACTTACCGGTGGCCTTGCCGTCCTCGTCCTTGATGGGCTTGTCGGTGTCCACCGTCTTCAGCAGGATGTGCTTGGCCTTGTAGGCGATCTGGAGCTCATCGGAGACGTAGGCGAGAATATCCTCATCCTTGGGGGCATCGGGGGCGCCGTCGCCGTAGTAGCGGTTCATCAGCTGGGTGTTCAGGTCGCCGGCCTGGTACATGCGGGTGTACAGATCCTGGGTCAGGGCGCTGGACCAGAGCACGTGGTCCATCATCTCCTGGCTGCCGGCCTGCTGGCTAAAGGTGTCCATGGCCTTCTGGAAGGTCTCGTTGGCCTCGTCGGAGATAGACAGGCCCTCCTGCTGGGCGATAACGGGGACCAGGGCATAGAGGGCGGCAGTCTGGAGAGCGTTGTTCAAAAAGCTCTCCGCCATGGTGGAGCCATCCTCCATCTTCTCATCCCAGGGCAGGTCAGAAACGCTCATACCCATCATGGAATAGTACTGGGCGGTGCCGTCCACGGTGGCGGCCAGCCAGTACAGCAGATTGTCGGCGGTGATCTGAGCGTCCCCGGCGGTGGCGACCACAGTATCGCCGGAGAGACCAGCGGTGGCCAGGAAGGGGTCGGTGACGGAGGAGAGATCCATGGTCTCAGCCTGCGAGGTGCTGCCGGAGCTGCTGGAGTTGTCGCCCTTTGCGCCGCAGCCAGTGAAGGCGGTGAGGGCCAGAACCAGAGACAGGGAGAGGGCTCCCAGACGTTTCAAGGTAGGCATGGTATAAATCCTTTCTTGTGTTTCAAAGATTTCAGATTAAATTAAGCTTGTGTCAGACCATCATAGCACAAACTGGACCAGAGGGCAAGGAAAGTCTTAACTGAGAGCGGAGAAAGCGCCAATGAGAGCCTGGGCGGTGCGCAGGGGCTCGTCGCCGCTGCGCAGGCGCAGGGTAAACCGGGGCACGTCTCCGGGGATGAGCAGCAGCCGGTCCTTGAATTTGGGGTCGGCGCACAGGGCGGAGAATTGCTCCAGATTGAACTGGTCCAGGGTAAAGACCAGCTGGCCTTTTTTCTGGGCGATGTCGGTGACCCCGGCCTGGGCGGCTGCGGCCCGGAGGAGAGCCACCGAAATGAGGTTGTTCACCGTGCGGGGCGGCTCGCCGTAGCGGTCAATGAGCTCATCCACCAGGTCGTCGGCCTCGCCCTCGTCCCGGATGGCCGCAATGCGGCGGTAGAGATCCATGCGCTGTTCCGGGGAGGGGACATACCGGTCGGGGATGGAGGCGGCCACGCTGAGATCGGCGGAGCACTCGGTGCGCTTGGGCGGGGTCTGGCCCTGTTCGGTGAGGACTGCCTCTTCCAGCAGCTTCAGATACATGTCGTAGCCCACGGAGAGCATAAAGCCGCTCTGCTCCGGGCCCAGCACATTGCCCGCGCCCCGGATCTCCAGGTCCCGCATGGCGATCTTAAAGCCGGAGCCGAACTCGGCAAACTCCCGGATGGCGGCAAGCCGCTTGGCAGCCACCTCGGTGAGCACCTTACCCCGGCGGTAGGTGAGGTAGGCGTAGGCCCGGCGGCTGGAGCGGCCCACCCGGCCCCGGAGCTGGTGGAGCTGAGCCAGCCCCAGGTGGTCGGCGTCCTCAATGATGAGGGTGTTGGCGTTGGGCAGGTCGATGCCTGTCTCAATGATGGTGGTGCACACCAGCACGTTGAGCTCCCCGTCGGTCATGCGGCTCATCACGTCGTCGATAGCCTCCTGGCTCATCTTGCCGTGGGCCACGCCGACGGCGGCGTCCTCGCCCAGCATCTGCTGAATGCGGGCGGCGGTGCGGTCAATGGTCTCCACCCGGTTGTGGAGGTAGTACACCTGGCCGCCCCGCTCCAGCTCCCGGCGCATGGCGTCGGCCACCACCGGCCAGTTGTGCTCCAGCACGTAGGTCTGCACGGGTACCCGGTCGGCGGGGGGCTCCTCCAGGGTGGACATGTCCCGGATGCCCGACATGGCCATGTTCAGGGTGCGGGGAATGGGGGTGGCGGAGAGGGTGAGCACGTCTACCTGGCGGAAGGTTTCTTTCAGCTTCTCCTTGTGCTGCACGCCAAAGCGCTGCTCCTCGTCCACCACCAAGAGACCTAAATCCTTAAACTTTACGTCCTTGTTAAAGAGGCGGTGAGTGCCGATAAGAATATCCCCCCCGCCGTTTTCCACCTTGCGTAATGTCTCCTTCATCTGGGTGGAAGTGCGGAAGCGGGAGACCACGTCAATGTTTACCGGGTACTTCTGGAAGCGGCGCAGGGCGTTGAGGTAGTGCTGCCGGGCCAGTACCGTGGTGGGCACCAGCACTGCGGCCTGCTTGCCGTCCAGCACGCACTTCATCATGGCCCGGAAGGCCACCTCCGTCTTGCCGTAGCCCACGTCGCCGCACAGCAGCCGGTCCATGGGCACGGGAGACTCCATATCCTTCTTAATTTCCTGGATGCACCGCAGCTGGTCGTCGGTCTCGGTGTACTCAAACTGCTCCTCAAACTCCCGCTGCCAGGGGGAGTCGGGGGAGAAGGCGTAGCCGGGCTGGCGCTGGCGCTGGGCGTAGAGCTCGATGAGCCCCTTGGCTAGGTCCTGCACCGCCTTCTTGGCCTTGGATTTGGCCCGTTCCCAGTCGGTGCCCCCCAGCTTGGAGAGCTTTTTGGTCTCCTGGGCGTCCTCACCGCCGCCGATATACTTGGAGATAAGGTCCAGCTGGGTGGCGGGGACATAGAGCACGTCGGAGCCCGCATAGGCGATCTTCACATAGTCCTTCTCAATGCCGTCAGCGGGCATCTTCACCATGCCCACGTAGCGGCCCACGCCGTGGTGCTCGTGGACCACCAGGTCGCCGGGGGAGAGGTCGGCGTAGGACTTGAGCTTCTGGCGGTTGGTAGCCTCCTTTTTGTGCCGGGGCCGCTTTTGGGGGGCGGCCTGGCCCTCGGTGACCACCGCCAGCTTGAGATCCGGGTACTCCATGCCGCCGGACAGCCCGCCCACGGTGAGCATGATCTGCCCCGGCTTAGGCAGGGTCTTGGGGGAAAACTCCACTCCGGAGGTCACCTTCTGCTCCCGCAGCAGGGTCTGGAGGTTCAGCGCCCGCTGCTCGGAGGACACCAGCACCAGCACCCCGAACCCGGCGGACTGGTAGTGGCTTAAATCCTGCACCGCTGTCTCCAGGCTGGCCCCGAAGGAGGGGAGCTGCTTGGCCATCAGGGACAGCACGCACCGGGGGGGCGTGGGGTAGGTGGAGAGGGTGAAGGAGTCCAGATAGGCCACCGGCCAGTTCTCCAGCACCTGGTTGAGCTGGGCAAAGGAGCGGGACAGGTCCCCGCAGCTGCCGTCCAGCTCGCCCCGCTCCAGCAGGGTTTTCACGTCCTCCTCCATCTGCCACTGGTAGGTCTTGGCCCGCTCGGCCACCCGGCTGCTCTCGGAGAAGAGGACGCAGGCGTCCAGGGGCAGGTAGTCGGCGGCGGTGGCCAGGGTGGGGTAGATGAGGGGGAGGTAGCGGTCCACGGCGGGGAGGGAGCGGCCCTGCTCCAGGGCCTCCCGGTCGGCCTCCAGGGTGGATTTCAGCTCCTTGTGGCCGTCCTTCTCGGCCTTGGCGATGCGCTTATCCAACAGAGCCAGCAGGCCGCCCAGACCGCCGGGGGCCAGCTGGGGCAGGGTCTCCGCCCCGGGCAGCAGTACCGCCCGGTCCAGGTTCTCCGTGCGCCGCTGGGTGGCCGGGTCGAAGGAGCCCATGGCGTCCACCTCGTCCCCCCAGAACTCCGCCCGGACGGGGGCGTCCATGGCGGGGGAGAACACGTCCAGGATGCCGCCCCGCAGGGCAAACTGCCCCGGCCCCTCCACCTGCTGGCAGCGGGAGTACCCGGCGGCGGTGAGCTTGGCAGCCAGGTCGTTAAGGTCCACCTGCTGGCCGGTGGCCAGCTCCAGGGTGGCCTGCTTCAAGACATCAGGGGGCAGGGTGCGCTGCTGGAGGGCCTCCACCGAGGCCACCAGGCAGGGAAGCTCCCCCTGCTGAAGGGCCCACAGCAGCTTTAAGCGCCGGTGCTCCCACTGGTGGGAGACGGAGGCAGCGTTGTGGAAAGTGAACTGCCGGGCGGTGAGCACCGGCACAGCCTGGCCGGTAAAGAAGGACAGGTCCCGGGCCATGCGCTCGCACTCGCCTTCATCGGCGCACACCACCACCACCACCGGCCGCTCCGAGGCCTCCCCCAGGGCGGCGGCGAAGTGGGCACGGTGTACCGCGCCCAGGCCGGACACCGCCGCCGGAGAGGCGCCTTGGTCCAATGCGGCCAGGAGCTGCTGAAATTCCGGTAAATTTTTTAAAACAGAGCGTAGTATATTCAAAGAAAATCACTCCCAGTCGCAATATATTCCATAATATGGAAGTTATAGACGCGCCAATACCCCCGTTTCCCGAGAGAGACGGGGGGTATGGCAGCACATGCAGATTACACGATATCCAAAAATACCTTGTGGTTGGGGGCGGGGAAGGCCTGGTCCAGTGCGGCCAGCTCCTGGGGAGTCAGCACGATCTGAGCGGCCTTGGCGTTCTCCAGGGTGTGGGCGGCCTGAGAGGAGCGGGGGATGGGGACCACGCCCTCCTGGGCCAGCAGGAAGGCCAACAGGATCTGGGAGGGGGTAGCCTGGTGTGCCTTGGCCACCTGGTGCACCGCCGGGCTGCCCATCAGGCCCCGGCGCAGAGAGCCGGCCTGAGCCAGGGGGCAGTAGGCCATCACCGGCACCTTGTGCTGGCGCAGCCAGGGCAGCAGGTCGTATTCAATGCCCCGGCTGCCCAGGTGGTAGAGCACCTGGTTGGCGGCGCACTGGTCGCCCTGGGGGACCCGGAAGAGCTGCTGCATGTCGTCGGTATCCAGGTTGGACACGCCCCAGTTCAGGATCAGGCCCTGCTCTTTCAGCTCCTCCATGCACTCCACCGTCTCAGCCAGGGGGATGGAGCCCCGCCAGTGGAGCAGATACAGGTCCAGATAGTCGGTGCCCATGCGCTCCAGGGAGCGCTGGCAGCTGCGGAAGATATTTTTCCGCCCGGCGTTGAAGGGGTAGACCTTGCTGACCAGAAACAGCTTTTCCCGATCATAGCCCTCAATGGCGCTGCCCACCAGCTTCTCCGCTTTGCCCTCGCCGTACATCTCGGCGGTGTCGATCATGGTCATTCCCGCCTCGATGCCTGCCTGCAGGGCGGCTTTTTCCTGCTCAAACCGGGCGGGGTGCTCGCCCAGGAACCAGGTACCCTGTCCAATCGGGCCGATTTTTGCCCCGCTTACCGTGGTAAACATAGTGATTCCGCCTTTCTAAATGGTATCTTGTGTTTTATTTTACCTCATGACGACACAGATACACAAGGGCATATGGGTGTAAAATTTATAGGGGAAAAAGAATACAAGTGAGGGGAAAAAGTCGGGGATGATTACTGGCGATTCCCAAATTCCCTTTGGGCATAACCCAAAGGGAAAGCCCCGGGGCGGCAAAAACCCTGCCCCGGGACCTTGTTTTGGAAGAAAAAAAGAAAGACACGAACAAGTCGTGTCTTTCTTTGGTGGACGATACAGGACTTGAACCTGTGACCTCCCGCACGTCAAGCGGATGCTCTACCAGCTGAGCTAATCGTCCGAACAGCATGGACTATTTTAGCCTGTATGGCTCCATTTGTCAAGACTTATTTTGCATTTTTTTCTGTGCAGGAGGGAGAAAAATTTCGTATCCTGCGTTGATTTTTTCCAGGTGGAAAATGGGCCGTTTTGTGCTATACTGATTCCAGCATCCTATACTTCTCAAAGGAGGATCTGCAAATATGCTCAACTTAGATCTGACGAAACTGGAAGGTTTTATCCCCCAGGACTACCTGTCCCAGCGTATGGCGGGCCTGGAGAAGGCTGCCTCCATGCTGGCCAACCACGACGGCCCTGGCGGCGACTTCACCGGCTGGGTGTATCTGCCCCGGGACTATGATAAGGAGGAGTTTGCCCGCATCCAGGCCGCTGCCAAGAAGATTCAGCAGCAGTCCCAGGTGCTGGTTGTCATCGGCATCGGCGGCTCCTATCTGGGCGCCCGCGCCGTCATCGACCTGCTGGCATCCCCCAATTATAACCTGAAGAAGAAGGACACCCCCGACATCCTGTTTGCCGGCAACGGTCTGTCCACCGACGCTCTGCTGGAGACCATCGCCCTCATCGGCGACCGGGACTTCTCCGTGAACGTCATCTCCAAGTCCGGTACCACCACCGAGCCCGCTGTGGCCTTCCGTATCTTCAAGGCCCTGCTGGAGGAGAAGTACGGCAAGGAGGGCGCCCGTGAGCGCATCTATGCCACCACCGATAAGGCCCGCGGCGCCCTGAAGGGCCTGGCCGACGCGGAGGGCTACGAGGAGTTCGTGGTGCCCGACGACGTGGGCGGCCGCTTCTCCGTGCTCACCGCTGTGGGCCTGCTGCCCATCGCTGTAGCCGGCATCGACATTGAAGAGCTCATGGGCGGTGCGGCCCAGGCCATGACCGAGCTGTCCGTGGGCGGCGCGGAGAACCCCGCCTGGCAGTATGCCGCTGCCCGCCACGCCCTGTACCAGGGCGGCAAGAAGGTGGAGCTGCTGGCCTGCTACGAGCCCTGCTTCCGGTTCTTTGCCGAGTGGTGGAAGCAGCTCTACGGCGAGAGCGAGGGCAAGGAGGGCAAGGGCCTGTTCCCCGCCAGCGTGGAGTTTACCGCCGACCTGCACTCCATGGGTCAGTATATCCAGGAGGGCGAGCGGCTCATGTTTGAGACCGTGGTGCAGTTTGCCCCCAAGGGCGAGTTCATCATCCCCAACGACCCCGAGAACGTGGACGGCCTGAACTTCCTGTCCGGCAAGCCTCTGGCCTTCGTGGCCCAGCAGGCCATGCGGGCGGTGATCCTGGCCCACGTGGATGGCGGCGTGCCCAACGTGCGCATCGAGATGCCTGCCCTGTCTGCCAAGACTGCCGGCTACCTCATCTACTTCTTTGAGTACGTCTGCGGCCTGTCCGGCTACCTGCTGGAGGTCAACCCCTTCAACCAGCCCGGCGTGGAGGCCTACAAGGTCAACATGTATGCTCTCCTGGGCAAGCCCGGCTATGAGGAGCAGAAGAAGGCTCTGGAGGAGCGGCTGTAAGAACAGCGCAGAGTCCTATGGGAAAAGCGGCTTGCCCAGTACCCGGGCAAAGCCCGGGCGGCGCGCTGCGCCGGTAATTCGGCCGCCGGAGGCGGACGGATTTGCCGCCGGGCGAATTTACTTCGCCCAAGGCTTTGAAATCCCGAAGGGACCCCGATGGGGCCCTGCCCCGGCGGGCGCAAGCCCGGCTACGAGGAGCAGAAGAAGGCTCTGGAGGAGCGGCTGTAAAAGCGGTTGTAAGCGGCTAAATCCGACCAAATGAAACAAATCCCGGCCTTTTCCATTTTTTCCGGAAAAGGCCGGGATTTATGCTGCCCGCTGACAGGCGCTCTACCAAAAAAATTCATAACTTTGCGGTTGAAAAGCGGCCCCTCTTATGTTAAAGTTATAGTAACGTAAGGGACCTGCTTCCCACGTAACATCCATTAAGGAGTGATTCACATGATTCGAGTTATCATGGGTAAGAAGGGCACCGGCAAGACCAAGCAGATGATCGACATGATCAACGAGGCCGTTGGCAGCGAGCACGGCAACGTGGTGTGCATCGAGAAGGGCAACAAGCTCACCTTCGACATTCACTATCAGATCCGCCTGGTGGAAGCCAGCCAGTATGATATTGCCAATTACACCGCCCTGAAGGGCTTTGTCAGCGGCCTGTATGCCGGTAACTATGACATTACCCATGTCTTTATCGACAGCCTGACCAAGATCGTTCCCACCGAGAACTACACCGAGACCGAGGAGTTCCTGGCTTGGCTGAATAACTTCGGTGAGAAGCACAACATCAAGTTCACCATCACCATCAGCGACGAGCCCGACCTGGCTCCCGAGGGCATCAAGCAGTATTTCTAAACATAATTTTCCAAAGCAAACAGCGTGCCGTTTTTATGCGGCACGCTGTTTTTTTGAACTTTTTCGATAAAATGTCCTGTATTCAGGACAAATTTCGACATTTTTCTTAAAAAATCTGGAAAAAGAAACTTGACAGAACCGGACAAAGAGAGTATATTATGTCTACGGATTAGAACGTATGTTCTATAACGGCAGAGGAGGTTCTTTTTGTTTGGACTTTGCGGTGTTGAGGGAAGCGATCAGCAGCTTTTTTAATTCGGTACAGTGCAGAAGGGGAACTTGCTGAGAGTAATACCCGCTCTCCAGCAGCAGCTCCAGCCAGTATTCGCTTTCCGCACACTCTTTCAGGGCGATTTGGAGCTTGGCAATAAAGTCTGCCCGGCTGTGGCCGTAGAAAGCCTCGCGAATATTGGCCCCAATACTGGTGCGGGAGCGGAGAAGTTGGTTGACCAGTACAGACTCCCGTTTCTCACGTTTGATCTGGTTGCAGACTTGAATGATTTCCAGGGCAAAAGCCTTTGATTTGAAGAGAAGGGGACTGTCAGTCATGAAATCACCCATTTTAATCGGTCGGCGCAGCCGACACCTTACTTTTTACCTATTCCCTTTTCCTTCTTCCTTCCAAAAATCCTGAATGCGAAAGGGTAGGGAAGAGGGAATAGGGAAAAGGGAAGAAGAAAAAATCCTGAACGCTGACGCATTCAGGATTTTTGGTGGAGGAGGGTGGATTCGAACCACCGAAGCTAACGCAACAGATTTACAGTCTGCCCCCTTTGGCCACTCGGGAACTCCTCCAAATATGAAGTTATGGAGCTGGTGGACGGATTCGAACCCCCGACCTGCTGATTACAAATCAGCTGCTCTACCGGCTGAGCTACACCAGCGCATCAAGAGTGCTGTCCAACAGCAGGTGTCATTCTACCAAAGAACATGCGTCTTGTCAAGCCTAATTTCGAAATTTGGAAAAAATTTTTTCAATGAGGGAGAAAGGAGTGTTTTTACACGGCGGAGAGCCAGAGAAATTCCCTGCTTCTGCCGCTGCGGGATGTGCAGCAGGCCATGCCGGCGGCCTACTGTCCCCAATGCGGCGGGGAGCAGTACCGCTGGGACCGGATGGTCTGGCGGGAGGGAAGGAGGATCTGCGCGGAGTGTGCCGCGCGGGAAGAAGAGGAGGAAGAGAGAGAATCATGACCCTGTTGGAACTGTCTGTGGAGTACCGGGAACATGCCCGGATGCTGGATCTGCGCATCTGTCAGCTGGAAGCAGTGCTGGAGCGGACCCGAAACGAGAAGCAGCGGCTGATGCTGGAGCACCGCATCCATATGCTGTCCACCATGCTGCGGGAGGCCAGAGAGCTGGCGGTCCTCACGGAGCGCTACTACGAGAGGGGGTACCGCCGCAATGCCAAATACACGCTATAGGAGAGGGAAGCTGTACGCCGCCGATATGGCCTTGTACAGCATGCAGATGGCGTCCGACAACAGCAAGGAGATCAGCCGCCTGAAACGGAACCTGATCCGGGCCCTCCAGGAGGACGTGACCGAGCGCCAGCGGCAGACGCTGCTGATGTACTACGCCCAGGGGTACAATATGCGGGAGATCGGCGAGCGGCTGGGCGTGGACCGGTCCACCATTTCCCGCACCATCAAGCGGGGGGAGCGGCGGCTCCAGCGCTGCCTGCGCTACGGGGCGGAGGCCTATCTGCGGAATATGGATTAGCGGCGGGGGAGCCCTTCCGTTTGGGGCGGGGGTGTGGTAAAATAGGGGCACAATCTGCCCGCAAGCGGGTCACAGGAGGAGCTTATGTCCGGAAAAGAGGAATTTATTGAGCTGTTTAAGGAGAAGATCACCCGCCCCGGCGCCGACGCGCTGTTAAACTTTTTGGAGCATAAAAGCGACTTTTTCACCGCCCCTGCCTCGGCGCGGTATCATCTGGCCTGCGAGGGCGGGCTGTGTGAGCACAGCCTGAATGTATACCACTGTCTGGTGGACTACCTCCAGCGGGAGCGGGTGCAGGAGCTCTACGGCCTGGAGTACAGCGAGGAGACGGTGGCTGTGGTGGCCCTGCTCCACGATCTGTGCAAGATCGGCTGCTATAAGAAGGGGTTCCGCAACGTGAAGAACGACGCCACCGGCCAGTGGGAGAAGGTGCCCACGTACAGCTTTGACGACCCGCTGCCCTATGGACACGGCGAGAAGAGCGTGTACATCGCCAACGGCTACATCCGCCTGACGAGGGAGGAGGCCATGGCCATCCGCTGGCATATGGGCTTTTCTGGGCCGGAGGACCCCAGAACGGTGGGACAGGCGTTTCAGAAGTATCCGCTGGCGTTTGCATTGGCCACCGCCGACATGGAGGCCAGCTACTTCCTGGAAAGCGAACCCTAACCTACTTTTCTTGAAAGAAAAGTAGGCAAAAGAACTTTGTGGAAAACTACGTTTTCCTTCTGCGCCCGTAAGTAGGATTTTCAATGGGAGTGACGTGTTTCGTTGCTCCCATTTTTTTACGCATATGTTTACGCACTGGAAAGGAGGACTTCCCCCCTGGAAAATGGGCAAACTAATAGAAAGGATATTGTTAAAAGAATGCGCTTTATACAAAAACCCTCGTCGCAGTGCACAGTTTGCCCTGCTGTTCCCACTTCTTTTTGCTGCCTTTTTGGAGGAAAGTGAAGAAAACGAAAGTTTTTGAAAAAAATCCCCTGGAGGGGGTCAAATTTTCCGTTCAGGTATGCTATAATGGCTTTGCCAATCCCGACCTTTTACCTGGTCAAAGGCTGGTGGGCGTTTTACCTGCCGGGCCTGCGCGGATCAAGAGCATCTTCGGCTCCGGCGCAATGCCGGCGCCGGTTCAAGTTAAGGCTGCTGGTCCCGGTTCTCCGCCGAGAGTCTGGAACAGTGGCCGGCCCGCGTTTTTTCAGCCGTCCAAAACCATCTTTTTCATGCAGTCATTTACAGGAGAAGGTACAGGAACACGGAGCAAGGCCGCCGGGCCGCTCCACGAAAAACGGAAGGAAGTTGATTATGATCACACACGGGAAGAGCATCAAGATTTTCACGGGCAACTCGAACCCCAACCTGGCCAAGGCCATCTGCCAGGAACTTGGGGTGCCCCTGGGCAATTCTGAGGTAGGCTCCTTCGCCGACGGCGAAAACTTTGCCTCCATCTACGAGACCGTCCGCGGGTCTGACGTCTTTGTGGTGCAGTCCACCTGCCCCTTTGAGAAGGACGGAAAGATGCACACCGTAAACGACGCCCTGATGGAGCTGCTCATTATGATTGATGCGCTGCGCCGGGCCTCCGCCGGGCGTATCACCGCCGTCATCCCCTATTTCGGCTATGCCCGTCAGGACCGCAAGACCAAGCCCCGCGATCCCATCTCCGCCAAGCTGGTGGCCAACCTGATCACCC
>CAJLCG010000044.1 GCA_905205085.1 uncultured Oscillospiraceae bacterium
TGCTTCGTGTTTGTCACGTTGTTTAATTTACAAGGTACACACCGCTTTGCAGCGGCAGGAGTTATTTTACCACACCGTTTCGATCTTGTCAAGAGCTTTTTTCAAGTTTTTCAAACTTTTTTCAGCTCTCAGATCGGCCCGGCAGGCTTCTCCCTATTTCGTTGCCCTCGCAGGCGACTTGATTATTTTACCACATCTCGGTTCGCTTGTCAAGAACTTTTTTCGCACCGTCAGGTGGTTTTTGTTCTCTCATTCAAGCTTACCTTTGGCTTGGAAACCACTGTCTCGCGGACAGCTTTGATAGAATACCACCACCTTCCTCTTTTGTCAACCCTTTCTTCGACTTTTTTCAAAAAAATTTTCCATGGTTATAGGGCCCCCTATTTTGCGTTCTCCATTTGACAAGCTGTCGCCATAGACTATAATATAGGTATCTTACTTGCTTCGGTTCTGGGAAAGGAGGCCGCGCAATGAACCTGGAATTGAACAACAAGCAGTTTCGCAGACTGTTGGACCTGGTGTATATCGGGAACTGGATCTTAAATTCCACGCGGGGCGAGCAGCGCTTTGCTGACTACGACGAAGTAGAGAGCCTGGTATTTGGGAAAGCCTTAATGGAAGGCATGCCCGCTTTAGCTGAGATATACCACGGCGAGATCGTCCCCTCTCAGGCCTTTGTGGAGGGCGGAATCCACGAGGCCATCATGGAATATGAAAACAATGTCTTCTTTGATATTTTAGCGGAGGATCTGGCCCGTCGGGATATGGATGACGCTCCCATTGATGAGAGCAACTACGATGAGCTTGCCAGCCGCATTGATGCCTATATCAGCGAGTTTGAAGAACACGGCACGGATAACATCTTGGTAGACATTGATATTCCTTAACCCAGGCAGCAAAAAGCCTGTGCGCTATTAAGCGCACAGGCTTTTTTATGTCTTCTTTCGAAACAGGAAGGTGATCATGAACCATATCGCCAAATAGAGGGTTATGGCCGCACCGGCGGAAGTATCGATGTAATAGGACGTCATCAATCCTACGATACCAGCCACCACTGCTCCCAGCAGGGAGAAGAGGTGATATTGGGTCATATTCTTGGCGATGTTCCGGGCGGCCGCGGCAGGCAGCACGATCAGGGCGTTAATGACCATCAGACCCACCCAGGTCATGGAGACGGTCACCACCACCGCAATGGCCACAGAGAAGATGGTCTCCTGCCAGAACACCTTTACTCCCCGGCTGTCCGCCAGAGCGGGATGGACGGCCGAGAGCATCAGCTGATTAAAGGACACTGCCCAGAGGACGATGATCAGCACCAGAATGACCGCCAGCAGTCCGATCTTAGCCGGCTCCACCGAGAGAATATCGCCGATGAGCAGGGCGTTGAATTTGGTAAAGGACCGCCCGCCCAGGGTAGAAATAAAGATACCCAGAGCCACAGCGGTAGAGGAGAACACCCCGATCACCGTGTCGCTGGCCAGGGCGGAGCGGCGGCGCACCCAGTTAAAGAGCAGGGCAAACACCACTGCAAAGACCACCGCCGCCCAGGTAGGCTCGTTGAAGCCGCAGATGGCGCCGATGGCCATGCCGGTAAAGGCAGAGTGGCCCAAAGCGTCCGAAAAGAAGGACATGCGACTGTGGACCACCATGGTGGAAAGGATACCAAAGAGGGGCGAGATGACCAGCACCGCCAGCAGGGCGTTTTTCATAAAGTACATCCCGCCGCTCTGGGCCCAGTCAAAGGGCAGCAGCTCAACCAGGGAATACCAAAGTTCCATCACCGCTCCCCTCCCTTCCCCACCCGCAGGTGGAAGGTCTCATAAAATTCCGGAGAGGAGAGAATCTCCTCCGGAGGCCCGGATTTGAGCACCTTTTTATTGAGCAGAATTACCTTATCGGCAAACTGCTCCAAAGTAGCAAAGTCGTGGGTGGACAAAAGGATCGACAGGTCGTACTTGGTACGCAGCTCATCCAGCATCTCCAGCAGCTGGTGCTCTCCTTCGATGTCCACGCCGGACAGGGGCTCGTCCAGAATGAGGATATGGGGCACCGGCTCCAGCGCCAGAGCCAGAAGCACACGCTGAAGCTGTCCGCCCGACAGGGCTCCCATAGCCCGGTCCAGCAGATCCTCTCCGTGGACCCGCGCCAAGCTGCTGCGGCACCGCTCCCGGTATTTCTCCGGAATGGGCAGCCAAACCGGCCAGCGAGCGGTAGCGGCAGTGAAAAAGTCCAGCACACTCACCGGGTCTCCCCGGTCAAAGCTGGGGGACTGGGGCACATAGCCGATGAGGGGACGGCTGCCTCCGGTCACGGTACCATCTGCCAGGCGGATGGCAGGGCCGCCCGCCGGGGAAAAGGTAATATTTCCCCCGTAGGGAAGTTGCCCCAAGATGCTGCGGAACAGGGTGGACTTACCTGCGCCGTTGGGGCCGATCAAAGCTGCAATTTCCCCGCAGTGGAGATGGAAGGACACATCCTCCAGGATCTCCTCCCCCTCCAGCCGGACGTTCAGCCCCTCCAGCTTCAAACAGCAGGCATCGGAACAGCCTCCCGCCATTTTTCCATGCTTAATTTTTCTCATTGAAGGACCTCTTCCCCGGCAAAGCCGTTGACGATCGCCTTTACATTGGAGGACAGCCCATCCAGATAGTTGCCCAGCTTTCCATCGTCGGGTCCATTCATCAGCATGGTGAGCTGGCCTACCTGACACCCGGTCTCCCGGGCGATGGCCTGGGCGGTGGCATCCGAGCCATTTACTTCGGTAAAAATAATGGGAATGTTGTTCTCCTTTACCAGAGAGACCGTCTCATTGATGACCTGAGCGCTGGCCTCGCTGCCCTCCTCCTCCTCGATGGCAGCCAGGAGGGGCAGATCAAGGGCCTTGGCAAAGTACTGGAAACCATCATGGAAGGTGATGAGACCGGAGATCGTGACACCGCCCTCCTGCTTCGCCTCCTGGATCATATCCTGGAGGTTGCTGTCCCAGCTGTTCAACAGGGCCAGGGCCTCTGTCAGATTATCAGAATAGATCTGAGCGTTGTCCGGGTCGACCTGCGAGAGCCCTTTCTGGATGTTTTCCACCATGATCATAGCATTTTCTGGGTCCATCCAGATGTGGGGGTCGTAGTGATCTCCGTCTTCCGCGTCCCCGTCGTGGTGGTCGTGGCCTACCGCCTCCAGCAGCTCTACGCCCTGGGCGCAGTCGATCACAGCTCCCTTGGTCTGGGCCAGAGCGTCACTCATAAACTCCTCCAGCCCCACGCCGTTCATGGCAATCACGTCGGCACTTTCAATGAGCTTCATGTCACCCACGGTCAGAGTGTAGTCGTGCAGGCAGCTTACTTCGCCGGTGTTCAGTCGCTCCACAACCACGCCGTCCACGTTCTCCGCCACGGCACTGGCCAGCAGATAGACCGGATAGGTGGTAGCCACCACCGTTAGTCGCGCCTCTTCCTGCTGGCTCTCCTGCCCCCCGTTTGTACTGCCGCAGGCGGTCAGCAGGAGGGTCAGGGATAAACCGAGGGCCAAAATGGCTCGTTTCTTCATATATTGTATTCCTTTCTGTGGTTCTGCTTCTTTCCCAACGTGCATAGTATAGCTTCTTCTTGGAAATTTGTAAACAAAATTTCCCCGCAGCAAACAGGCCGGCCCCACTCCGGGACCGGCCTGTTGAACGTCTGATTTACTTCTTCGTTTTCTTCTCCAGCAGCTCCAGCAGCAGTTCCTCGTTATGCAGTGCCGCCTTGGCCAGAGCCTGGGACTTCTCCTGAAGCCGCTCCAGATTCTCCTCATAGTGGGCCATCATATCATCGGCACAGGCCACGGCCTGCTCCAAATCAAAGTGCTCCACATGGCCTGCCGAGGGCATGTCCAGCTCCTGGAGATAGCTCTCCACCTTGGGGTCATAGACCAGCCCAATGCAGGGCACCGCCATACGGGCGGCGAAAATCAGGGTGTGCAGCCGCATAGCCACGCACAGCTTGGCCTTGCCCAGCACCGCCATCAGTTCTCGGGGCGTACAAGCGGTATCCAGCAGATAGGAGGGCTCCTCCATCAGCTCCCGTACCTGATTGGTGGTGGCCCGGTCGTGGCCGGGCTGCATCAGCAGAAACAGGATCTCCATCCCATAGGTCCGCCGCAGATGGTCGCACAGACCGGCCAGCTGCTTGGGGAAGTCCCCCGTGCCCGGCCAGTTGCGCACCGAGATGGCGGCAAAGGAAGCCCCCTGGGGCAGCTTGGCACAGCGCAGCAGCTCCTCTCCCCGCTCCTCCGGGGCCGGCGGCAGGTTGAACACCGGGTCTGCGGTCACATAGAGGTCCGGCCGCTTTACCCCCATCTCCCGCAGCTCATTGGCAGAGCTGCGGTCCCGAAGGGTAACCAGCGCGGCCCGCTCCACCGCCCGCTTTACCCGGCGGCGGTTCTCTGGCTTGCGCACGGGTCCAATGCCGTTGGCGTAGAGCATCACCGGCTTGCCGAACAGCTCCGCCCCCCGGATGATGGACAGGTAGTACATGAGGGACCGGGTAGAGGTGCGGTCCTGGAGCAGACTTCCGCCACCGGAGAGCAGCGCGTCACAGTGGCGCAGCGCGTCCAGCACCTTCCAGAACCGGAACCGGGGCACGGCCTCCAGGCCGCACAAATTCCAGGTAAGCTGAGGGTCGTTGGAGAGCACGGTGACCGAGATATCCTTGCTGGCGGCCAGAATGCCCTCGTGGATGGACTGGAGGATGGCGTCGTCTCCGGCGTTGGAGAAGCCGTAGTATCCGCTCATCACAACCCGGTACTTGCGTCGGCGCACCTGCTCATAGACGTCCAGGCAGTCCTGGGCCATACGCTGCACGGAATAATAGGTCTGTACCGTCTGGCGGCCATAGGCCCCCAGGCGCTTCTTCTCCTCTTCCGAAAGAGAGAGGGCCTGTGTCACCGCCTGGTACAGGGTCTCCTCGTCCGCCACCGGGTCGGTGCGGCAGCAGAAATTCGTGTCAATGGCCTTCTGGAGCAGCTCCGGGCAGAAGAGCCCGGTGTGCCCCTGGGCTCCGGACAGGACCACCGGCTTTTCCTCCGCCATGGCCTCCAGGGCGGAGCGGGACACGCCCACAAACAGCTGACAAGCCGCCGCCACCGCGTTTACGTCGGTGCGTGGACCGGTCAGCACCACACAGGTGCGGCCCATGCCCTGGTTGACCTGTTCCGCTCGCTCCTTGAGCTGGGCAAAGCTATCGCCGCCGCCGGTAATGAGCACATGAATGCCGGGATAGGCCTGATCCAGCCGAGGCGCCAGCTCGATGAGCTGCCGGGCGGTATGACAGGCCGCCTGATCCAGGCGGCTGACGTGGCCGATGACCACCCCGTCCCCCAGGCCAAACTCCTTCCGCACCGCCTCTCCGGACACATCCGGGGAAAACTTATTGGTGTCGATTCCGTTGATGGTAAGGGTGATGTGCTCGGCCGGCACGCCATATTCCCGGACCAGATAGTCCCGGATGTCCTCGCTCACCGCCAAAGTACGCTCGCCCCAGTTGGACAGCAGCTTCAGCACGCCGCTGACCTCAAAGACGCCATGGCAGGAGGTGACAAAGGGGAATTTCAGGCTTCTCTGCAAGGTACCGCACAGAAAGGCTGGGATGCGGGCGTGGGCATGGACGATATCCGGCTTTTCCTTGCGCAGAATATCCTTCAAGAGGGCCCGTGAGCGCATCATGTCCCCCAGGCTGCGCCGATGCATGGGCACCTGGTAGTGCCGGATGCCCGCAGCCGTCACCTCCGGGACATACACGCCTCCGTTGGAGGCGATCACCACCTCATGTCCTCTGGAGCGCAGCTCTTTGGACAGCTCCACGATATGGGTCTCGGCTCCGCCGATATCCAGCCCCATGGTCGCCATGAAAATCTTCATGGGCAGTTACTCCTTCCCGGCCTCAGCCCTCCGGCTGGGCCGTATCAATGCTGACAATGCGGCCCAGGAAGAGGCCGTATTTATTGTTGAACTCCCGGCTGGAGTTGACACCCAGGTTATACACCCGGTTGAGCAGATAGTTTCCGTTCTCGTCGATCAGGCCCTGGCCCTCAATGGTGAGCAGCAGGTTATAGCGTCCCTGGGCGGGCACCACTTCACAGGTGCCGTCGTGCAGCTCCGCCTCGTAGGTACCGTCGCTGACCTGGATGTCGGTGATGGTACCCAGAGAGCCGCCGGTGCTGCGCTCCTTGTCGTAGATCTGATCGCCCACCTGAATGGCGTCCAGCATGTACTCGGGCTGATTGTGTACCTCCATCTGATAGACAATGGTGGTGGTAGACACGTTGCTGCCGGTCTGGGGCTTGTGGGTCTTGACGTAGATGGCCGCGGCCATGACGATCACCGCCAGAATGACGATCACGTCGATCACACTGATTTTGCCGAACAGGCGTCCGTTGCGGTCAATGATTTTCATCCCTCAGTCCCCCTCTCAATGGCAGTCACAGGGCCGCTGCCCATATAGCCGGGTCCCCGGACATAGGCCGTCTGGCCCACCCGGATATCATAGCCTCCGCCCAGCAGCAGAGACTCGCCGTTGTCGGTGCAGGAAGCTTCCACAGTGACATAGACGTCCTCAAAGCCCTCCAGCACGGCATCTACATAGTACCGGTTCTCCTGATCCAGAATCTGGCTCACGGCGGGCTTGGCCTCCACAGACACCACAGTGCCGATGCTGTAATTCTTCACTGTATCCTCCAGCTTATCGCCGGGCTGGATGAGCTGGCTGTCACCCTGAGCCATCTTCTGAAATACCACCGTATAGCGAATCGTCTGAGAGTTGGGCGTCACGTTGTCGCCCTGGCCGGTGCGCAGGCTCAGCCAGGCAAAGGCAGCGCCGGCCAGCAGCACCACCACCAGCACGATGGCGTCAAACAAGTTCAGCCGAATGCGAAACTTATGTCCGTTTTGTTCCATGGGATACTCCTTTCAAGGTCTCCAAATAGACCTGTTCCACTTTTTTGGCAAAGATCTCGCCGGTAAACTGAGACTGATAGATCTTTTTTGCTCCCCGGCTCAGCTTTTCCCGCAGCTGGGGCTGGTCGATCATCCGGGCCATGGCGTCGGCCAGAGCCTCACTGTCCTTGGTGGGGAAGAGCAGGCCGTTTTCTCCATCCTGGATGACCCAAGGGTTTCCTCCGTAATCGCTGGCGATGGAGGGCAGCCCCAGGCTCATTCCCTCCAGCAGGGCCATCGAGGTGGCCTCTGTGCCGTAGGAGGCGTTGAGCTGGACATCCAGAATGTTGAGCAGCTCCTTGACATCGGAGCGGAAGCCCAGCATCTGCACCACATCGTCCACGCCCATCTCTACCACGGCCCGGCGCACCTCTTCCTCAAAGGCGCCGGTACCGGCCACCAGGATTCGGAAATTCTCATAGCCCCGGTCCTTGAGCTGCTTGGCGGCGTAGACCAGATACAGATGTCCCTTATAGTCCTCAATTCGGGCCAGAATGCCAAAGACCACGGTGCCATCCGGGATGTTCAGCTCCTGGCGCAGAGCGGCCCGCTGGGCGGGAGAGGTCTCCTCCACCGCGGCCACTCCGTTCATCACCAGGGTGATCTTCTTAGGGGAGATGCCGCCATCGGTAAGGTTTTCCGCCGTGGCGGGGCTGACGGCAATAATGCGGTTGGCATAGTGCTCGTTGACCAGCTTGTTCACCCAGCGTCCCGGCGGGCGGCGCAGCTTGGCCGGCACCGGGAAGGCGGAGTGGCGGCTGTAAATGACCGGCACATGGCAGCGCTTGGCGGCGATGCGCCCGGAGAGGGCTCCATGGGTATGGACCAGGTCGGGTTTGACTGATCGGATCACCTTCTGCAGCGCCTTGACGTCGTCCTTGTGGTAGGAGCGGTCGGCCATGCCGTCCACCTCCAGCACCTTGGCCCCCGCCTTCTCCAGGGGCTCTTTCAGAAGACTTCCCCGGGGAATGGCCGCCAGGGTCTCAAACTTGCTCTTGTCGGCAAAGCGCAGGTAGTTAAGGATCACTCGTCCCGCGCCGCCGATGTTGGTATCGCTGATAATGTTCAACACGCGAATCACGCCGTTTTTCCTCCTTCCGGCAGGGACATGCGCCGGGAAATCAGCGCACCCATCCCCAGATAGGCCCAGAACAGGAACATGACCCGGTAATTATAGAAGGAGTAATCGGTCATGGCCTGAACCAGGAAGCCGGCAATACCGGCTCCCACCGCTACGATGTGCAAACGGGTAAACCAGTCCTTCTCCCGGCAGAACGAGGCGCACATGTCCCGGAAGAAGCGGTACAGGAGCAGCACAAAGATGACCAGAGCGGCAATGCCAGCGTCGCACACAATCTGCAGATACAGGTTGTGGGAGTGGGGGGCTACAATGCCGCTGTAGCTGTATTTGGGATAGACCAGATTGAAGGCCGCGTCGCCCGGTCCGATGCCGCACAGCCAGTAGTCCTTCAGCATGGCCAGGGTGCCCATCCAGATAAATACCCGGTAAGAGGTGGAGCTGTCCCCCAGGTCACCAATACTGGCAAACCGGTTGATAATGGTGTCCGGCATCACAAAGTACAGGGCCACCAGAGCAATGGGAGTCAGCAGCAGCAGCCGGGGCTGCAGGAACAGCACAAAGACAAAGCCTGCAAACAGCAATCCCAGCCAAGCGCCCCGGGAGAGGGTGAGCAGCATACACACGCACATGATGCCGCAGCAGATGAAGTACCACACCCGCTGGCCCCAGTCCTTGGCCGACAGCAGGCCTGCGCCGCCCAGAGGGATGGCCAGGATCAGGTACTGTCCAAGCATATTGGGGTTCTCCAGGGTGGAGGGCACCCGGAAGCTGTCACCAAACATCTCGGTGTCCACCCAGGCCGTGGACTGATAGCCCCAGCCGAACAGATACTGGAGGATACCGTACAGAGCTACCACCGTTCCGGCCAGCACCATCATGGCAATGAGCACATCCAGCTGCCGCCGGGTGGTGATGGAGTTCTCCATCATAATGGTAAACAGCACAAAGGCCACGGTAAGCATGCCGCCCAGCAGGCTTCCCTTCAGGTTCACCGAGAAGAAGGTCCCCACCAGATAGATGGCGGCGTACATCCAGATATAGCGGTTCATGGGGACATAGAACAGGTCCCGCTGTGCGTCCCGCATCAGGTTGAGCAGCACAGAGAAGCTGCCTACCATAGCCAGGCCCAGCACCGCCATGGTGGGCAGAATGGGGGCCAAAACCACCGCCGCGCCGCACCACAGCCAGCTTTTCATAAAAATACTGCCTGACAACAGCTTTTCCAGGCACAGCATCCGCCAAAGCCAGTTCAAAAACCGGTGAATCTTATCCCACAGGCGGTAAAAAATGCTGCTTTTGGACTCTGCCTGCTCCAGGGCCAGAGGCGGGTGGATAAACCACTGGATCATGCCGCTTCGATGCCACTGACCGCTGAACCACAGGCAGATCGCCGCCAGCACACGATAAAGCATGCTGGATTGTATTATGGTTCGCATTTGTTCCATAGATTTATTAACCTCGTTTCCACACTCGTTTTGCCATATCCTGGACCATCTTAGCCTCATCCAGTCCGGTCAGAGTGGCCAACAGGAAATAGACCGCCACGCCAATCAAGGCACAGATCCCCAGCAGCACCAGCTCGCCCAGCTTTCCCTGGGGCAGCAGATTCTCCAGGCCGTACCGCACAGCCAGAACCACCGCCGCCATGCCCACCGTGGACAGGAGCATTTTCATTGCGTCCTTGCCAAATCCTGCGTTCAACACGCCGCCGCCCTGTTTTTGCAGGGGGATGAGCAGCAGCAGGGCGTACAGGGTGGAGGAGATGGTGGAGGAGATGGCAAGGCCCGCCACCCCCAGGGGCTCGGTGAGCAGCATACAGCCCACAATGTTGGCCAGAATGGAGATCCCGCCGGCAATCAGGGGGGTGCGTCCGTTCTGCTGGGCGAAGTAGGCCCGGCTGAGAATGTTCTGCAGACCGTAACCCACCATGCCCAGGGACACCCATACCAGAGCCTGGGAGGTGATATTCACCGAGAACTCGTCAAAGGCTCCCCCTCCGTAGAGGAAGGAGACCATGGGTCGGGCCAGGGTCATCATTCCCGCCGCCATGGGCATGACGAAAAACAGGCTGCTGTGTACCGTCTGACGGATGGTATCCCGGAACTCAGCCTCCTGGTGCTCCGCCGTCAGCCGGGAGAGCTTGGGGAAAATCACGTTGGTAATGGACAGGATAAATACGCCCGCCACCACCAGATACAGGTTGGTAGAGTATTCCATAGCCGACACACCCGCTCCGTCGTAGAGGTGGGAGCCGAACTTGGTGTTGATGGTCAGGTTAATGGGCTGCACCCAGGTGGACACCATCACCGGACCCATGAGGGAGAAGGCCTTACGCATTCCCTCAGACCGGAAGGAGAAGTCCGGGTGGTAATGAAAGTCCAGCTGCCGCAGGGTGGGCACCTGAATAACGGCCTGGAGAAGCCAGCCCACCAGATAGGCCGCCGCCAGTCCGTAAACGCCAAACCGGTCATCCAGGAAGAAAAAGTAGCCGATGATGACCAGATTGGACACGGTGCTGATGAGGGCCGGGATATTAAAGCGGTCCATGGACTGCAAGATACCCACAAAGGAGAAGGCCACACCGGTAAAGAGCACCGTGGGGAACATAAACCGGGTCAGGGACGCAGCCAGAGCCGCAGTCTCGGCATCGTATCCGTCAGCAAACAACGTGACCAGCGGCTGGGCAAATACCATACCCAGCACCGTGAGCACGGCGGTCAGCAGCGCCATCACCGACAGGAAGTTGCCGCCAAAACGAAAGGCCTCTTTCTTCCCTTTCTTGGTCAGATACTCGCTGAACACGGGAATAAAGCAGGCCGCGATCGCCGAGGCAAACACCACGTCAAAAAAGACCCGGGGAATACGGCTAGCAATATAAAACGCCTTGGCCTCCATCCCGGTCGTCCCGTAGTGCACCGCCATCAGATGATCCCGGTATAACCCCAACACTTTGCCCAGCAGGGTGATTGCCATAACCATACTGATGGTTTTTGTGGCATTTTCATTGTTTTTTGCCAAGCTTTCCTCTCCTTTCCCGAACCAGAGTCCGTATCATGAGAATAATCGCTTTATTCTACACCAAGGTTTTTTGTTTTTCAACTGTTCTTACGTCGGATTCACGGCTTGTTCATAACTTCCTCTTGGTCGTTTCTCCCACCATCCAGTTTTTTGCCTGGTTTCTCCCATTGAATCCCAGGGGCATTCCTGCTATAATATGTTATGTTCGCCTTTTCACAGGCGCCTTTCGGCCCTATCCACACCATAACTACAGCAAAGGAGTTTCCATGAAACACGCAGTCCAATCTCTGGCAAAACGAGCTGCGGCAGTGCTTCTGGCCGCAGCGCTCGCGATTCCTACCGCCTATGCCTCGGCGGGAACCCGCTGGCTGACCACCACTCAGACGCTCGCCGACGGGCTGACTTATGTCAACACCATAACTCAGCACTCCTCCGCCGGACGGGTGGAAAGTTACTCCTTCCAGCTCAGCCCCAACAGTGACGTCTACCCCATCATGGTCCAGTCCTCGGGCACCGCTTACGGCGCGGCTACCATTAACAAAGCCATCAGCTACGCGGAAAGCATGGGCTATAACGTCATCGGCGGCATCAACAGTGACTTCTTCGGAAACGGTGGTGTCCCCCTGGGTATCTCCATTGAGGATGGCATCTATAAATCCAGTCCCGAGGGCAACAACGCCGTCGCTACCGTCAACGGGCAGATGTCTCTGTCCGTCTCCCCTCAGGTGTACATCACGCTGAAAAATCAGCGGGACGGCAGCACGACGGAACTGACCCACTTTAACAAGTGGCGCAACTCCTCGGGCGGTCTCTACCTTTATAATGAAGATTTCTCCACCATCTCCACCCAGACCAATGCGGCCGCCGGATGGATGGTCCGTTTCAAAGTGGTAGAAAACGGTCAGGACACTGACTTGACGGTCAACAGCACTCTGACGCTGGAGGTTGTGGACGCATTCCAAACTTCTGATTCTCAGCCCATCGGTGAGGGCAACTACATCCTCACCGCCGCCAACGAGTCCGGCGGCTGGGAGGTTTATAACAGCTTCCAGCCTGGGGATCGGGTCACCCTGACCACCTCCTGCTCCGACTCGGTGCTCTCCAAGGCCCAGTGGGCCAGCGGCGCGGGCGATATCATCGTGCGCAACGGCGCCATCACCGACAGCTCCCAGTGGGTCTACGGCAAGGACGGCCGCAACCCCCGCACCGCTCTGGGCGTGAAGGCGGACGGCACTGTGGTGCTGTATGAAGTAGATGGCCGTCAGTCCGGCTACTCCGGCGGTCTGAGCGAGAAGGATCTGGCCGACGAGCTGCTCCAGCAGGGCTGCCAGTGGGCGGTCAACCTGGACGGCGGCGGCTCCTCCATCCTCAGCGCCCGGCTGCCTGGTTCGGACAGCGTAGATGTCCAAAACTCTCCCTCCGGCGGCTATCCCCGCAGCTGTGCCACCTTTATCCTTCTGGTCACCGATGACCCCGGCACTGGCCCCGCCACCCGACTGGCCCTGAAAGACGACGGTCTGGTAGTTCTGGCAGGCTCCAGCGTCACCCTGGGTGACGTAGTCTCGGTCAACGACGGAGCCAAGACGGTCAACTCCCGGGTCTCCGACGCCCAGTTTACCTCGGGCAGCGGCCTGGGCTCCTTCAACGGCTCGGTCTACACCGCAGGCGCCAAGGGCGGCACCGACACCATTGAAATCTACTCTCCCTCCCTGGGACTCTCGGGCACGGCCCAGATCCATGTCGTCACTGCCCTGTCCCAGCTCCATGTCACCAAGGCGGGCAGTTCCAGCTCCCTGACCTCCCTGTCCATGAAGGCGGGCGACTCGGTCCAGCTCTCCGCCACCGGAACCTACTGGTCCCGTGAAGCCCTGCGCAGCGGCTCGGCCATCAGCGTCACCTGGTCGGTGAGCGGCGGTGTGGGCACCATCACTAAGGACGGTCTGTTCACCGCTAACGGCACCAGCAACAGCGGAACCATTACCGTCAAGGCAGGCGGCGTCACCAAAAATATTCCCGTCTCTCTGAGCAGTGTCCACACTGATGTTACCCCCGACCACTGGTCCTATACCGCCGTGGAGTACTGCTATGAGCATGGCATCGTCAGCGGCATCTCCCCCACGGAGTTTGGCCGGGACTACTCCATCTCCCGCGGCGACTTCGTTCTGATGCTCTATGGTGCTCTGGGCCGTCCCGCCGTGTCCGGTCAGGCCAACTTCACCGACGTGTCCTCTTCTGACTACTACGCCACCGCCATTGCCTGGGCCAGCGCCAACGGTCTGGTCTCCGGTATTTCCCCCACTGAATTTGGTCCCAAGACCCCCATCACCCGCGAGCAGGCCTTCACCATCCTGCACCAGGCCATGCCTCTGTTTGGTATTACCTCCCCCACTCCTGACCTGAGTGTACTGGATCAGTTCTCCGACAAGGATCTGATTGCCGACTACGCCAAGCCCCATATGGCCGCTCTGGTCTCCCAGGGCGTGGCCAGCGGCGCCGGCGATACCATCAACCCTCGCGGCAATCTGACCCGTGCGGAGATGGCCGCCCTGCTGTACCGCCTGCTCACCTATGATGAGGCAGAGCAGCCTGAGGAGCCCTCGGTGGACCCGGACGCCACTCTCACCCTGAATCCCACCCAGTCCCAGCTTGCTTCGGCCCAGTCTCTCCAGATCCAGGCCGTGCTCACCGGGGCTCAGGGAACGATCTCCTGGCGTTCCAGTGATCCTACCATCGCTGCCGTCTCCTCCGACGGCACTGTGACCAATGTGTACACCGGCAGCGGAACTGCCCAGGTCACCATTACCGCTACTCTGGGCTCCCTCTCCGCCAGCACCGTCCTCACCTGTGAGAGCGCGGAGCAGGTCGGCCAAGTGACCGCCGAGCCCAGTCTGAATGTGCGCTCCGGTCCCGGCACCAACTACTCCATCGTCTCCAGCCTTACCTATGGACGACGGGTCGTCATTCTGGATGACAGCACTGCCGGGTGGTATCAGGTACTCTTCTCCAACAGCTCCGGCAAAGCGGTCACCGGTTATGTTTCCGCCGATTATCTCACGGTGACCTAAGCAAAAAAACACAAAAAAGGACCCGCTGCAAGATGCAGCGGGTCCTTTTTATTTCAGCCAAGTTTTTGTTCCTGCCGTCTCTGCCAGAGGCGGCCGATATACAGGGCCAGTGCAGCACACACCGTTCCCACCAGGGCGCCGCCCAGCACGTCACTGGGGTAGTGCACTCCCACATACAGCCGGGAAAGCCCCATCAGCACCGCCTGAATCACGGCCACCCGGCGCATCCAGGGCTTGGGCAGTGTTCTGGCCCACACCAGCCCCGCGGAAAATGCGGCGCAGGTATGCCCGGAGGGGAAGGAATTGGGATCCCCGGAGGTGAGCAGAGGAATCAGCCCCTCCATCACTGTATAGGGCCTTGGGCGGGTAAAGATCAGCTTCAGCCCCAGGTTGGTAAACAGCAGGCTGAAGATCAGCGCACAGCCCGCCAGCAGCCCCGCCTTTCGGGTGGGCCGCCAGAACAGCATGGCGATGGACAGCACAATCCACACCACTCCGGCATTGCCCAGAGAGGTAAACACCTTTACCACCGGGTCCAGCCACGGCTGACGCACTGCCTCCTGGATCCACAGCAGTACCGCCTCATCCATTCCCTGTATTGCCAGAGGCATATCTTTTCCTCCTATCTGTCCTTGACCGGCCCTTGCAGGCCCGATATAATGGTCTTGTCCCTGCCGCGCTCTCTGTCGGAATGCCGGCAGGCAGTTATGGTATTATACCCGGTTTTTCTCTGCCGCGCAAGGGCGGCGGAGCCCTGTTCACAGGAGGTCTGTGCCTTTGAAGCAAATCATCTGCCTCTCCAACGAGCCCTGGAGTGCCTCTCCCGGCCGCACCCAGCAGCTGCTCTCCCGGCTCAAGGACACTCAGATTTTATATTTTTCTCCTGCCGCCCGCTGGAATGACCCTAATTCTCACGCCAAGGGACGGCAGGTCAAACAGAATATTACGGTATACACCCTTCCTCCCCTGCTTCTCCCTATGGATGAGCGCTTTGGCCATTTCTTTCATTTAGGGCAGCAAAAGCTCAGCCGTTTTATTGCCGCCAAGGCCACCCGGGCCCGCTTCTCCTCCCCTCTTTTGTGGACCACCTGCCCGGAGCACGTCCATCTACTGGATCGGCTGGATTACGACGGTCTGGTGTATGACTGCGACCGGGAGTGGGACGAGCTGCCTCCGGCCTGGGAGGGCGCCCTGGCCGGGGCGGCCGACGTGGTCTTCGCCGCCTCCCCCGACCTGATGGACCGGCTCTCCCCCTGCAGCGGCAACATCGCCCTGCTCCCCAACGGCGGTACCTACCCGCTCTTTGCCAAGGCCACCGCCCCAGATCGGGTCCGTCCCCGCTCCCCCTTCCCCGGGCCGGTGCTGGGCTATGCAGGCACCATCCACTATGACCTGGACCTGACCCCCCTGCTCTACGCCGCCCAGGCCCGGCCTGATTGGACCTTTCTTCTGCTGGGCCGCCGGGAGCATAACCCGTTTTTGCGCCGCCTATCCCGGCTGCCCAATGTAGTGCTGCGCCCTCCCTGTCCGCTGATGGAGGTGCCCGAACACCTGGCCCAGTGTCAGGTGCTGCTCAATTTTCTCCGGGAGGACCAGCCCGACTGCGACGTGATCCCCACCCGGATCTATGAGTACCTGTCCACCGGACTGCCCATTGTCACCATGGTCTGGCCCGATCAGGTGGAGCCCTACCCCGACGTCATCTACTCGGCCCACTCCCCCCAGGAGTTTCTCACCCTGTGCCAGCACGCTCTGGAGGAGATCCCCTCCTGGACCGCTCCCCGCCGCCGTTCCCACGGCGCCGCCGGAGCCTGGTCGGTGCGGGCCGGTGAGGTCTCCCGCATTTTGACCGTCGCGGGGCTGCTGTGATCCCACTGCCCTCCACCCCTGTACAACTGTCCCCTGACTTTTCCCCTTGTTCCTTGTACAAGCCTACGAATTTCCCTGGGCCTCTTGCAAATTCTCCAAGGATTCGATAAAATGGAACTCTGATTGATGGGACAAGGAGGTTCTTCCATGATTTGCGGATCTTTCTATTCCGTTTTCTGTCTGGATTTTATTTTCCACGGTCCCAATCTGTCCAAATATCCAAAAGCATAAGAGATGATCAGGCTGTCTGTGCGCGCAGATGGCCTGTCTTTTTTCTTTTCCAGAAATAAGAAACCTTATGGCGTTTGGATCGGAACATCTGAAAGGAGAGAGCATCTATGAGCAAAAAAGTGGCTGTGATCATGGGCTCGGATAGCGACTGGCCGGTGGTAAAGGGTGCCTGTACCCAGTTGGAGGAGTTTGGCATTCCCTTTGAGGCCCACATTCTCAGCGCCCACCGCACCCCTGCCGCCGCCGCGGAATTTGCCCGGTCCGCCCGGGCCAATGGCTTTGGCGTGCTGATCTGTGCCGCAGGCATGGCCGCCCACCTGGCCGGCGCCTTCGCGGGCAACTCCACCCTCCCCGTCATCGGCATCCCCATGAAGGGTGGCGCCATGGACGGACTGGACGCCCTG
>CAJLCG010000045.1 GCA_905205085.1 uncultured Oscillospiraceae bacterium
TGGTATAGATACCCCCGCCCACCCGGGCGAACAGGGCCATGAAGGAGGCGCCCATGCCGTTCATCACCATGATGTTGCCCAGCGTTACCGGGTCGTCGATCCCCGCCCCCAGGCGCAGGATGACAAACCACAGGGAGATATCCAGCAGGCCCAGGCCCACCACGGTAAAGCCCATGACGCAGCCCGAGGAGAAGGCCACCCGCAGTCCCCGGTTCAGGCTCTCACTGGCGGCCTGAGTGGTGCGAGCATTGGCGTTGGTGGCAATTTTCATACCCACCAGTCCTGCCAGCATGGACCAGATGCCGCCGGTCAAAAAGGCAAAGGGCGTGAAACGGGAGAGCATCTGTCCGCCGGTGCCAAAGGCCATGACCAGCAGCAGGACAAAGACCACAGCAAACACCTTGGCCACTGTGGCATACTGGTGCTTGAGGTAGGCATTGGCCCCCTCACGGATGGCCCCGGCTATTTTTTGCATGGCGGGGGTCCCTTCGGAATAGGACATGACCCGTCCCTTTTGCACCAGAGCAAACAGGAGGGCAGCCAGTGCGCCCGCAAAGCCCAACCAGTACAGGTTCTCCATGAAAACACGCCCTTTCTTTGGATATAGAAGTCGATGTATCGTTAAAAGCAACAAAAACAATGGAAGATAAACGACTTCTTATCATCATTTTATCATATGGAAAAGAGAATGCAAGGGTGTATCATGCAAACCAGGTGTCAAACCCATAAAAAATGCCCGCAGTGAACCACTGCGGGCATAAACAGGCGAAATGCTAATTGCGACGCCAGGTGTGGCGGCTGAACAGGACCAGGATGGGGAAGATCTCCAAGCGGCCGATGATCATACACAGGGAGAGAACCACCTTGCTCAGCGGAGAGAAGGCGGCAAAGTTACCGGAGGGGCCGATGGTGGCCAGACCGGGGCCTACGTTGCTCACGCAGGTAAGAGCGGCAGAGAAGGAGACGTCAAACGGCACGTCATCCAGCGAGACCACCAGGGAGGCGGTCAGGATGATCAGAATATAAAAGCCGATGAAAACCAGGACCGAGTGCAGAGTGCTCTCATCCACCGGCTTTCCGTCCAGACGCACCACCTCCACCGAACGGGGATGGGCGATGCGGTGCAGCTCCCGGCGGATGGAGCGCAGCAGCATAACCACCCGGGAGCACTTGATGCCGCCGCCGGTAGAGCCGGCGCAGGCGCCGCAGAACATAAGAATCACCAGAATCATCTGGGAGAAGTGGGGCCAGAGCACAAAGTCCGCCGTGGCAAAGCCGGTGGTGGAAATGATGGACGCCACCTGGAAGAAGGCGTAGCGCAGGCTGTCCCATACGTTCTCATAGATGGGCATGATATTTATGGTGATCAGCGCGGTGGAGCCCGCCACCAGCAGCAGGAAGAACCGGGCCTCGTCGCTCTTGAGCGCCTCCTTGAAGCGGCGCTGGAGCAGCAGGAAGTACAGGCCAAAGTTCAGGGAGAAGAGCAGCGCGAAGATGGCGATGATAATTTCGGCGGTGGGATTTCCGTAGGCGCCCACGCTGAGATTGCGGTTGGAGAAGCCGCCGGTTCCGGCAGTGGAGAAGGAGTGGATCAGGGCGTCATACAGGGGCAGACCGCAGATTCTCAGCAAAACCACCTCGGCCAGGGTGAGGGCAAAGTACATCTGGTAGAGAATCTTGGAGGTCTGGGACTGCTTGGGCACCAGCTTGGAAAAGACCGGGCCGGGGGTCTCCGCCTGGGTGAGGTAGTGAGGACGCACACCCAGAGAGGGGACGATGGCGGTGACCAGCACCAGCACGCCCATGCCGCCCAGCCAGTGGGTAAAGGCGCGCCAGAAGAGGATGCCGTAGGGCAGGGCCTCGATGTTGGTGAGAATGGTGGCGCCGGTGGTGGTGAAGCCGGAGGAGGCCTCAAACACGCAGTCAATAAAGGAGTTGAAATAACCGGAAAAATAGAAGGGCAGGCCGCCTACTATGCCGGTGAGCAGCCACAGCAGACCCACCGATACAAAGCCCTCCCGTACGTGGAAGTGCCGCTGGGCGGGCAGAAAAGACAGGGGAAGGCTGACGCATAAAATCACCAGAATGCTCCACACGAAGGGCATGGGGCTCTCCCGGTAGATCAGGGCCACTGCCATAGGCAGCACCAGCACGGCTGCCTCCATGGACAAAATCCGGCCCAGAAGCTTTAAAACCAGCTTAATGTTCATCGCTGCCTCCCGTCAGGAGAAAAGGTCCATCCTCCTCGGCATAGATGTCGTTAAGATCCAAAATGGGGTGGTCCCGGGAGATGATGATGACCGAATCGCCCTCCTGGATGCAGGAGGAGCCCTCCGGGATGATGATCTCGCCGTCCCGCATGATGACGGCGATGAGGATGCCCTTGTGCAGGTGAAGATCCCGCAGAGGCACGTTGAGGTGGCGGGTGGAGGGGCCCACGGTAAACTCCATGGCCTCGGTGGTGCCGTCAGCAATGCGGTAGAGGGTATTCATCACGCTGCCCTGGGAGTTCTGCATGCCGCGTACCAGCTGAAGAATCTGGGCGGCAGTAATGAGCTTGGGGGAGATGACGCTGTCCAGACCCACAGCGCGGGCAATGCCGGTGTAGTTCTGGCGGTTACATTTGGTGACTACCTTGTGCAGGCCCTGCTGCATGGCATACAGGGAGATAATCAGGTTGTCCTCGTCACGGTCGGTGAGGGCCACAAAGGCGTCGGCAGCCGACATGCGCTCAGACTCCAGCAGCTCCTGATCGGTGCCGTCGCCGCAGATGACGGTGGTGCGGGGCATCATTTCGCTGACCAGACGGCAGCGCTTTTCGCTCATCTCCACGATTTTGACCCGCATCTTCATCTTTTCCAGGATGGCGGTGAGGTACACAGAGATCTTGCCGCCGCCTACGATGAATACCGTCTTTACCTTGGGGCTGTACCGGCCCAGCAGACGGAAGAACTGGTCCAGGCTGGTGGGGCGGCCAATGAGGTAGAGCTTGTCACCCACGCAGGGGATAAAGGAGCCGTTGGGGATGGTCACCTCGCCATCCCGGTCCACAGCACACACCAGCAGGGAGAGCTGCTTGACCTGGGCAGACAGGGCATGGAGGGGCTGGTTGACCAAAAAGTCCCCGTCCTGAAGGCGGAAGCCCATCAGCTCCACCCGGCCCCGGCAGAAGGTCTCAATGTTGGCCGCCGAGGGGAAACGCAGCAGGCGGGAAATTTCTACCGCGGTGGCGTTTTCCGGGTTAATGACCATGTCGATGCCCATGTTCTTTTTCAGCTCATGCAGGCCCAGGTTATACTCCGGGTTGCGGATACGGGCGATGGTATACTTGGCCCCCAAATGCTTGGCGGTGAGACAGCAGACCATATTCACCTCGTCGGAGTTGGTGGCGGCCACCACCAGATCCGCGTCCTCCGCGCCCGCCTCCCGCAGGGTGGCGGTGGATACGCCGTTGCCCTTTACGCTCATAATGTCCAGCGCGTCGGTGGCACGGCGCAGGGCACTGTCCAGGGTGTCCACGATGGTGATATCGTGCTTCTCGTTTAAAAGCTGCTCCGCCAGAGAAAAACCGACCTTTCCGGTGCCTATAATGATAATTTTCACAGTATCGGCAAGCCTCTCTTTCTACATTGAACGCCGTCTTCGGCTGAATGATATCTCAGGTAGAATCAAATGGTCCACTCACCGTGGACAACACCCACCAAGTACCAGGAGCTCTTTTCCCCAGCAAACACCAGCTTCAGGGAGCACCAATCCAGCCCCTCATTGACAGGGTCCCGGCTGGGATAGCAGAAATCCACAAAGTGGCAGTCCGGATAGGCCTCAGTCAGGTTTTCCAGGGCGTTTCCGCTGACTATGATTTGATCGACTCCTACCTGGGGGGCCTGGGTATAGTCCGCATCAAAGACAAAGCGGGCAAAATACTCCGTCATCGTCATTTGAATAGGTTCTCCCCGGCCATCCTCATAGCCCCAGGTGTAGGTGTTGGTATCGGTGGACAGATCTTTGATCTGCTGAGAAGTAAAATGCTGGTCATGCTGGAGGTCTACGGTAGAATAGGGGGTAAAGGTCACCCCGCGAGTGGGATGTACGTAGGTGGACAGAGTCTCATAGTCCTGGGCCTGAATGGCGTCGGTAACCGAAGCGGCGGTTCGCAGCAGGCCGGTGGTATTTAAAGCGGATTCCTCAGGAGTCTCTTCCTTCTGAATGGCGGCAGCAGGTGTGGAGGCGGCGGGGTGCCGCAGCGATACAGAGCACAGCAGTCCCAGGGCAAATCCGCATAGCAACAGGATCAGGGGAATGGCGGCGCGCTTCATAAATCAAGCATCTCCTTTTCCAGGCGTTGGTGTGGGAAGGGGGTGCGGAGAATGTGATACGAAATCAGCATACATTATAGTAGTGATAAGGGGAAAAAGCAAGAGAGGAAGCGCATTCTGCGAAAAAATAGCATGCCGAAAATCCACGGTTGACGGGATGGGGAAGAAAGACGAAAAAAAGACGCCCGAAGGCGTCTTTTTACGTGGAAAAGAGTGGAAGAGAAGCAGAGGCGATCAAAGCCAGCTTTTCCTTGCGGGAGAGCCGTTTCAAGGCGGCCTCCCGGCGCAGAGCCTGGCTGTGGTCCTCCGCCTGCTCCAGATAGACCAGGGTTACCGGACGGCGGGAGCGGGTGTACTTGGCGCCCTGTCCTGCATTATGCTGCTGAAGGCGGCGCTGGGGGTCGTTGGTGCAGCCGGCGTACAAGGTGTTATCCGCACAGCGCAGCAGGTAGACATACCACATCATTCCGCCTCCTGTTCCGGCGGGGCCAGAGGCAGCAGAAAGGAGATACGGGTGCCCACATCCTGCCGGGAGACCACCTCGAACCACCCCCCGTGCCGCTCCACGATCCACCGGGCGATGGACAGACCCAGACCGGTGCCGCCGGTCTTCCGGTCCCGGGACTGGTCGGCCCGGTAGAAGCGCTCGAATATGTGGGGGATGCTCTCGGGAGGGATGCCGCCCCCTTCGTCCTGAACGGTGAGGCGGGCATAGCCGTCCTGGGCGGAGAGGCGCAGGTAGATGCGGCTGCCGGAAGAGCTGTATTTGATAGCGTTGTCCATCAGCACCCGCATGACCTGCTTGATGAGCCCCTGGTCGGCCCGTACCGGCACCGGCTCCTCCCCCCAGCGGGGCAGAAATACCCGGTCGGGACAGATCATTTCCTCCTCCCGCAGCACCTCACCCGCCAGAGCGGACAGGTCAAAGAGGGTGGGCTTGACCGGCTGGGTGTCGTTGTCGCCCCGGGCCAGGAACAGAAGCTGCTCCACCAGGGCCTCCATGGATTTGGCCTCCGAGCGGATGGCGCTGATGGACTCCTGCAAAGCCTCCGGGTCGTCCTTGCCCCACCGGTCCAGCAGGGCGGCGTAGCCCTGGATGACGGCGATGGGGGTGCGCAGCTCATGGCTGGCGTCGGAGACGAAGCGGGCCTGGGCGCTGTACGCACGGTTGATGCGCTCCAGCATGGCGTTGATGGACTGGGCCAGGGAGCGCAGCTCCTTCTGGCTGGCGGGCAGGTCGATGCGGCTGTCCAGGTGCTGGACGTTTATCTTTTCCAGCTCCCCGGCCAGGGTCTCCAGCTCCTGGCGGGACATGTGGGTCATGGAGCTGAGGCGGGAGGCGGTGGCAGCCAGCTCCTGAAGGGGGCGCAGCACCTTGTGGATGGAGCGGTTGTTGCCAAAGAGGCTGGTGAGCAGGAAGATGCCCTGGAACACCAGCACCACCACCCCTGCCCAGTACAACGTCTGGAAGATGCCGGACAGATTGACTGTGATGGCATAGGGGGTGGTCTCATTGGGCATCTGGATCTGATAATAGTGGCTTAAGTCCCACAGCCGCAGGCCGTCAGCGGTCTCTTCCCGCATGGGGAGCCAGGAGAAGACGGGCATCGGGTAGCCTGTAGGCTCCCCGTCCAGCAGAGTAATGGTGTAGTCGCTGGCCTCCATCCAGGCCAGGGCGTCCTGGGTGGGGACGCCCCGCTCCTCCACCAAGGCGGCCACGTCGGCACAGCGATTTTCTCCGTAGAGGATGAGTCCGCACAGGGCCATCCCTACCAGCAGCAGGTCCAGCACCACAAAGATGCACAGCTGCCGGAAGAAGAACCCCAGATTCAGCCGAAAGGCCAGAGAGGTGTCACGGGCGGTGGAAATGGGGGCCGTGGGGGGCGGAGACTGAAAGCGCTGCCGTTTTTTTGCCATGGCGGCCCTCCTTTCTCATCGGGTTGCTCAGGCCCGGGTTTTGAGCCAGGCCCGAATGGGTTCCAGATTCTCAAAGGCCACAAAGCTGCCTCCGTGGAGAAGCATGTCCAGCATGGCCTGCTCCTGGGGGGTACGGGCAGAGCCCTTGGCCTCCAGGGCCTTGCGAGTGGAGCGGGTGACCATGTTCACCATCCGCCGCTTAAGCCACCCCACCTTTTTGGGGGCCCAGCCGCCCTGGAGATAGAACAGGGGAGCGTCCCCTACGTAGTTGGACCGGCGCAGAGAGGCCATGGTGCCCTCGCCTGGCTGGGACATGCCCACGCCGCAGACAGCCTGGATCTTCCAGCGCTTCATAGACCGGTCCAGTCCGCCGATGTGCCCGGCGGTCAGGGGGCCCATATAGAATACCTGGGCGTCGGACAGGAGCTGGCGCTCCGCTTCCTCCAGGGTGTAGGTCTTCATTTTTTCCGCTTTCCCCAGCATCTGGGCATACTCCTTGGTAAACCCGGTGTGGGACTGATAGACGATTACCATATGTTTACGCTCCTTTTGCTTCCCTATTTTTCCGGCTCCACTCGTACGACACTCAAACTTCCCTTGGCCTGTTCTCCGGTCACCGTCACCTGGTAGTTTCCGCTTTTGGGAATCACAAGTTCAAAGGTGCGGCTCTGGGCGTCGAGGTCCTCGTACAGCGGGTCCTCTCCCTCCATTGCGATGGAGAGAGACAAAGTCCCTTGTTCATCGACAATCGTCACCGCCAGCCGGTCACCCTGTTCCAGTTTTAGGGTCTGGCTGTCGGTGGTATTAAAAACGGTGTATTCCATCACCAGCTGGCTGTCATTTCCGGTTCGGCTGCCGTTAAAGGTGGCGCTTGCGCAGCCGGCCAGAAGTAAGGCAGACAAAATGACAGATGCAAAAGCATATCGCATGATTATTCCTCCCGAATCACGTAGCCCACACCACGTACGGTGTGGATCAATTTCATGCCAAAGGCCTCATCGATCTTACTGCGGAGAAAGCGGATGTATACATCCACCGAGTTGGTCTCGCCCACAAAGTCAAAGCCCCACACGCTGTCCAGCAGGGCCTCCCGGGTGAGCACCCGGCCCTTGTTCTCCAGCAGCTGGTGGAGCAGATCAAATTCCTTTTTGGTCAGCTCCACGCCCTGGCCCCGCACGCTCACCTGGTGGCGCTCCACATCCATGACCAGCTCTCCGGCGGTGAGGATGCTGCCGGTGTGGACGGAGCGCTTGCGCAGTGCGGCCCGAATGCGGGCCAGCAGCTCCTCGATGGCAAAGGGCTTGGTGATGTAGTCGTCCGCGCCCGAGTCCAGGCCGGATACCTTGTCAATGACGCTGTCCCGGGCGGTGAGCATGATGACGGGCAGGTCGCTCTCCCGGCGCAGGCGGCGCAGCACCTCCATGCCGGACAGCTGAGGCAGCATGATATCCAGCAGCACCAGATCATATTTGCCGCTCAACGCCTGGTCCAGACCGCTGCGCCCGTCAAAGGCCTTGGTCACCTCGTAGCCCTCGTAGCGCAGTTCCATCTCCACCATCCGAGCCAGCTTCTCTTCATCCTCCACAAGAAGGATCTTTTCTGCCATTGTGTTCGCTCCCTTACCTTGCAATTTTCATTCCAAACCGTTATTTTTTACGGTTGTTATACTTCTCGTGTTGGTTTTTCAGCTCTTCCATCACCTGGCGGCCCAGGTCAGCGGCAGTATCGGCCACACTGCCCATCATGCCGTTAATGGTGTCGTCCTCCAGGTCGGGGCCGGTGATCTGGTAGCGAAAGCCCAGAAACAGGCCCAGAATCAGGGCAGGCAACGTGATATAGAACGCAAAGAGCACTAGTACCACCAACACCAGAATGGGCAGAGAGGTCACCGGTTGGCCCCGGCGCCAGATCTCCAGCTCGTTATCAATGAGCCAGCGGCGCAAAGTGGAAAACAGGGTCTTGCCGCGGACCACCTTCACTCCAAAGCCCTTGCCTTTTTTCTTTTCCCGCTTTTCCTTCCCATCCTTCTTCTCGCCCATAGGGACCAGTTCATCCCGGACGGGGGGCGGCGGGGGCGTCTCGTTCCGAGTGGAGTAATAGGCCCCCTGGGGACGGGGAATCGCACCCTGCTCCTCCAGATAGATCAGGGCGTCCAACAGATTGCCTCCGCTGTACTCCAGGGCCTGCTTGGCCTGGGCGTAGGACACATCCGCTTTTTCCCGCAGGCGTTCCACCTGCTCCAGGGTAATTTCCATGGTTTGTTCTCCTTTCCCCAGCTTGTGCCCTAAGGATACCACATGCGGGTTGAAGGGTACTTTACCCTTTCTTAAAAATGGGTTAAAGGGGGCTCGGCTTGCCCAACTGATTATACTATGATATAATTTCGCTAGCAAGTGCCGGAAAGGAGGCAAAGACGGTGAAACGATGGAAGCGGAGCGCGGCGCTGGTGCTGGTGCTGACCATGCTGGTGACGCTGCTGAATACAGCCCAGGCGGCGGGGAATATCTACCTGACCGCGGTGAATGAAAATCTGCTGGAATTGACCTCCGATACCATGCCCACCTGGTCCAATGGTGTGCTGTATGTACCCTACACCGTCTTTGACGGCAGCTATACCGGCATCAATCTTGGCATCAGCAGCAGTTACAGCCGGGACGAGGGCACCGTGACCCTCTATACTCTCCAGCAGATGGTAGTGTTCGATCTCAACCGGGGGACCTGCTATAATCCGCTTACCGAGCAGACACTGTCCGGCAGGGCCATCCTGCGCAATGGGCGGCCCTATGTGCCGGTGGCTGCGGTGTGCAGCTTTTTTGGACTGTCCTATTCCGTGATTGACATTGACGAGGGCTATATCGTGCGGATCAAGGGGTCCGGTGTGGTACTCAGCGATTACAGCTTTGTAGACTCGGCCCAGAACTCCATCCGCAACCGCATCCGGGACTATAACCAGGCCAACCAGAGCCAGCCCACCCCCGGCGTGCTGCCCCCCACCTACAATCCGGAAGAGCCGGACACTGAGATCACCGTGCCGGACGACCCGGTGGACACCGACGTCATCCCCACGTATCTGGCCTTTTCCTGTGAAGATTCCCAGGGGCTCAGCGAGATTCTGGATACGTTGGACAGCCGCAACCAGCGGGCCATTTTCTTCTTTGATGCCCAGGGGCTGGAGCGGGAGGACGACCTGATCTTCCGCATTTTGGGCAGCGGATACAGCATTGGACTCATTGCCCAGGGCCGCTCGACATCGGCCACCAACCGCCTGCTGGAGGAGGCCAACCAAACCCTGTCCCAGGTGGCCTATACCCGCACCTCCGTGGTGCTGGTGCCGGAGAGCCAGAGGGAGGAGCTGGAGGCGGAGGGGTGGATCTGCTGGAACGAGACAGCCTCGGCTGTTCCTACCCAGGGGGTAGGGACCAACACCTACGCCAATCAGGTGATCAAACGCATCAGCGGCAATTATGCCCGGGTGTATCTCACCCTGGATGCCAGCAGTGAGACGGCACGGGTGTTGCCCACCCTGCTGCGCCGCCTGTCTGAGGAGGGCTATGGAGTCAGCGTGCCCCTGGAGACCAGACTGTAAGGAGGCCCCTCATGGATCTGACGCAAAATATAGTACCCACCGCAGAGCAGGCGCCCCGGGTGGCCCGGCTGACCCGGCACCTGAAAGCCCGGCTGGAGGACTTTGGCCCCGGTGGGCCGGAGGTGGTCCAGGCGGACCAGGAGACCGGCATCGTCTGTTTCCGTGTGCCGGAAAAGGACAGCCAGTGGCTCCGGCAGCAGCTGGAGGAGCGCTGGGATATCCGCATCCAGGTGGAGGACGGCCTTGCGGTGTGCCGCCTGAGGGCCGATATCCCCTTTGAGCAGCTGGACCGGCTGTGGGGCTGTCTGTTTGAATTGGTAGGCTAAGAGGTATAAAAAGGGAAAAAGCGGCATAAGGTCTCTGGGAAAGAGGTGAGACCTTATGGTGTACGAGAAAAAGCAGCTGCTCCTGGCCTTTGTACTGGCCGTGCTGGCGGGAGCGGGCCTGCACTTTGTCTACGGGCTGTGTCCCAATGGGGTCACAGCCCTGTTTTCACCGGTCAACGAGAGCATTTGGGAGCACGCCAAAATCCTGTTCTGGCCCTATCTGGCGGCGGCAGTGTGGCTCACCTGGGGGCGGCCTACCGCCCTGCGCCCCTGGCTGCTGACCGGGGTGGGGATCTGCCTGGCCATGCTGGGGGTAGGATACTTTCTGCATGTGGTACTGGGTTGGAAGAGCCTGGCGGCGGACCTGGTGCTGTACGGGGTGCTAATGGCCCTGGGGTTCTGGCTGCCTACCCGCATGGCAGGACCCTTTCAGGGACTGCGGTGGCGCCTGCCCGCCCTGCTGGCGGCGCTGCTGGTGGTGGCCATGGTGTGGTTTACCTTTGATCCGCCTCAGCGAGCCCTGTTTACCGACTTCTCTCAGGAGAGCGGACAGCAGGGAAAATAGAGAGAAGGAGCACCTACACATGATACTTTTAGGGATCGATGATCTGGCCCGGCGGGAGCAGGCAAGGGAGCTGCTGGCCTGGGGAGCAGAGCGGTATTGGGGGCTGGCTCCGCTGCCACAGCTGGCGGCAGGGGAGCGGGGAAAGCCCTGGTTCCCCTCCTGCCCCCAGTACCACTTTAACCTGAGCCATTCTGGCTCCTTTGCCCTGTGCGCCCTGTCGGACCAGCCGGTGGGGGTGGATATCCAAGAGATGAGGGCGGCCTGGCGGCCCTCTCTGGTGGAGCGCACCTGCAGCCCGGAGGAGCGGGCGTGGCTGGCCAGCCTGGGGGACCGGGGGGAGGACTTTGCCCAGCTGTGGGCCTTGAAGGAGAGCGGGGGCAAGCAAACGGGCTACGGTCTGCCCTACCCGCCCAGCCGTCAGGCGGTGCCCCTGCCCCCGCTGGGGGAGCCCTACGATCCCGGGGCGATCTATACGCTGGGGGAGACCAATTTTCGGGTCTATCTGGGGAAAAATTGGCGGGGAGCGGCCTGTGGCCTGGAGGCTCCGCCCCAGGAAATCCAGTGGGTGAGCGGCCTGCGGAGGGAAAATTAGCCCTTTACAAGAGGGGGAGAATCTGCTATAATAACGGAGCAACTTAAGAGATGCGCCCGTAGTTCAATGGATAGAGCGTCAGATTCCGGTTCTGAATGTTGGGGGTTCGAGTCCCTTCGGGCGTACCAAAAAGAAAGACATCTGCATATTGCAGATGTCTTTCTTTTTGGGTTTCGGCGGCCAGAGGCCGCCTCCACCCTCCGGTGATTAAAATGCTCGGGCGAAATGAATTTGCCCATCTACGCGCTAAGAGCCGCCCGGCGGGCGGTTGCGCTCCGAAACGCCGCCGCGGCGGCAGTGCGCAATTCTCCGCTTCGCTCCGAATTTACGGCGCATAAGCGCCGCCCCACCGTGTGGGGCCCCGTGTTCTACTGGCATCCATGCTGTTTTGAGAATAAAAGAAAGACACCTACATGTTGCAGGTGTCTTTCTTTTTGGCCCGATCGTAAAAGGATGTCCTCCTGTTTTATCACAGCTCCGGCGGCGGGACACTGTGGTCGATCCGGATATTCTCGCAGCATATCGTGAGGTACCGCAGGGCCTTGCTGGTCCACAGGAGCATGTGCACCTCATAGCCCTCCTGGGTGTGGTAGAGCTCGTCATAGAGGTATTGACAGTTGGAGACAAGCAGCCCATCCCCGCCGGGGCGGCAGCGGAGCACCAGGCCCGGCTCCCGCTCCAGCCAGCGTACCCCCTCAAAGGTGATGGTGGTGTAGGGCTTGTCCCAATATCCGTCTCTGCCCAGCAGCAGCACCGCCCGGCGGCCCCGACGGCGCAGCTTAAGTACCTGGGCGTCGTGGAAGCAGAAGACCTCCCGTAGCTCCGGGGGAATGTCCTGGGCGGACAACTCCGCCTCGGCCCGGGCATTTTGTTCTTCAAATGCCTGCCGCTTGGCCTGCACTTCCTCTTGGAGGCGGTCATAGGCGCTGGCCGGCATCCGGTCAAGGGCCAGCAGCCGCTTGTCCACCGACTCCTGCACCCACTGGGGAAAGTACTTCCAGGCATACCGCAGCTTGGACCGGAAGCACGCCCGGAAGCACGAAATAGTCTCCTGGGCATCGAAGGGGGGACGGCGTTCAAAGGCTTCCAAGGCGCGGCGGAAGTCCGCCTCCAGGTAGGCACGGGCCATTTCCGGGGTTTGGGGGTGGAACAGATTCCCGGTCCCCTCCTCCTCAAAGAGAAAGTTTTCGGGGGAAAAGCACTCCGGGTCCAGCAGCTCCTCCTGCCAATCCCAAGTGGGCGGGGTGTTGTAGCGCTCCCGCTCCTGGGCCACCTCTTCCTCCAGATCTTGCTGATAAAAGGCTTGGATGTCCTGCTGGGAGTAGCTCCCATCGGGAATCTTTTGCATGCCGCTCAGGTCGTCCTGGTGCTGCATCAGCTCGTACCACTCTTTGGTGTAAAACCGCATACGTTCCTCCAGTTGAAAAACGGGGCAGGCAGATGGCCTGTCCCGTTTGTGTTTAGTTACCCAGCATGATGTTCAAAATCTCGTTGTCGGTAGACTTCATGCCCACCCGGCCCATACGGCCGATGTTGCTGATGGTCTCCTCCACGTCCTCGTTCACCAGTCCCTCACCGGGCTGGAAAGTACGGTTGTGCAGGCCCATCTTCATGCCCAGCAGGGCGGTCTCCACGGCGGTGGCGATCTTGGCGGCGCAGGAGGACTTGGCTCCGTCGCATACCATACCGCCCACGGTGGCGATGGTGTTGGTGATGGTGTCGCACAGCACCTCGTAGGGGTAGTCCAGCAGGTAGCAGATACCGCAGGCGGCTCCGCAGGCGGCGCTGACCACGCCGCAGTAGGCGGACAGGCTGCCAATGTAGCTCTTCTGGTGGATGGAGATGAGGTTGGCGGCCACCAGCGCCCGCAGCAGCTTCTCCCGGGGGACGCTGTGCTCCTGGGCGTAGATGATCACCGGCACGCTGACGGTGATGCCCTGGTTGCCGCTGCCCGAGTTGATGACCACCGGCATGGGGCAGCCGTTCATCCGGGCGTCGGAGCCGGCGGCGGCGTAGGCGCGGGCGCGGATGTGGACAGGGGGATCGGCGTAGCCCTCCAGCAGGACGCGGCCCACCTCGGCGCCGTAGGAGTGCTCCAGGCCCTCCCGGCAGATGGCCATGTTGCACTCGATCTGGGGGGTGAGGATGGGCTCCACCTCGGAAAGCTTCACCTTGTCGGCAAACTCCAGAATGTTCTTCACCGTCAGCAGACTGCGGTCACCGCTCTGCTGGATTTTCTCCTCCTTGGTGACCGTGACCCCGGGGCAGTCCACCCCGTCCTTCTGCATCCGGGTGATATTTTTGTGGGTGTTCTGGATCTCCACCAGAGCGGAGTGCTCCCCGGCGGTAAGCTCCACCACGATATACAGGGTAGCCACATTTTCAATGAGCTTGCAGGAGCAGAAGTCGCCCTTCAGCAGCTCCCGCACCTTGGCGCGGTGCTCGTCGGTGATGCCCTCCAGCACGGCCAGCTCCAGCTCCGGGTTGCCGCCCACAATGCCCAGGGTGGCGGCCACGTCGATGCCCCGCAGGCCGCCGGAGTTGGGGACGGTGACGCCCATGACGTTTTTGACAATATTGCCGCTGCAATGGACGGTGCAGTGCTCGGGCATTTCTCCCAGCAGCTGGCGGGCCTTGGCGGCGGCGTAGGCGATGGCAATCGGTTCCGTGCACCCAAGGGCCATGGACAGCTCGGAACGCAGGATCGTTAAATGATTTTCATACAGTGCCTGATCCAAACAGATACACCCTTTCTTGTTGCTTGTTTTTCCTCAAGCGTAGGTTCTCACAAAACAGCTCCCCAGAAAAGAGAGGATTCTTTCCCCATTATAGCCTGTCTTGTGGAAAGCCGCAAGGGGAAGAGAGGGGCCGGTTCGCAAGCGAACCGGCCCTGGCGGGAATGATATGGGTTTGCTTATTTCCGCGTTACACTTCCCTGATCTTCGGAGTTCAGTGTGATGGTCCAGCAGGGCAGCTCCACACGGACGATCTCGTCGGGAGATACAGGCTCTGAGAAGTACCAGTTGCTGATGGTCCACCCCGTACCCCCTGCACCGGAGCCCTGTTCCACCGACTCGGTATGCCCGTCGGTAAAAATCAGTTCTGCCTCCGTGGCCTGGGGGAAGCTGTCTGGACCACCTTCCAAAACTAGGCCAATAGGGCTGATTTTCAGGGTGTGGAAATCGGAATGATCGCCTGCGTCCAGGGAGATTGTTCTGGTTTCCAAGGCGGTAAGGGTAAAGGGAAGCTCCCAAGTCCCGTAAATAGTTTCCACTTTGTTTTCAGAATAGAAGCTGATCCCGCCAATACGGAGATTCCAGTCCCGGAGGGAACGGTAGTCCTCTCCCGCAGTATACACATCCACCAGCGCGGTGTGAGTCTTCTCATTATAGCCCAGAAGTTTCGTTCCCCCCCATCTGATTTGAATTTCGTTGTCCACATTTGGCACAAAGGAATCCGTTAACAGATCCAGGATATGTTTCATAGGCCGCTCACCGGTCAGATCTTGGATTTCCAGGTAGATATGGACGGTATAGTCGTCTGCCATGGCAGACAAAATCTGCACTTTGATCCCCTGGTCCACAGCAGAGGCGCTTTCAATGGGTGTGGTATAGGGTTCAAAAAGGCCCAGTGCCCGGCTGAGCTGCTCCCGCAGCGTGGGAGAGATAGCCAGTGCGGAGCCAGTCAGAATCAACACGGCGGCCATAATGGCGATGATCCGCCGCCCCAGCCGTTTTTTGCTCCTGGCCTGTGTAGGTAGCTCCTCTAGGCGCATCTCCAGCCGTTTCTCAAAGTCCTGGGGGATGGGGCAGTCCTCTGCCTCCGCACGCCCCTTCATCCGGGCGTCAAAGTCCTCAAAATCCATATGCTTCCTCCTCGCGCAGCAGCGCTTTCAGACGTTCCCGCCCTCGGCTCAGCCGGGATTTTACCGTCCCCTGGGGAACGCCCAGGGTTTTGGCAATCTCCGCCACCGGCAGGTCCTCATAGTAGTAGAGCATCACGGCTAGACGCTGGTCCTCCGGCAGGCGCAGGACCGCATCCCATAAACCGGAAGGCTCCGGGGACGGGGCGCTGCCCGCTGCCTGGCTCAGATCATCCATGTAGACCACCCGACGCTGTCCCCGCCGCTGGCCGTAGGCGCAGTTGACGGTGATTTTTAACAGCCAGCACCGGGCGGCCTGCTGGTTTTTCAGGTTTGGAAAGGCCTGCCACGCCAGCAGAACTGCCTCGCCCACCGCGTCCTCTGCGTCGGCGTCGCAGTCCAGAATGGCACGGGCGGCACGGAACATGGAGTGGCTGTGCTCTCGCACCAGAGCGGCGAAACGCTGCCGGCTGTCCTGATTGTTTTCCATCGGGCTTCACCTCGTCTCTTGTTGTCCGGACGCCTTATAGATGCACGGGGAGAGAGTTTGGTTCCATTTTATCAAATTTTTTTACAGAAGTCCTATCTGGGAGCGCAGAGGCGAAGCGGAGCTTCGCAGGAAGTTCTTTGCCCCGCTTTCTTTCAAGAAAGCGGGAGCGCCCCACCTGTGGTGGGGCCCCCGGAGGAGCTGGGCGAGAAAAAAGCAGGACCGCCGAAGCGGTCCTGCTCTGTAATTGGAAGGAATTACTTCAGGTTGAAGAAAGCCTTCATGCCGGGATACTGAGCGATCTCGCCCAGCTCCTCCTCGATGCGGAGCAGCTGGTTGTACTTGGCCACCCGGTCGGTGCGGCTGGGGGCACCGGTCTTGATCTGGCCCGCGTTGACGGCCACGGCGATGTCGGCGATGGTGGCGTCCTCGGTCTCGCCGGAGCGGTGGGACACGATGGCGGTGTAGCCGGCCCGGTTGGCCATCTGGATGGCGTCCAGGGTCTCGGTCAGGGTGCCGATCTGGTTGACCTTGATGAGGATGGCGTTGCCCACCTTCTTCTCAATGCCGGTGGCCAGACGCTCCACGTTGGTGACGAACAGGTCGTCGCCCACCAGCTGGACCCGATCGCCGATGGCCTTGGTCAGCATGGCCCAGCCCTCCCAGTCGGTCTCGGCCATGCCGTCCTCCAGGGAGATGATGGGGTAGGTGTCGGCGAACTTCTTCCACATGTTCACCAGCTGCTGCTGGGTCAGCTTCTTGCCGGACTTGGGCTGGACATAGCACTTCTGCTCCTCGTCCCACCACTCGGAGGAGGCGGCGTCGATGGCGATCTTGAAGTCCTCGCCGGGCTTGTAGCC
>CAJLCG010000046.1 GCA_905205085.1 uncultured Oscillospiraceae bacterium
TATACCACCACCAACATTGCCACCGACCACAACCAGCTGACCATGGAGATCATGCAGAAGGTGGCCGCCCGCCACGGTCTGGTATGCCTGCTCCACGAGAAGCCCTTTGCCGGAGTCAACGGCAGCGGCAAGCACAACAACTGGTCCATTTCTACCGATGAGGGAGTAAACCTTCTCTCTCCCGGGGATACTCCCCATGAAAACGCCCAGTTCCTGGTGTTCCTGTGTGCGGTGCTCCAGGCGGTGGATGACTATCAGGACCTGCTGCGCATGTCGGTAGCCACCGCGGGCAACGACCACCGGCTGGGTGCCAACGAGGCCCCGCCCGCCGTGGTGTCCGTCTTCCTGGGGGATGAGCTCACCGGCATCCTGGAGGCCATCGAGAAAGATGCGCCTTACGCCGGAGTGGAGCCCACCCAGATGAAGCTGGGAGTCCACACCCTGCCCCGGTTTGCACGGGACACTACCGACCGCAACCGCACCTCTCCCTTTGCCTTCACCGGCAACAAGTTTGAGTTCCGGATGCTGGGCTCCTCCAACTCCATCGCCTGTGCCAACATTATGCTCAACACCGCGGTGGCCGAGTCCTTGAAGGAGTACGCCGACCGCCTGGAGGGGGCGGGCGAGGACAAGAGCCAGGCCCTCCACGATCTCATCCGGGAGACCGTGAGAAAGCACAAGCGGATCATTTTCAACGGCAACGGCTATGACGACGCCTGGATTAAGGAGGCTACCCAGGAGCGGGGCCTGCTCAACCTACGCACCACGCCCGACTGCGTGCCCTGCCTGCTCAGTGAGAAAAACGCGGACCTGCTCACCGGACACAAGGTGTTCTCTATGGCAGAGCTCCGCTCCCGCTGTGAGATTATGCTGGAGAACTACACCAAGACAGTGAGCATTGAGGCCCTGACCATGATCGACATGGCCCGGAAGGAGATCCTCCCTGCGGTAGAGGAGTACACCACGTCGGTGGCCGCCGGAGTTGCGGCCAAGCGGGCCGCGGTGGCCCAGCTGAGCTGCAGCTATGAAGCTGGACTGGTGAGCAAGCTGTCTCAGCTCACCGATCAGATCGCCCAGCGCACCGACGAGCTGGAACTGGCCATGGTGCACCTGGGAGACGAGAGTGACGTGATGGTTCAGGCCGACTATGTGCGGGATGAGATTCTGCCCAAGATGGGCAGCCTGCGGGCGGCGGCCGATGAAGCAGAAACTCTGACCGCCAAGAAGTATTGGCCCTTCCCCAGCTATGGGGAGCTGCTGTTTGGCGTGCGCTGAACATAAGGAGGAAAAATTATGTGTTCCATTATGGGATATTGCGGGGAGGGTATGGATTACGAGACCTTCCGACAAGGTTTTGATCGTACTCTTTCCCGAGGCCCGGACGATACCCGGGTGGTAGATACCGGTATGGGCCTGCTGGGCTTTCATCGCCTGGCTATTATGGACCCCCGCCCCGAGGGCATGCAGCCGTTCCAAATGGACGGAAGCTTTGTGGTGTGCAACGGGGAGATCTACGGCTTTGACCAGCTGCGCAAGAAGCTGGAGGGGAAGTATACCTTTGTCAGCGACTCGGACTGTGAGGTGCTGCTCCCCCTGTACCGGGAGTATGGCACCGACATGTTCCGCATGCTGGACGCGGAGTTTGCCTGCATCCTCTTTGATGCGGTCACGGGGAGCTATGTGGCTGCCCGTGATCCCATCGGCATCCGGCCTTTGTACTATGGCCGGGATGCCAGAGGCGTGATGGTCTTTGCCAGCGAGCCCAAGAACCTGGTGGGTCTGGTGGAGAAAATTGCTCCCTTCCCTCCGGGACACTACTATAAGGACGGCGTCTTTGTCTGCTATGCCGACATGACCCGGGTGGACCGGCCGGTCTACGACGATCTGGACACCATTTGCCAGAACATCCGGGAGAAGCTTATTGCCGGGGTTGAGAAGCGGCTTGTCGCCGACGCCAAGGTGGGCTTTCTTCTCAGTGGCGGCCTGGATTCCTCCCTGGTGTGCGCCATTGCCGCCAAGAAGAGCTCCAAGCCCATCCGCACCTTTGCCATCGGCATGGACACCGATGCCATCGACCTGAAGTACGCCCGGGAGGTGGCCGATTACATCGGCAGCGACCACACCGAGGTCATTATTACCCGGGACGATGTGATCGAGGCCCTGGAGCCGGTGGTGGCTCTGCTGGGCACCTACGACATCACCACCATCCGGGCCAGCATCGGCATGTATCTGGTGTGCAAGGCTATCCATGAGCAGACCGATATCCGGGTGCTGCTCACCGGAGAGATTTCCGACGAGCTGTTCGGCTATAAATACACCGACTTTGCACCCTCCGCCCAGGAGTTCCAGCGGGAGGCAGAAAAGCGGATCCGGGAGCTGCACATGTACGATGTGCTTCGGGCCGACCGGTGCATCTCGGTCAACTCTCTGGAGGCCCGGGTGCCCTTTGGCGATCTGGACTTTGTCCGCTACGTCATGTCCATCGACCCGGAGAAGAAGCGCAACCACTACGGCAAAGGCAAGTACCTGCTGCGCCGGGCCTTTGAGGGCGACTACCTGCCTACCAACATCCTTTACCGAGAGAAGGCGGCCTTCTCCGACGCGGTGGGCCACTCCCTGGTCAACGACCTGAAGGACTACGCCGAGACCTATTATACCCAGAAGGAGTTTGCAGAGAAGCGCAAGGCGTATACATACGCGCAGCCTTTTACCAAAGAGTCTCTTCTTTACCGTGAACTCTTTGAGAAGTATTATCCCGGCCAGGCGGAGATGGTGGCCGGCTTCTGGATGCCCAACAAGAGCTGGGAGGGCTGCGACGTGGATGACCCCTCCGCCCGGGTGCTGTCCAACTACGGCGCCAGCGGACTGTAACAGAAGAAAGGAGCAAGCAGGTATGGAGCAAGAGGAGCGGCACCTCCATGAGGAGTGCGGTGTGTTTGGGGTGTGCAGTACCAAAAAGCAGGATGTGGCCGGTCTGACCTATTACGGCCTGTTCGCTTTGCAGCACCGGGGCCAGGAGAGCGCCGGAATCGTGGTCAACGATGAGGGGGTATTCTCCAGCTGCTGCGATGTGGGGCTGGTCAGCGAGGTGTTCCCGCCCCAGCGGCTCCATGCCCTGGGACAGGGGAACATCGCGGTGGGCCATGTGCGCTATGCCACCACCGGCTCTGACCACAAGCGCAACGTACAGCCTATCGTGATTAACCACTTCAAGGGGCGCATGACCCTGGCCCACAACGGCAACCTCACCAACTCCATGCCTCTGCGCCACGAATTAGAGGAGCAGGGCTCCATCTTCCACACCACCACCGACTCGGAAGTCATTGCCTACCTGATTGTCCAGGAGCGGCTGCGCCAGCCCTCCATCGAGGCGGCGGTCTCCGCTGCCATGGACCGGCTGGAGGGGGCCTACTCCCTGGTCATTTCCTCCCCGGCAAAACTCATTGCGGCCCGGGACCCTATGGGGTTCCGGCCGCTTTGTTTGGGGCAGCGGGAGGATGGAGGCATCGTGTTTGCCTCGGAGTCCTGCGCCCTGGACGCGGTGGGGGCCAAGCTGGTGCGGGACCTGCTGCCGGGGGAGATCGTAGTGGCCGACGCCCAAGGGGTGCGGACCGACACAAGCCACTGTGGACGGACCGCGCCCCACCTTTGCGTGTTTGAACTCATCTACTTCGCCCGGCCCGACTCAGTGATCCAGGGGTGCAGCGTGAGCCGGGCCCGGGAGCGGGCGGGGGCGTTTCTGGCCCAGGAGCACCCGGTGGAGGCCGACGTGGTCATCGGCGTGCCCGACTCTGGTCTGGATGCCGCCCTGGGCTACGCCAGGGCCTCCGGTATCCCCTACGCCATTGGTTTTACCAAAAACCGGTATGTGGGCCGCACCTTTATCGCGCCCACCCAGGCCATGCGGGAGGAGGGAGTAGACCTGAAGCTCAACCCGGTGCGGGAGGTAGTGGAGGGCAAGCGGGTGGTCCTCATTGACGACTCCATCGTCCGGGGAACTACCTGTCGGCGTACCATCGCCATGCTCCGCCGGGCGGGAGCCAAAGAGATCCATATGCGGGTCAGCGCGCCCCCCTTCGTGGCTCCCTGTTACTATGGAACAGACATCGACAGCGGGGACAACCTCATCGCCAACCACCACGCCGTGGAGGAGATCGCAGAAATCATCGGCGTGGACTCCCTGGGCTACCTCAGCCTGGAGCACACCCGTGCTCTGGCAGGTCGGGAGATGGGCTTCTGCACAGCCTGCTTTGGCGGAGGGTATCCCACGTCCATTCCCCAGAGCGGGGAGAAGGACCGCTTTGAATATAAAATCCCCCGCAAGCCACAATAAGAGCATGGAGGCTATCATATGAAGTATATTTTTGTGACCGGCGGCGTGGTGTCCGGACTGGGTAAGGGCATTACCGCGGCCTCTCTGGGCCGTCTGCTGAAGGCCCGGGGGCTGAAGGTGGCCGCCCAGAAGCTGGACCCCTATATCAACGTGGACCCGGGAACCATGAGCCCATACCAGCACGGCGAGGTCTTTGTTACCGAGGATGGGGCGGAGACCGACCTGGATCTGGGACATTACGAGCGTTTTATTGACGAGGATCTGAACCAGTTTTCCAACCTCACCACCGGAAAGGTCTATGCCAATGTGATTGCAAAAGAGCGCCGGGGGGAGTATCTGGGCAAGACGGTGCAGACCATCCCCCACATCACCGACGAGATCAAGCGGTTTATTTACTCGGTAGGGGAGAAAACCGGGGCCGACGTGGTTATCACGGAGATCGGCGGTACCACCGGCGACATGGAGAGCCAGCCCTTCCTGGAGGCCATCCGTCAGGTGGGCCGGGAGGCAGGCCGGGGCAACGCCCTGTATATCCACGTCACTCTGGTGCCCTACCTGCGAGCCTCCGGAGAGCACAAGTCCAAGCCCACCCAGCACTCGGTAAAGGAACTGCAGGGCTTTGGTATCTCTCCGGATATTATCGTTCTGCGCTGTGACGAGCCCATCACCGACCGGAGCGTCTTTGAAAAAATTGCGGGCTTCTGCGGGGTTCGTCCCGACTGCGTGATTGAAAATGTAACGTTGCCCAGCCTGTATGAGGCCCCACTCATGCTGGAGGCCGCCAATTTCTCCAGCGTGGTGTGCCGGGAGCTGGGGCTGAAGACTCCGCCCCCCGACCTGCGGGAGTGGCGGGAGATGGTAGAGCGCATCCGAAGCCAAAGCCGCAGCGTGACCATCGGCCTGGTGGGCAAGTATGTCCAGCTCCACGATGCCTATCTGTCGGTGGCCGAGGCCCTGCGCCACGCGGGCTACGCGCTGGATACTCGGGTGGAGATCCGGTGGATCGACTCAGAGGGGCTGACGGAGGAGACCGTTTCGTCCCAGCTGGCCGGACTGAATGGTATTTTGGTACCCGGCGGCTTTGGCAGCCGGGGCATCGAGGGCATGGTGCTGGCGGCCCAATATGCCCGGGAGAAGCAGATCCCCTACCTGGGCATATGCCTGGGCATGCAGATCGCGGTGATGGAGTTTGCCCGCCATGCCGCGGGGCTGTCCCAGGCCAATTCCGGAGAGTTTGACCCGGACTGCCCTCAGAAGGTTATCGACTTTATGCCGGGGCAGAATGATGAGATCGACAAGGGTGGTACCCTGCGTTTGGGCAGCTACCCCTGCCGGATACAGTCGGACAGCCGTCTGTACCAGTGCTATGGTGAACCGTTGATTTACGAGCGTCACCGCCACCGCTATGAGTTCAACAACCAGTACCGGGCCCAGTTGGAGATGGCCGGGCTGAGACTCAGCGGTCAGTCTCCCGATGGTCGTCTGGTGGAGGCGGTGGAGATCACCGGCCACCCCTTCTTTGTGGGGGTCCAGTTTCACCCCGAGTTCAAGAGCCGTCCCAACCGGCCCCACCCCCTGTTCCGGGGCTTTGTGGCAGCAGCCGGAAAGCAAAAAGGAACTGCAGAATAAGTAAAAAATGTCCGCTCCCAGTGGGAGCGGACATTTTTAATGAGACGGGATGTTACGCCATCAGGGCCCGGATGCCGAAGAACAGCAGGACCAGAATACCCAGGACGATGCGGTACCAGCCGAAGGGCTTGAAGTCGTGCTTCTTGACAAAGTCCATGAGGAAGCGGATGCACAGCAGGGAGACCACAAAGGAGACGATAAAGCCTACCGCCAGAATGGCGGCCTCCGGGCCGGTGAAGAGAGCTTCGCCCGCGGCAATCTTCTCCGCGAAGAACTTGCCCAGCTTCAAAACGCTCACGCCCACCATGGTGGGGATGGCCAGGAAGAAGGAGAACTCGGCGGCCACGGGGCGGGCACAGCCCAGGATGATGGCGCCCAGGATGGTGGCGCCGGAGCGGGAGGTGCCGGGAATGATGGACAGGGCCTGGAACAGGCCGATGTACAATGCGATCTGCCAGGTGAGGTCGCTGGTGCGGCGGATAGCAGGGGTGCGGCGGCGGTCCTCAATGATGAGGAAGCCCACGCCATAGACGATCAGGGCGGCGGCCACCACCCAGGGGTTCATCAGGTGCTCATCCATCCAGTCGTTGAGGGGGAGGCCAATGACGGCGGAGGGGATACAGGCCAGCACCACCAGGGCCCACAGATTCCAGGTCTGACGCTTCTGGAGGGAGGTTTTCCGGGGAGAGAAGGGATTGAGCTTATGGAAAAACAGCACCAGCACCGCCAGAATGGCACCCAGCTGGATCACATAGCGGTACATATCCATAAACTCGGTAGAGACCTTCAGCTTGATAAACTCATCCACCAGGATAAGATGGCCGGTGGAGCTAATGGGCAGCCACTCCGTGATGCCCTCCACCACGCCAAGGAAGAAGGATTTCAGCAGTTCCACAATTAACATGGCAAAATTCCTTTCCAATCTGCGTTGTTCTTGTTGTGTCTGTCAGGAACACATTTCACCGAGTGGAAAGTATAACACGGAGAAAGGGAAGAAACAAGGGTAAACGGGCCTTTCTTTTCTTAAAAATTGTATAAAAAACAAAGTGAAAGCAGCAAAGCCCAGATATTCGTAAAAGGCACAAATGAAAACCGAAATAGAATATTGGTTGACAATTAAACGAAAAGAGATTACACTTGAATGTAAACTAAATAAAAAATAAGTTTACGTACAGGAGGGGCAGAACCATGAATTTGGTGGAGAAGTTAAAGAGTAAAGTGCTGGCTGGAGGAGAAGTGAACCGGGAGGAGGCGCTGGAGTTAATGGATGCGCCCCTGGAGGCGCTGAGCCAGGCGGCTGACCAGCTGCGGGAGCACTTCTGCGGCGATTGCTTTGACCTTTGTACCATTGTCAACGGCAAGTGCGGCAAGTGTTCGGAGGACTGCAAGTACTGCGCCCAGAGCGCCCACTACCACACCAGTCTGGAGGAGAGCTATCCCCTTCTCTCCACGGAGGAACTGGTGAAAGGGGCGGCGGAGAACAAGCGCCAGGGGGTGCTGCGCTACTCCATTGTTACCTCTGGCCGCAAGCTGTCCGACCGGGAGGTAGATCAGGTCTGTGAGAGCATCCGGGCCATCCGGGAACAGGTGGGCATTGAGGTGTGTGTCTCCTTCGGACTGCTGGGTGAGGAGGCCTTCCGAAAGCTGAAGGAGGCGGGGGCCTCCCGGGTCCACTGCAACCTGGAGTCCTCCCGGCGCTACTTCCCTCAGGTGTGTACTACCCATACGTATGATGAGAAGATCGAGACCATGAAAGCTGCCCGGCGAGCTGGACTGTCCGTCTGTTCCGGCGGAATCATTGGCCTGGGCGAGACCATGGAGGACCGGATCGACATGGCATTGACTGCCCGGGAGCTGGGGGTAAAATCGGTGCCGGTCAACCTGCTCAATCCTATCCCTGGCACGCCCTATGAGCACAATCCCGTCCTGACCGAGGACGAACTGCGCCGGGTAGTGGCCATCTTCCGTTTCCTCATTCCCGACGGCAACATCCGCCTGGCAGGGGGACGGGGTCTGCTGGAGGATAAGGGGGCACGGTGCTTCTGCTCCGGAGCCAATGCGGCCATCTCAGGAGATATGCTCACCACCGCAGGGATCACAGTGGGGCGGGATCTGGAGATGCTCCACAAATTGGGTTACCAAGTGCGGCTGGAGTGATGGTTAGCTGGGGTACTCATATTCAAAGGAGGCCTGGCGGCTTTCTCCCGCCCAAAGGACCTCACCGTCCTGGAACAGGCGGTACCGGGCGTGGCAGGAGACGTTTTCCCGGATGGTCCGGGACATGCTGCCTCCCTGCGGAGCGCGTAGAGGGCGGCCCTGATCGGACAAAAGCTCCGCAGTAAGAAGCAAGTTGTTTTGCTTTACAGTAATTTTTCCGTTGTGAACCGATATAATTCTTGCGCCGCAGTATGTGGCAAGGATAATAACCTTATAAGAAAAGGACAGCGCGGCGATCACGCCGGGGAAAGAAACCGGACCCAGAGGGATATCTGCTGCGGAAATCATCAGGGAACAGTCGGGGAACAGGCACTGGGTCCAGAGGTAGCGGCGGGGGAAGGAGCGCCCCTGGTCTCCCTCGAGATAACCCAGGTCGTGGTCGAAGCAGTATGGTGTTCCGTTTACATGAAGTTGACCGGTAACCTGGTGGCGCATGCTGAAAACCCGGTGCCGACACTCCAGAAAGGGGACAAAACGAAATGGCCCCATGATATCGTGCGGCAACGGCGTGGGGGGCCCGAAGCGGAGTTGTCCCTCCACATGACAGTGGTCAGAGTGGAGATGAAGATCAATGCCCTGAGGGGAAAATTGGTTTTCTTCCAGACTGGCCTGAGGACGGTCCCAGCGGACAAGGCAGCCCTTGCCGGAGAGGGGGACGTTCCAATGCTCCTTTTCTGTGACCACCTGGATGGAACTGGTTTGGCAGCCACGGCAGGTGTGAACAGCGGGAATCAGGGCCAGTGTCTGGGCAGGAGATTGGCACTTGAAGTACCATCCGCGAAAATGATTTCCCATGGGTTGACCTCCCTAAGTAAATAGGAGCTCTTTCCTTCCAATCGAAGGAAAGAGCTCCTTCTTATTGTTCCCGCACAGAGGCGAACTATTCTTTGGGATGCTCCGGGATTCTTGACAGTGAAACAAGGAGGACTATAATGAATCTTGTTATTAGAAAGCTCAAGAAAGGGTAGAGAGACCTTCGCAGAGTCAAAGTAAAGGAAGCATGGAAATGAAAACAGGTGTTTTGGGACAGGTCAAGCGATATCTGCTTTTGTGTGTGGGGCTGACCATTATGGCATTTGGCGTGGCCTTTTCCATCAAAGCGGGATTGGGTACCTCGCCCATCTCCAGCCTGCCCTATGTGCTCAGCTTATTAACGCCTCTTACGGTTGGCACCGCCACCATTGCCATGCATGTGGCCCTTATTTGCCTGCAAATTTTACTGCTGCGCCGCCGCTATGATCCCATCCAGCTCATGCAGCTGCCGGTGGCTTTGATTTTTGGAACGCTGACTGATTTCAGCGTCTGGGCCCTTCAAGGAGTGTCTGCTACATCCTATCCCATGCAGTGGGTGCTGTGTGTGGTAGGAATCCTGCTGGTGGGTGTCGGGGTTAGCTTTGAGGTGACCGCCAACGTGGTCACTCTGGCGGGCGAGGGAATGGTGTTGGCCCTGTGTAAGGTATTTCCTCTGAAATTTGCCAACGCCAAAGTGGGCTTTGACGTTACGCTGGTGCTGATTGCCACTACCTTGTCCCTCTTCTTTTTGCAGCAGCTGGAAGGGGTGCGGGAGGGCACCGTGGCGGCGGCCATCTGCGTAGGGCTAGTGGCCAAACAGGTCAACCGCCCTATGGCGGCTTTTGCCCAGCGGTACTTATAAAGAGAAAATTCAGCGGCCCGGATACGAAGACAGCGTCCGTATCCGGGCCGCCTTTTCACGGACTGGGAGCTGTGGTACAATAGAGGACACATGTACCCAGTCGTGTCGAAGAGAAGGGGGAACAGCCATGACCGAGTTTTCCTGCTGTAAACTGGAGATTTTTATTCTGGAAAGTCACTTGCCTGCTTTGCAGAAGGCCCTGCGGGAGGTGGATGCGGGACACATCGGCAGCTACGACAGCTGCCTGTCGTATAGCCCTGTGACCAGCTGCTGGCGGCCTTTGGCAGGAAGCCAACCCTATCTGGGACAGGAGAATGTACTGAGTACGGAGTCGGAGCTGAAGGTGGAGGTTACCTGCCTGCGGGAGAAACTGAAGGAGACCTTGGCGGCGGTGAAAGAGGTACATCCCTATGAGGAGCCGGTTATCAATGTGATCCCTCTGTATCAGGTTGGTATATAAGAAATGCCGCCCGAGGGCGGCAAAGAAAGAAGGAAACACCTATGACCGGACGGTATATTGCCTTTGACGTAGAGACGCCCAACTCTGCCAACAACCGCATGAGCGCCATTGGCGTTACAGTAATAGAGCGGGGAGAGGTGGTGGAGCAGTACGACTATCTGGTCAACCCTGAGACCCGGTTTGCCTCTTTTAACGTGGCCCTCACAGGGATCACGCCGGAGATGGTAGCGGACAAGCCTACTTTTCCACAGCTTTGGCAGGAACTGGAGCCTCTTTTCAGCAGCGGGCTGCTGGTGGCTCACAATGCCCCCTTTGATATGTCCGTGCTGGCCAAGTGCCTGAGAGACTATGGCATTCGATGGCGACCTAGTGTACCCTATGCCTGTACTTGTCAGATGAGCCGCCGTCTGCTGCCCCAGCTGTCCAATCATAAATTAAACACCCTGTGTGATTTCCTGGGGCTGGAGCTGGACCACCACCGGGCGGGCAGTGACAGCCTGGCCTGTGGGGAAATCCTGTTGCACCACCTGCGCTCCGGAGCGAACATGGGCCCCTTTATTCGCACATACGACCTCGTTCAAATCCGCACGGTCCCAACGGTCAGACGTGGGTGGGGGTTACGCCGATAGGGATTTGTAGGTGGAGCGGATCATCAGCGCGGCAATTAAAAAGGTTAAGACGTCGGAAACAGGCATGGAGTAAAGTACACCATCCAGACCGAAGAAGACGGGCAGCAGCAGCGCAAAGCCGACTCCGAAGACCACCTCGCGTACCGTGGACAGCACCGTGGAAGCCAGGGCTTTACCCAGGGACTGAAGATAGATAAAGGTGCCTTTATTGACACAAGCCAGAATCATCATGCACAGATAGATGCGGAAGGACTTGATGGCAAAGGACGTGTAGTAGGTGCTTTCATTGGCTGCACCGAAGATGGAGATAAGCTGGACCGGGAAGAGCTCCACAATCAGCAGGGCGATGGCACCTACGGCTGCCTCCGCGATCAGCAGGTGGGTAAACAAACTCTTGGCTCGGTCCTTCCGCCCAGCTCCTATGTTGAAGCCTACAACAGGAATGCACCCCGCGGCCATGCCCACAGCAATGGAGATCACGATCTGGAAGAACTTCATCACGATTCCTACCACTGCCATAGGGATCTGTGCGTACTCAGTCTGGCCAAAGATAGGGTCCAAAGCGCCGTACTGACGGATCATGTTATTGATGGCCGCCATAGCAGCGACCAGAGAGATCTGGGACAAGAGGCTGCAAAGACCCAGAGGAAGAAATTTCCCAATCAGGGTCCCGCGCAGGGTAAAGCTGGATTTGGTCAGCTGAACAGCGCGCATATGGCACAGATACCAGATGGAAAGTGCTGCGGTCAGAATCTGTCCCAGTACAGTGGCAACTGCCGCACCCATCATGCCCCATTGAAACAGGAAAATGAAGACCGGGTCCAGAATAATGTTGACTACCGCGCCGGCCAGGGTGGAAACCATAGCAAACTTAGGGCTTCCGTCGGAGCGGATGATAGGATTCATGGCCTGCCCAAACATGTAAAAGGGAATGCCCAGGGTGATGTAGAAAAAGTATTCCTTGGAGAGCAAAAAGGTCTCCTCGTTGACTCGGCCGCCGAACATGGTCAAGATGGGTTCCTGAAACACAAGATAGACTGCGGTAAGAAGAATGCTGGCGCCCAGGCAGAGCACAACGGCGTTGCCGATGCTGCGGTGGGCATTTTCTTTTTCGTTTGCTCCCAGACAGATGCTGACAAAGGCGCAGCAGCCGTCGCCGATCAGCACAGCTATAGCCAGAGCCACTACGGTCAGCGGAAAGACCACGGTGTTGGCGGCATTTCCGTAGGAACCCAAATAGGTGGCGTTGGCAATGAAAATCTGGTCTACAATGTTGTAAAGTGCCGCCACCAAAAGAGATATGATGCAGGGCACGGCATATTTGCCCATGAGCTTTCCAACCGGCTCTGTCTCAAGAAAAGCGTTTGATTTCTGACCCATGTTTGATTCCTCCAAAAAAAGCGTGCAGCCAAGCTGGATTTATGCCATAGGCTACACGCTTTGATTTATTTTATTGTTCCAAATAGTCCCCAACGGGGGAGTTATTATACTGCTTAATGATTTTTAGCAAGATGGAGCCGTCTGGCTGTACAGTCTCAGAGATGATTTTATACGGAATACAGTTTCGTTCCAAATGGCGCTTGTAGTTGTTTACCTCTTCCTGAACTGCCTTGGCGGCATGATCCCGGTCTGCATCCTCTCTTTGGAAAAAATGCAAGGTCTGGCAAAGACATGCGGCTCTGATTCGTTTCATAACAGGCCTCCTATTTGAAGATAAAAAGAAAACGTGCAGCCAGCAACCGGATTTACGCCGATCTAGCTACACGTTGTAAAAGTATTATATCGAAAATTTTCTCTGATTTCAAAGGTGGTTTTGAACAAAAAATTGAAAAAGCGGGGAGGGGGGACGAACGATATCGGATTTGGAAAGCGTGGAGTTATTGGGAGGTTTCTTCTGTGCGGAAGCGGCCCCGGCGATATTCCGGACACTGATACCGGCGCTTGCCCTGGCTGGCGCGGCCGTATTCGATGGCCTGGACGGGGCAGCCATTGATGCAGGCCATGCAGTGGGTGCACTCCTTGCCCCAAACGGGACGGCCTTTCACGATGGAAATAGAGCCAAGAGGACAGTTGCGCTCACATTTGCCGCAGGAGGTGCAGGCCTCCGATACGGAAAACGGAGACGATTTGACACAGAAGCGGTAGAAGAAGGTGTTGACGATCCCGGATTTCAGACGGCCCGATACCCCCGGTTTCTGGTCAGGAAAGTTCTCGCCTGCCCGGATGGAGAGAATGGCCTTGCCCAGGGCAAAGCGAGAGGCGTCTACCAGCTTTTTGGACAGCTCTGGGTCGGGGATGGAGAACATAGCGGTGTAGTTTTCCGGCATCACCACAGAGAAGGTGCCGTGGTAACGCAGACCAATGGCCTGACAGAGAGCCTGGTTGTACGGGCCGGCATTTCCGGTGTCTCCGGCGCAGGTCATCACAAAGTAGGCATCCCGGCTGCCGGAGAAAAAACCGGAGCGAAGAGCCGCTTCAAACACTTTAGGAATCCGCCAGCTATAGGTGGGAGACACAAAAATCCAGGGTTTGGTGGAGGCCAGCTCCAGTGCGATGCCGTTCCGGATAAAGTGAAAGGTATCCAGAAGTTCATCCTCCAGCTTATCGGCCAGCATTTTGGCGCAGTAGCGGCTGTTTCCGGTGCCGCTGAAATAGACGATCATAGTGTGTTCACCTCGATGAGCGTGTTGTTTACAGTATAGCAGATTTCCTGGCGGCAGGGAATAGAAATCAGAAAGGAAGCTTCCTTTAAGTGGAAAGAAAAAGGACGGCCTGAGACCAAGTCTCAGGCCGTCCTGATTGGTTTTATGAGGAAGGATTACTTCTTCTGCACGTACTTCAAGCAGTCCAGGGTCACGGCCACCAGAATGATGATGCCGGAGAAGACGAACTGCAGGTTGGTGTCGATACCCAGAATGGTCAGGGAGTAGGTCAGAGCGGTGAAGATGAACACGCCCACGACCACGCCGGAAATCTTACCGATACCGCCGGTGAAGGAGATGCCGCCCACCACGCAGGCAGCGATGGCGTCCATTTCCCAGCCCTGGCCGTAAGCGGCGGAGCCGGAACCCACCATGCGGATACACTCCAGCCAAGAGCCGAAGCCATACAGGATACCAGCCATCACGAAGGCACCCACGGTGACCAGGAACACGGAGATACCGGACACGGAAGCGGCCTCGGGGTTGCCGCCCACGGCGTACAGGTTCTTACCGAAGGTGGTCTTGTTCCAGATGAACCACACAATGATGATGGCAGCCACAGCCCACAGAATGATGGTGGGGAACTTGCCGATGCGGGGGATGATCATGCTGGGAATGCTGGGATCAATGGCACCGAAGGAGACGCCCTTGGTGGAGTAGGTGACCAGACCAAAGATGACCAGCATGTTGGCCATGGTAGAGATGAAGGGGTGCATCTTGAACTTAGCGGTGAAGAAGCCCGCGATGGTGGTAAAGATGGTGCACAGCACGATACAAACCACCAGAGCCAGGAGAATGCGGGCCACCACGGGCAGGCCGGTAAAGTCAAAGATATGACCGAACACAGAGCCGGTGTTGATGCCCTGGTGCATGATGATGGTGGCGGCCGTCATGCCCATACCGACCATACGGCCGATGGACAGGTCGGTGCCGGCCAGCAGGATCAGGCCGGCCACGCCGAGAGCCAGGAACATTCTGGGGGAGGCCTGCTGGAGAATGTTCAGCACGTTGTTCATCGTCAGCAGCTGGGTGTTCTTGACGATGGGGGTGATGATACAAAGGGCGATGAAGATGACGATGATGGCCAGATACAGACCATTTTTCAGGAAGAAGTCCCGTTTGTTGAAGGTGTACTTGTAGTTCTCCCACTTCTGGGCCATGGTCTCGCCGAAGGTGAACTTGGACATGCGCAGCATATCGATCAGGTGATACTTGTAATCGAAAGCGGCATGCTGCCGGTCCTTGACCGCCTGCAGATCCTTGGCCAGGCTCATCTTGGCATCGAAGAGACGGTTCTTGTGGACGTACTTCTCGTCCTTGATCTCGTGCTGATCGGTGAGCTTGGACAGAGTAGCCTGATGCTCCTTATTGAGCTCGGCCACGGTGGTCTGATACTTCTCCTGAGCGGCAACCTTTTCGTTGCGGCAGCTGGCCAGCAGAGGCTGGTAATACTCCGCGTCGTAGTGGGCCTTCAGGTAGCTCTCCGCGTCGGAAATCAGCTTGGAGATCTCGGCCTTGTTCTTGGACTCCACCGCCTTGGCTGCCTCCAGCTCCTTCTTGAGCTGAGCGGCGCGGGCTTCCTTCTCCTGGGCGGTGTAAATGCGGTCCCGCTTCAGGTTGTCCAGTGAGCTCTGGATGTCGATCACACGGTCGGTGCCGTCTACCCGCAGAGCATCAATTTTATCTTGGATACCACCGACATATTCGTCGATGGGCTGGCGCAGCTTCAATTCCTGCTCCGCCGTAAGGATTTTATTTTCCATTGTTGTTGCCATATGCAATATCTCCCGTTATAGGTATTTTGCACTGAGCCGCAAGAGCTCTTCCTGATCGGTCTCCTTGGTGTTCACGATGCCGGAGAGATGTCCGTTGGACATAACGCCGATGCGGTTGGTGATACCCAGAATCTCGGGCATCTCCGAAGAGACCACGATGATGGTCTTGCCCTGCTTAGCCATTTTAATAATCAGGTCATAGATCTCATACTTGGCGCCTACGTCGATACCGCGGGTAGGTTCGTCCATCATAAAGATCTGAGGTTCCCGCTCCAGCCACTTGCCGAAGATGACCTTCTGCTGGTTGCCGCCGGAGAGGCTGGAGATCATGTCATCCGGTCCCATACACTTGGTGTGCATGATCTTGATCTCCTTGTTGGTGGCCTTGATCATTTTGGGATTGGAGAGGGCCAGACCGGCCTTATACTGATTCAGGTTTGCAATGGTGGTATTGAAGGTGAGGTCGCACTTGAGGAACAGGCCGTTGGCCTTACGTTCCTCGGTAATCATGGCGAACCCGTGTTCAATGGCCTCCTTTGCATTGCTGAAGTTCATCAGACGGTTTTTAAAGTAGACACGGCCCGCTGCACGGGTACGTACACCGAAGATGGTCTCCAGCAGCTCGGTACGGCCGGCGCCCACCAGGCCATACAGACCGAAAATTTCGCCTTCCTTTACATCGAAGCTCACGTCCTGAAGATAGGGGGCATACTTGGTGGAGAGGTGCTGGACGGACAAAATCGTGTCGCCCGGCGTGTTGTCCACCGGAGGGAAGCGGCTTTCCAAGGAGCGGCCCACCATGGCGGAGATCAGCTCGTTCATGTTGGTGTCCTTGGAGCTCTTTGTCATGACCAGATTGCCGTCCCGCAAGACCGAGATCTCATCGCAGATCTCAAAGATCTCGTCCATCTTGTGGGAGATGTAG
>CAJLCG010000047.1 GCA_905205085.1 uncultured Oscillospiraceae bacterium
CACGTGGCCAAGCCCGCCACCTGCGGCCTGTGCACCAACCACTGCTCCCTCACCGTCAACCAGTTTGACGGCGGGCGACGCTTCATCTCGGGCAACCGCTGCTCCCGCCCCCTGGGCGAGGAGCCCAGCCACCTGCCCGACCTGATGCGCTACAAGTACGGAAAGCTCCGCGCTCTCCACGGCAAGGGCCAGGGAGACGGTTCCCGTGGCAAGATCGGCATTCCTTTCGGTCTGAACATGTACGAGAACCTGCCCTTCTGGTTTGAGATGTTCACCCGTCTGAACTTTGAGGTGGTTCTCTCTCCCGAGTCCTCCCGTAAGCTCTATTTGAAGGGCCAGCGCACCATCCCCTCCGACACGGTGTGCTACCCGGCCAAGCTGCTCCACGGCCATGTGGAGGCCCTGGTGGAGGCGGGCGTGGACGCCATCTTCTATCCCTGTATGCCCTACAACTTCAACGAGGGCGTCAGTGACAACAACTATAACTGCCCTGTGGTGGCCTACTACCCCGAGCTGCTGGCCGCCAACGTACCCAACCTGAAAAAAGTCCGTTACTTAAACCCCTACTTCGGCTTGCACCGTCCCAAGGACTTTGAGCGCAAGGCCAGTGAGTGGTTCTTCAACGAGTTCCAGGTGCCCAAGCGGGAGACTGTGGCCGCCGCCAAGGCCGCCTATGCCGCCTACGACGCCTACAAGGAGGATCTCCGCGCCACCGGCCGCGCCTACATCGAGCAGGCCCGTGCCGAGGACCGGCCCATCCTGGTGGTGGCCGGACGCCCCTACCACATGGACCCGGAGATCAACCACGGCATCAACGACCTCATTACCTCCTTCGGCTTCATCCTGGTCACCGAGGACGCGGTGGCCTATTTGGAGGATAAGGCTCCCCGCCATGTGCTCAACCAGTGGACCTACCACGCCCGCATGTATAACGCGGCCCGGTACGTGTGCACCCAGAAGGACATGGAGCTCATTCAGCTGGTCTCCTTCGGCTGCGGCATCGACGCCATCACCGGCGACGAGATGCGCTCCATCCTGGAGCAGGGCGGCAAGCTCTATACCCAGCTGAAGATCGACGACATCAGCAACCTGGGCGCGGTCAAGATCCGCATCCGGTCCCTGATGGCCGCCATTGAGGCCCGCAAGGCCCAGTAAGTTTTCCCCGCCTGAATAAGACGTTTGATATCGAGAAAGGAAACATCTCTATGGCTAAGCTTGTGTATGATGAAACCGGCCGTCTGCTCTTTACGAAGGAGATGAAGGAGGAGTACACCCTTCTGATGCCCCAGATGCTCCCCGTCCACTTTGGCATGATGCAGAAGCTGCTGCAAAACCAGGGCTACAAGGTGGATATGCTCACCACCAACCACCGCGGCATCGTGGACGAGGGCCTCAAGTACGTCCACAATGACACCTGCTACCCCGCCCTGCTGGTCATCGGCCAGCTCATCGACGCGGTAAAGCACGGCGGTTATGACCCCCACAAGGTGGGCCTGCTGATCACCCAGACCGGCGGCGGCTGCCGGGCCAGCAACTACATCCACCTGCTGCGCAAAGCCCTGGAGAAGGCCGACATGGCCTACATCCCCGTGGTCTCCGTCAACCTGTCCGGTCTGGAGAAGAACCCCGGCTTCAACCTGACTCTCCCCTTCATCCGCAAGGCGGTGTACGCCATGATGTACGGTGACATCATCGTCAACGTGGCCAACCAGGTGCGTCCCTACGAGGTCAATGCCGGCGAGACCGACGCCATGATCGATGCCTGGTCCCACCAGCTGGTCAACGGCTTCGAGCAGGGCAAGGGCATGAGCCGCGCCCAGATGCGCAAGATCTTCGCTCAGATCTGCGACGACTTTGCCTCCATCCCCGTTCAGGGCGAGCCCAAGATCCGTGTTGGCATCGTGGGTGAGATCTACGTAAAGTTTGCCCCCCTGGGCAACAACAACCTGGAGAAGTTCCTGCTCAGCGAGGGTGTGGAGCCTGTGGTCCCCGGCCTCACCGACTTTATCATCTTCAAGATCTACAACCGCGTCTCTGACGTGGACCTGTACGGCGGCAAGTGGATCAAGAAGGCGGCCTGCAAGGCCTTTATGTCCTACATTGAGGGCTGCCAGAAGGATATGATCCAGGCCCTGGAGAACTCCCACCGCTTCCGCGCCCCCGGCACCTTCCAGGATCTGCACAAGCTGGTGAAGGGTTACCTGGGGGACGGCAACAAGATGGGCGAGGGCTGGCTGCTCACCGCCGAGATGCTGGAGCTCATCCACTCCGGCACCAACAACATCGTCTGCACCCAGCCCTTCGGCTGCCTGCCCAACCACATCGTGGGCAAGGGCATGATCCGCAAGCTGAAGGACGACTACCCCACCAGCAACATTGTGGCCATCGATTACGATCCCGGTGCCACCAAGATCAACCAGGAAAACCGCATCAAGCTGATGCTGGCCAATGCCAAGGGTCTCTCCCACCAGGAGACCGCCGCGCCCCGTGCCGCCGCCCAGGAGGGCAGCCGCACCCTTACCCACGCCGGCGCTCACGCTTGATCTGCTTTATCAACAAAAAACGGCAGGCCGCAAACGGCCTGCTGTTTTTTTGCCTCTCTCCGGCCTTGTAAGGCCCTCTCACGCCCTTGACGGCCCAGGGGTATTCTGATATACTGAGGCACAAGACAGCGCCATCCGTGCCCACGGGCCCGTCGATCCCCACGGATGGATATTTCAGTTGGTAACACGGGCTCCCAGGGGGGAGCTCGTGTTTTTTTATTCAAAAGAAAGGAACGAGATCTCATGGAACAACACAACAACATTCTGGGCACCATGCCGGTGCGGAAGCTGGTGCTTACCATGTCCTCGCCCATCATGCTCTCCATGCTCATGGGTGCCATCTATAACCTGGTGGACAGCATCTATGTGGCCCAGGTCAGCGACCTGGATTTTCTGGCCCTGTCCTACGCCTACCCGGTACAGCTGATGATCGTGGCCTTCTGCGCCGGCCTGGGGGTGGGCTTTAACGCAATCCTGGCCAAGCGGCTGGGCGAGGGGCGTTTGGACGACGCGGTCAATGCCGCCTGCCACGGCTTTTTGCTCTACGGCGGGGTGTGGCTGCTGGCTCTGATCTTTGCCCTGGTGGGCTGCACCCCCTTCTTCCAAAGCTGCTCGGACAACCCGGTGGTGGTCCAGTCGGGCATTGCCTATCTCACCATCTGCTGCGGATTGTCCATCGGCCTTTGCATGCAGTTTCTCTGTGAGCGCATTCTCCAGTCCACTGGCCACCCCGCCGGGTTTATGATCGTCCAGGGCTCGGGGGCGCTGCTGAACATTGTGCTGGACCCCATCTTCATCTTTATCTTTGACATGGGCGTGGTGGGAGCCGCCGTGGCTACCGTGATCGGGCAGATTTCCGGTGCCTGCATCGGCTTCTTCCTCCTGTGGCGAATCCGCCACAGCTTCCCCCTCTCCCCCCGCCGCTTCCGCTTCTCCTCCGATCTCACCGGCGAGATCCTTCGCATTGCCGCCCCCGCCATTGTGATGCAGTCTCTGTCCAGCTTTATGACTTTGGGGCTCAACCAGATCATGAACCTGTGGTCGGAGACCGGGGTGTTCGTGCTGGGGGTCTACTTCAAGATCCAGTCCTTCGTGTTCATGCCCATCTTCGGAGTGAACAGCGGTCTCATCCCCATCATCAGCTACAACTACGGCGCAAAAAGCGCCTCCCGCATTTCCCAGTCCATTCGCTTCGGCCTTCAGCTGGGGGTAGGAACCGGCCTGGCAGGCACGGTGATCCTCTCTCTGGCTGCCTCTCCCCTGCTGCGCTGGTGTTTCCAGGCCCCGGAGGACGCCATTCTCATGGGTGTCCCAGCCCTTCGTATGACCGCTCTGGCCTTTGCTGTGGCCTCGGTAAGCATCGTGCTCTCCGCCGCATTTCAGTCCCTGGACCGCAGCAGCTGTTCGCTGCTGGTCTCCCTGCTGCGTCAGATCATCTTCCTGCTTCCCATCGCCCTGCTGCTCATCCGAGTCAAGCCGGAGCTGGTGTGGCTGTGCTTCCTGCTCTCCGAAGTACTCACCACCGCCATTGCTATTCCTCTCTACCGCAAAACGGTTGTTCCCCGCATCCAGGCTCTGAAGCAATAAAATGAGCATAAAAAAACGGCTCCCCGTTGGGGAGCCGTTTTTCTATACTTAGATCATCTTCACAGTATAATACACCAGCAGAGCGAACAGCCAAGCTACCATGGCATACAGCAGGTAGTAGGACAGAGAGCCGCCCACCAGAGCAGCCAGAGCGATCACAACCAAGCTGACCGCAAAGCTGAGAAATACCAGGGAGTAGTTGGCCTCGGCGGGAAGCAGACGCGCCTTCCCCTGACCCAGCTGCAGCAGACCACCCTTCTGCTTCATCACAAACAGGCCAGCGGCCAGCAGCACCAGCACCACCACAGTCAGGATAGTGTACAGGCTGAGAGGGGCGGTATGACGCACAAACCACAGGCCCAGCAGGCCCAGGCCGCTGAGCAGCGCGGAGAAGAAAAACTCACGCTGATACAGGTAGTACACCAGAGCCAGAGCAGCCCAAGCAGGGACCAGCCAGAACAGCATGCGCAGGCCGGAATCCTTAAACTGCAAAATCACATGGCTGCACAGCAGCAGAGCAGCCGCAGCAATGGACAGCACACCGGGCAGTACCGCCTTTCCATTCTTGGAAAGCTGGAACAGCATCCAAACCACACAAATCACTACGGCAGCCAGGCTGACCCAGCGCAGGCCAATCAGCGCAGCCTGGATGGCAACCGCACGGTTGATCGATTCCACGCTGGAGTTAAAATTGATATAGTAACGATTTACCAGTACCAGCAGAAATTCCAGAATAATGGAAACACCGACCCAAATCAGAGCCTTATTCAGCGCCCGGTCTTCCTGGCGGCGACGGGCCTCTCTCTCATTTCTATCCATGTGTTTTGATTCTCCTTGCCTATCAGGACAAACTGCCCTTATTCCAAACAAAACAAGTATATTTTCCTTATGAAAACGCGTTGGTTATCCAGTCGATTTATTATTTTACCAGAAGTCAGCTTCTTTTGCAACACAAAAAAAGGAAAAAAACACTTTGATTCCCGTCTTTCGGCAGAAATATTGTTTTTTTGAGCATCTGCACCATTTTTCTTGAAAACAGGATGGGAAACTATGCACTTCCACAGTTTCCCATCCCAGAATTTCAATATGGATCTTTGACTTAATCAGTTGGCGCTTCCAAACTCATTGAAGAAACGGTCGTGAATGGCCTGAACAGCCCGGTCCGCGTCCCGCTCATCCACCAGGACAGAGACCTTGATCTCGCTGGTGGAAATCATGTTGATGTTGATGCCGGCAGAGGAGAGAGCCTCAAACATCTTGCAGGCCACGCCGGCGTTGTTCACCATGCCGGCGCCCACGATGGACACCTTGGCCACCTGGTTGTTGGCTTCCATGGACTTAAAGCCGATGTAATCCTTGTTCTCCTCCAGGATCTTCTGGGCCTCCTCCGAGTCGCCCCGGGCCACGGTGAAGCTGATGTCCTTGCTCTCATCCCGGCCGATGGACTGGAGAATGATGTCTACGTTGATGTTCTTCTTGGCCAGCAGAGAGAAGATCTTAAAGGCGGTGCCGGGCTCGTCAGCCAGGCCGATGAGGGCTAGCCGGGCCACATTCTTATCCTTCGCAACGCCGCTGACGTGAGTCTTTTCCATGGTTTTGACAACCTCCTTGACTTTTGTACCGGGATTACCCGTGAGACTGGAGAGGACCTCCAGATTGACGTTATAGCGCTTGGCCATCTCCACCGAGCGGTTGTGGAGCACCTGGGCGCCCAGGCTGGCCAGCTCCAGCATCTCGTCAAAGGTGATCTCTTCCAGCTTCTTGGCCCCTTTGACCAGACGGGGGTCGGCGGTATACACGCCGTCCACATCGGTGTAGATCTGGCACAGGTCGGCGTGGAGCGCAGCAGCCAGAGCCACCGCAGAGGTATCGGAGCCGCCGCGGCCCAGGGTGGTGATGTCGCCGTACTTGTTGATACCCTGGAAGCCGGCCACCAGAACGATCTTCTTCTTATCCAGCTCGTTCTGGATGCGCTCGGTCTGCACCCGCTTGATGCGGGCCACGCTGTAAGCAGAATCGGTGTTCACACCGGCCTGCCAGCCGGTGAGGGAGACCACCTGATAGCCCATGGCCTCAATGGCCATGGCGCACAGGGCGATGGAGATCTGCTCACCGGAGGACAGGAGCATATCCATCTCCCGCTTGGACGGGTGACGATTGATCTCCTGGGCCTTCTCGATCAGGTCGTCGGTGGTGTCGCCCTGAGCAGAGAGCACCACCACCACGCTGTGGCCCTTGCGGTAGGTCTCGGTAATGATCCGGGCTACATTGCGCACCCGGTCCGCGTTGGCGACGGAGCTGCCGCCGAATTTTTGTACAATCAGTGCCATATATTCTATCCCTCCAAGGTTGATGAAATCACAGGACTGCTCTGTATTCTATGCACATGCTTACAGCACGCGGAACACCGAGCAGGTCTCCACCCCCGCCAGACGGTCCATGAGTTGAGGATAGGTCATGGGCTGGGTGAGGAAGGCGGCCTCCTGAGCGGGGGCGCCGCTGCGGGCCAGGGGCAGGATCTCTCCGCAGGCCAGGCGGGCCTGGTCCATAGACAGGTTGGCCCGCACATACCACCGGGAAGTCAGGCCGTCGCTGGAGATCACCAGGTCCTCGCTGCCGGGGCCCCACTGGTTGCCCCGGTCCCGCTTGGGATCCCGGGCAATGTCGATGACGTCGGCCACCACAGCGGAGGCGGTGGGCAGCTTACCCGCGCCCCGACCGTAGAACATCACGTCGCCCACAGCGTTGCCGGTGACGGCGATGGCGTTGAACACATCCTCCACGCCGGCCAGGGGGTTCTCACAGGAGACCAGGTGGGGGGCCACAAAGGCACACACCTTGCCCTCGGGCTCCCGCAGGCAGCGGCCCAGGAGCTTAATCTTGTAGCCGCAGGAGTCGGCGTAGGCCACGTCGGCCAGGGTCACCTCCCGGATGCCCTGGGTGGGCACCTGCTGGGGATAGACGTGCTGGCCGCAGGCCAGAGCGGACAGGATGCAGATCTTACGGCAGGCGTCGTGGCCGTCCACATCGGCGGTGGGGTCCTTCTCAGCGTAACCGTTGTCCTGGGCCTCCTTCAGGGCCTGCTCAAAGGTGAGGCCGGCCTTGATCATGCGGGTGAGGATATAGTTGGTAGTGCCGTTGAGGATGCCGGTGATCTGCTCCACCTCATTGGCAGCCAGGCAGTTGGTGAGGGGGCGCAGGATGGGGATGCCGCCGCCTACGCTGGCCTCAAAGAGGTAGCTGACCCCGTTGGCCTTGGCCAGCTGCAGCAGCTCATAGCCGTGGGTGGCCACCAGCTCCTTGTTGGAGGAGACCACGCTCTTGCCCGCCTTCAGGGCCCGGGTGGTGAACTCCAGGGCCACCTTGGCCCCGCCGATGGTCTCTACCACCACATCCACCTCGGGGTCGTTCTCGATGATGGAGAAGTCCTTCACGAAGCAGTCCTTAAAGGGGCTGTCCGGGAAATCCCGCACGTCCAGGATGTATTTGACCTGGATCTCGCCGCCGGAGCGCCGGGCAATGCCCTGGCTATTTTTACTGAGCACCTCGGCTACGCCGGAGCCCACGGTGCCAAAGCCTAAAATCGCTACCTTTGTCATTCCAACTCACCTCATAAATAAAACACAGTATCTTCTTTTTTAACCGGCCAGGACTTCACAGCGGATCACACCGGTACTGTCTGCGGCCGCCTGGAGCATCTCCTCCAGAGTCAGGTGCATCTGGGAGGTCTCCGCGGTAATGGTCACCACGGCGCAGCCGTTGACCGGGATATTCTGGTTGATGGTCAGAATGTTGATCCCGGTTCCCGCCAGTACGTTGAGCAGTCCCGAGAGCACCCCCGGTTCATCCCGCAGCAGGGTCTGGAAGGTGACGATCCGTCCATGGAGCATATCCTGAAACGGCCTCACTGCGTCCTTGTACTTATAAAAGGCGCTGCGGCTGATGCCTACGGCATGCGCCGCGCCGTTCACTGTGGTCTCCTCTCCGGTCTCCAGCAGCCGTTTGGCCTGAGCCACCTTGCGGAAAATCTCCGGCATGGAAGACGCCTGAACGATAAAATAGCCCTCGGATTGGTTCACCTTCTGTTCCTCCGTCCCGTTGTCCGTGTGTCATGGTCATTTGTTCTTGCGTTGTGGTCTATTTTAGCACACCAAAGTCCGGGATGCAATGGGCAGGTGGGGGACAGAGAAGTCAATTTTTCACTTGTCCCCCTCCTCATTATTCGTCATTTTTCACAATTACCTGTGTATGCCTTTCCGCTGGCAAAGAGGAAGGGCCGCCTGCGGCGGCCCTCTCCTTCGGCTTTATGGCTATCTTGTGGAGCGCGTGACAGTCTCGGGATGGCTGCTCTCGCCGCCGCCCTCCTGGGAGCCCTCTTCCCCTGGGTCGGTGGTCTCCCCTCCGCCATCGGGCGGATCGGGATTGTTGGGGTCGGAGGGATCATCGGGATCGGTAGTCTCTCCTCCCTCGGGAGGCAGCACCGTCTCGCCGTTGTGGACGGTACAAACGCCTACATTGGGCAGGTTGGAGTAGAAATACTGGCTGTCCTCTGCCCAGGCGCCGCCTACGCTCTCCCGATCCAGGTTGAGGTAGGCATAGGTGCGGATACTCACCTCAGGACAGTAGGGGCCGGCCAGGTGGTAGCTGCCGGTGGGCTCTCCGTTCTCGTCCAGCACCGGATCGTCCACACAGACCCGGACCAGGGAGTTGGAGCCCTCCTCCAGGGAGTGGCAGGTACACACCGTGGAAGGTGCATCCTCCTGCATCACATAGCCCGAAGCGACACGGTTTCCTCGGGGATCATACTGACAGGCGGTAGTAGCCAGTCCGCCGCAGTCCTTACAGTAGGAAACCTGTACCAAACCGCTGGGCTTATCAAAGCTCTTGTTCTCCAGGCCCTCATGGATGGGGGTCATCACCTTTTTCCACAGCTGGGCTGCGGGGTTATTCGAGGCGGGAACCCGCTCGTTGTACTCATAGCCTACCCACACCGCGGCGGTGTAGTAGGGGGTGTAGCCTACGAACCAGCGGTCAAACTTGCTGTCGGTGGTACCGGTCTTACCGGCCACCGTCATCCCGCTGATGCGGGCCTCGCTGCCGCCGCCGTTTTGCACCACGTTCTGCAGCATGGTGTTCATATAATAGGCCGTGGACTCCTTAACGGCCACCTCGTCCTCCCGGGTGTTGTCCAGGATCACATTGCCTTGGCTGTCCTCCACCTTGGTATAGGTGCGGGCCTCCCGGTAGATTCCGTTCTCCGGGAACACAGCAAAAGCATTGGCCATCTGCCGGGTGGTGACACCGTCAGTCAAGCCGCCCATAGACAGGGGAGCCAGGTTCACGTCGCTTTGCATCTGACCGTTGACCATCCGGCCGCTCTCCAAATTCAGGTGGAAGCGCTGGGTGGCAAATTCATACGCCTTGGCGGGAGTAACCATGGCTACTGTCCGTACGGCAACCGTGTTATAAGACCACTGGAGGGCCTCAGTCACGGTCACCTGGCCACGGTAGCGGCCGTCCACGTTGACAGGCCAGGCCTTACCGTCCAGCACCTGATAGGGGTAGTCGGCCACTACCGAGATGGGACTGAGCAGCCCCATCTCCATAGCGGGACTGTAGGCCGTCAGAGGCTTAATGGAAGAACCGGGCTGGCGCAGGGCGCCGGTGGCCAGGTTAGTACCTCGGTTGATGGTCTTTTCTCCGATGCGGCCCACCAGACCGGCAATGTCGCCGGTGGAGTTGTCAATGATAGTAATGGCCGACTGGAGCTGCTGACCGCTCTTGGAAGAGGTATAGTTGAGGTTGGAGCGGTCATAGTAAATGGCCTCTGCCGCCGCCTGGACCTCCGGGTCCACGCAGGTGTAGATACGCAGGCCGCCATTGGCCAGCATCTGGCTGACGTACTGGCTGGAGTAGTCGTACTCCTCCTGCAGATCCTTCATTACATCGGTAATGACCTGCTCCTCATACCAGGAGTAAATGTCCGAAGAGCTCTGGCCCGACTCAGAATTGGTGCCTACAAACACCAGCTCCTGGGCCACCGCCTCGTCATACTCCTCCTGGGAGATCTTGCCCTGCTCCAGCATCTGGCCCAGGATGACCTCCTGGCGGTACTTGTTCCACTGTACCGCATTCCACATCTCGCCTTCCGAGTTCTCCACCTGGGCGGTGGAGTAGGGGCCGTACTTGGAGGGGTTGTTGGTGATACCGATGAGGCTGGCACACTCAGCCAGGGTCAGGTCGGACACCGACTTGCCGAAGTACTTCTCGGCTGCCGCGCCCACGCCCTCACAGCCGCTGCCCAGAGGGATTACATTGAGGTACAGCTCTAAGATATCATCCTTCTCATAGTGGGAGTCCACATACAGGGCACGGAAAATTTCCGTGACCTTACGTTTGACGGTGGTCTCATTATAATCGGTCAGATTCTTGATGAGCTGCTGGGTAATGGTGGAGCCGCCCTGGATATCGCCGCCGGTGAACATACTCACCACAGCCTGGGCAGTACGCCACCAGTCTACGCCGTTGTGCTTCCAGAACCGGCGGTCCTCAATGGCCACAGCGGCGTCCTTCAAATACTGGGGCATGTCCTCATAGTCCACCCACTCGGAGTTGGTGACACTGAGCACTTGGCGCAGCTCCTTATATTCTCCGGTGCTTTTGTCCTGATAGTACATTACGCTGTTTTCGTCCACATTGAAGCTGGACAGATCCATACTGGCCTGGGGCAGGATTACATTCACAATATATACCGCCCCAAAGCAGGCCAAAAAGGCACTGGTGGTCAGGAAGATCAGCAGCAGCGTGCCAATGATCCGCAGGGCCCCGCCCTTTTTCTTTTTGCTCTTTCTGCGTCGGCGTGGGGGCTGGTCCCCGTTCTGGCTGGAGCGAGAACCTTCTCGTCTGGGATGGGAAGAATAATTTTGTTCAGACACAGCAAATACCTCCGAACTGGCAGGCGCGCAGCGCGCAGGCCCGTCTTCCATACCAGAATGTGTACAGGCCGCAAACGCTTTGGCGCAGTTGTTTCGCATGTCCGGCGCCCCGCCGATACAGCTGGCGCCCCTTTTGCCCCATGCTCCCCGCCTTTCGTTTCGAAAAGCGCCGTTCAAACACAGGCATGACGGCAAAAAATCAGTATATATTATACCATATTCTCCCCGTTTGTCCATCCCAGGATTTCTTTTCGGCGACACCCGGTAAAAATTTACCTCGCTGCCTACTTGCATTTTTCCTGTACTCAGGGTACAATATGGTCAGTACATGAGCAGGAGGGATCTCTCCCATGAGCGAAGAATTCGGCCCTGATTTCATCACCGTGACCGACGAGGACGGCAATGAATTTGAGCTGGAGCTGGTGGATACGCTGGAGCATAACGGCGTTACCTACCATGCCCTGTTCCCCGCTGTCGCTGAGGACGAAGAGACCGGCGAGCCGGTTGACGTGGACGCGGACGATGAAGAGTATGGCCTGGTCATTATGAAGGTTGTGGAGGAAAACGGCGAGGAGCTGCTCTCCACCCTGGATGACGACGAAGAAGTGGAAACCATTTACAATCTGTTTATGGAGCGCTTCTTTGAGGAAGAAGAGGACAATTAAAAGCAGACTCAGGTGAGTTTTCCTGCTCGGTGCGTGATGGGCCCTTTTAAACCCACATTTTTTAAACGGGACGCCCACCTCACGGCGTGGCTTGCAGGCCTCCCGGCCCCCTTTGAGGTCGGCTGGAAGTTGGAAGCAGATAAGCGTCGTGGAGGCGACCCACCTGCCATTTCGTGCAGGTTTTAAACGGGTTCACACGGCCAGAGCGGGGTATATAAAGCTCATTTGGAACTGGGCCGCGGCTTATGCCGCGGTCTTTTTTTGTCCTGTTTGCCGTGGAAAACCGCTGTATATTCCATGAACATTCTGTAAACCCTTTCCTTCTTGTCCCTTTTGCCCCTTGAATCCCGGGGCAGTTTTTTATATAATAATGCGGAATCTTCTTCCGCCCGGCTATGCCGGGTGACTTTTCAACAACGAGAGGACGGAATCAACTGTGAGTGCATCCAGAGAAAAGAAGACCCGCCAGGGCTCCACTTATGCCCAGCGGCGCAACAACAAAGCGGAAGAAAAAAGCAGCCGCATGCACGTTGTCTACGGTGTGGTCGGTGTCGTGATCGCCATTCTGGCCGTCGCCCTGCTGGTGTGGGACAGCGGCTTTTTCCAGAAGCGTACCACCGCTGTGACCATCGACGGGGAGGACTTTACCCCCGCAACGGTACAGTTCTACTATAACAGCGCGTATTCCTATTACATGTCCATGGCTCAGATGGGATACACCACCGACTTTGACGCCTCCCTGGACCCCAAGGACCAGGTGAAGGACGAGGAAAGCGGCGAGACCTGGCACGACTACTTCCTGGATCAGGCCATCGAAAGCCTGACTCAGGTCACCATGATCAACCACTCCGCCCAGGAGGCGGGCTACACCCTGTCCACCGTGGGCCAGGCCTACGTGGATCAGGCCATGGAGCAGGCCCAGCAGTCTGCCCGCTCTGCCGGCTACTCCAACATGGAGAGCTATTTGCGGGCCAAGTACGGCTCCTACATGACCGCCAAGATCTATGAGGAGATCGTGACCGCTCAGGTCACTGCCACCTACTATAAGACCGATCATCAGAACGGCCTGACCTACTCCGACGAGGAGCTGGAGTCCTACTATCAGGAGAACAAGAACTCCCTGGATACCTTCAACTTCTCCGTCTTCACCGTCCAGGCCTCTATTGAGACTACCACCACGGACGAGGAAGGCAACACCGTGGACCTGACTGACGAGGAGAAGCAGGCGGCCTTCGATACCGCCAAGGCTGAGGCTCAGGCCACCGCCCAGGAGATCCAGAACAAGCTGGCCGCCGGCAGCGACGCCGCCGATCTGGCTGAGGAGTACTCCGAGAAGGTCTACTCCGCCTCCGTGCACCAGAGCCAGATGGGCTCCTCCTTCTCCAGCAGCGACTATGCCGAGTGGCTCTATGACGCCGCCCGTCAGTCCGGTGAGACCACCATTGTGGAGAACGACGACAGCGCCAACTACGTCTATAACTACTATGTGGTCCAGATCGAGAGCCGTCAGCGCGACGAGGCCGCTACCGCCGACATCCGCCACATTCTGGTGTCCGCCGGCTCCAATCCCACCGACGAGCAGTTTGCTCAGGCGGAGGAGCGGGCCCAGAGCCTGCTGGACAGCTGGAAGTCCGGCAGCGCCGACGAGGAGTCCTTTGCCGTGATGGCCGTGGAGAACACCGCCGACACCGGCTCTCAGAGCACCGGCGGCCTGTACACCGGCGTGTCCCCCTACAGCGGCTATGTAGAGGACTTCACCAACTGGTGTCTGGACAGCAGCCGGCAGCCCGGTGATACCGGACTGGTGAAGAACACCGGCAGCTCCACCCAGGGCTGGCACATCATGTACTTCGTGGGCTGGAACGATCCCGCCTGGAAGGTGACCGCCAAGAATACCCTGGCTTCCGCCGCTACCCAGGAGTGGGTCAGCGGACTGTATGATGGTGTGGAGGCCCAGCGCGGCTCCGGCATCAACTATGTAAAATAAGCAATTCAGCGATTTTCCCCGCCCCCGAACCCCAGCGGTTCGGGGGCATTTTCCCGCCCGAGCACGGGCGAATGTGTTGTGTGGTAAGAAATTTTGGGAGGCTTTGGTATGACATCCACCCACTCTCTTTGGCAGTTTCTCCGGCGGGAACCGGTGCTGTCCATCTCCTTTGTATGCGCACTGGTCTCCGCCTTCTTTGTTCCCCCCTCTGCCGCCTATCTGGACTACATTGACCTGCGGGTGCTGTGTCTGCTGTTCTGCCTGATGGCGGTGGTGGCAGGCCTTCAGGAGTGCGGCCTGTTTCTGGTGCTGGCCCAGCGGCTGCTGGTGGGAGAGCGGCCGGTGCGGCTGATTTCCCTCACCCTGATTTTGCTGCCCTTCTTCTGCTCCATGCTGGTGACCAACGACGTGGCCCTCATCACCTTTGTTCCCTTTGCCATTCTTGTGCTGGAGATGGTGGGCCGCCGGGATCTGCTCATCCCCATCATCTCCCTTCAGACGGTGGCCGCCAACCTGGGCAGCATGGCCACCCCGGTGGGCAATCCCCAGAACCTGTTTCTCTACGCCCACTTCTCCCTGTCCATGGGTGATTTTCTCTCCCTGCTTCTCCCCCTGACTCTCATCAGCCTGGTGGGACTGGCGGCGGCGGGACTGTACTTTGGAGGCAAGGGATGGATCTCGGTCTCCTTCCCGGAGCAGGTGCGCCTCACCAGCCCCAAACACCTGGCCCTATACCTGGTGCTCTTCGGCCTGTGCCTGCTGTCGGTGTGCCGCCTTCTGCCCTACGGCATTCTCACGGTGATTGTGATCGTCGCCCTGCTGCTGGCCCGGCGGCAGCTGCTGGGCCAGGTGGACTACATGCTGCTGCTCACCTTTGTATGCTTCTTCATTTTCAGCGGCAACCTGGGCCAGATGCCCGCGGTACGCTCCGCCCTGGGTAACTTGCTCTCCCGCAGCCCCCTGCTGTGCTCCGCCGCCGCCAGCCAGGTCATCAGTAACGTCCCCGCCGCCGTGCTTCTCTCCGGTCTCACCGAGGACTGGAAGGGCCTGCTGGCCGGGGTGGACGTGGGCGGCCTGGGAACCCCGGTGGCCTCTCTGGCCAGCCTGATCTCCATGAAGTTCTACCTGCGCTCTTGTGAGGCGAAACCCCTCCCCTACTTTTTGTGGTTCACTGCCGCCAATGTTGTGGGCCTGCTGGTACTGCTGCCCGCAGCCGCCCGGCTGGTCCATTAAAGGAGGTCCACCATGATTCAATGGGACCCCAGAGCTTTGGACGTGTTGGAGCGGCTGCGGCAGGCCGGGTTTCAGGCCGTGCTGGTAGGGGGCTGCGTGCGGGATTTTCTCCGAGAGAAAGAGCCCCACGACTATGACGCCGCCACCTCCGCCCGGCCCGAAGAAATCATGGCCGCCTGCGCCGGCCTCACCTGCGTGCCCACTGGTCTGCGCCACGGGACGGTGACCGTCCTCTCTCAGGGCCTTCCGGTGGAGGTGACCACCTTTCGCCGGGAGGGAACCTACTCCGACGGCCGCCACCCCGACCAGGTGTCCTTCACCACCAGCCTGGAGGAGGATCTGGCCCGGCGGGACTTTACCATCAACGCCATGGCCTGGGAAAAAGACGGGCTGGCAGACCGCTTCGGCGGTAGGGCCGACCTGGAGGCCGGGCTCATCCGCTGCGTGGGAGAGCCCCCCCGCCGCTTTCAGGAGGACGCCCTGCGCATTCTCCGTGGGCTGCGTCTGGCCGCCCAACTGGACTTTTCCATCCACCCGGACACCGCCCAGGCCATCCGGGAAGAAACGCCTCGGCTGGCCATGGTGGCCCGGGAGCGCATCGGCGGAGAGTTTCTCCGCCTGCTGTGTGGCCCCGGCGCGGGGCGGGTGCTGCTGGACTTTCCACAGACGGTGTGTGAAATTGTGCCTCAGTTGGCCTCAACCGTGGGATTTGACCAGAAAAATCCCCACCACGCCTGGGATGTGTACACTCATCTGGTAAAAACGGTGGAAAAGGTGCCGCCCCAGCCCGCCCTCCGGCTGGCTGCCCTCCTCCACGACGTAGGCAAACCAGCCACCTTTTCCCTGGATGAGGCGGGCACCGGCCACTTCTACGGCCACGCAGAGGAGAGCGCTCGGCTGTGTGAGGACATCGCCCGCCAGCTGCGGCTGGACAACGCCACCCGGGACCAGGTCATTACTCTGGTGCAGCGCCACCACCTGCCACTCCAGCCCACCCAGGCCTGTGTGGGACGGTGGCTGCGGCGGCTGGGACCGGAGCTCTTCTTCCCGCTGATTGAGCTTATGAAGGCGGACGGAGCCTCCTGCCTGCCCGGGCAGTCCGCCCGACCGGAGCTGGACGAGGTGGCCGACCTGGCCCGTACCATTCTGGACCAGGCCCCCTGCCTCACTCTGAAAGATCTGGCTGTCAATGGCCGGGACGCTCTGGCGGCGGGGCTGTCTGGAGCAGAGATCGGCCGCGCCCTCAACCGCCTGCTGGATCAGGTGGCGGAGGGTTCCCTGCCCAATGAGCGAGAAATTCTATTAAAGCACTTGACCGATTAAATAACGCGGCGGCGTGACGAGTT
>CAJLCG010000048.1 GCA_905205085.1 uncultured Oscillospiraceae bacterium
GTGGTCATGGACGAGGACACCTGCATGGTGGAGGTAGCCCGGTTCTTCATGAACTTCACCCAGAACGAGTCCTGCGGCAAGTGCGTCCCCTGCCGGGAGGGCACCCGCCGCATGCTGGAGATCCTCACCCGCATTGTCAACAATGAGGGCTCTCTGGAGGACCTGGACCTGCTGGAGACCCTGGCCAACACCATTACCGAGACCTCGCTGTGCGGCCTGGGCCAGAGCGCCTGTAAGCCGGTCCAGAGCACCCTGAAGTACTTCCGGGATGAATACCTGGCCCACGTGGTGGATAAGCATTGTCCCCACTGCAACGGCCGTAAAAAGGAGCTGCAGATCGATCCCGAGCTGTGTAAGGGCTGCGGCAAGTGCATGAAGCAGTGTCCCATGGAGGCCATCTCCGGCCAGATCCGGATGCCCCATGTCATCGACACAGAGAAATGTATCAAATGCGGCGCGTGCTGGGGTTGCTGTCCCTTCGGCGCCATTCGGGAGGAGTGAGCACTATGGCAAAGGGAATCATGTATATCGACGGCCAGCGGGTCCCCTTCGACGGGGAACCCAACGTGCTCTCCGTCATCCGCAAGGCGGGCATCGAGCTGCCCACCTTCTGCTACTACTCCGACCTGTCCGTCTACGGCGCCTGCCGTATGTGCGTGGTGGAGGACGAGCGGGGCAAGATCGAGACCTCCTGCTCCATGAAGCCCCGGGACGGGCTGTCCATCCGCACCAACACCGCCCGGCTGCTCAAGCACCGGCGGATGATTCTAGAGCTGCTGCTGGCCTCCCACAACTGCAGCTGCACCACCTGTGAGAAGAGCGGCGACTGCCGCCTGCAGGAGCTGGCCATGCGCTTTGGCGTGCGCCGGGTTCGCTTTGGGGACAGCCGGGAGGAGTCCACACTGGACGACAGCAGCCCCGCTGTGGTCCGGGACCCCAGCAAGTGTATCCTGTGCGGCGACTGCGTGCGCATGTGCGAGGAGACCATCGGCATGGGCATCATCGACTTTGCCCGCCGCGGCTACAACATGCGGGTCTCCCCCGCCTTTGGCCGCAACCTCTCCGAGACCCACTGCATCAGCTGCGGCCAGTGCGCCGCCGTGTGTCCCACCGGCGCCATCACCATTTACAACCAGATCGGCAAGGCCTGGCGGGCCATCCATGACCCCCAGAAGCGGGTCGTGGTCCAGATCGCTCCCGCCGTCCGTGTGGCGGTGGGCGAGGCCTTCGGCCTGCCCGCGGGCCAGAACGTACTGGACCAGCTGGTCACCGCCTTGAAATTCATGGGGGTGGACGAGGTGTACGACACCACCTTCGGTGCCGACTTCACCACCATTGAGGAGTCCCAGGAGTTCCTGGCCCGGCTGGAGAAGGGCGGTCCCTTCCCCATGTTCACCTCCTGCTGCCCCGCCTGGGTCAAGTATCTCGAGAATGAAAATCCCAAATATCTGAAACACATCTCCACCTGTAAATCCCCCATGGAGATGTTTGCCTCCATCATCCGCCAGCACTATCAGGAGAAAGATGCGGAGGATGGACGCACCACCTTCCACATCGCCATCATGCCCTGTACCGCCAAGAAGATGGAGGCCGCCCGGCCCCAGTTCTACCACAACGGCAAGCCCGACGTGGATCTGGTGCTCACCACCCAGGAGATCATCAACATGATCAAGGAGTCGGGCATCCAGCTGCCTCAGATGGAGCTGGAGTCCCCCGACCTGCCCTTCGGTCTGGGCTCAGGCGCAGCGGTAATCTACGGCTCCACCGGCGGCGTGGCCGAGGCCGTGGTGCGCTACTGTCTGCCGGACAAGAGCAAAAACACCCTGCGGGAACTGCAGTATTCCGCCCTGCGGGGCAATGAATCCATCCGGGAGGCCACGGTTCAGATCGGTGAGCGGGAGATCAAGCTGGCTGTGGTCCACGGCCTGATTAACGCCCAGAAGCTGCTCAAGGAGATCGAGGCGGGCACCGCCTATTACGATCTGGTGGAGGTCATGACTTGCCCCAGCGGCTGCGTAGGCGGCGCCGGACAGCCCTACGGCCTCAAGCAGAGAAAGCAAGACCGGGCCGCCGGCCTGTACGCCGCCGATCGGGCCGCCCCCTTCAAGCGGGCAGAGAAAAACCCGGTGGTTCTGGACTTCCTCAACAGCTATACCCCCGAACAGCGCCACGAACTGCTTCACACCAGCTATCAGGGCTGATCTTCTTTTCCCAAAACAACACACAGGCCGTCCATTGGAACAATGGACGGCCTGTGTGTTATTTCTCTGCCTGCAGCGAGACCCGGGGAAGGGTCACGGTAAAGCAGGTCCCATGCTCTGCATCACTCTTTACTTCGATCTGTCCCCGATGGAACTGGACGATAGTCTGGGCAATGGCCAGCCCCAGACCATACCCGCCCTCCTTTCGGCTGCGGGAGCCGTCGGCCCGATAAAATCGCTGGAACAGGTGCTCCAAATGCTCGGGTGGGATGGGTTTGCCGGTATTGGTCACCGTCAGCACGGCCCGGTCCTGGCGGCGCTGGAGCTCCAGCCTCACCCGTCCCGCCTCCCCGGCATACTTGACTGCGTTATCCAGCAAAATCATGACCAGCCGCTCCAGGCAGTCCAGATCGCCGTGAATGGACAGCTTGGGCTGGATCTCACTGTCCAGCTCCACGCCGCTCTCAAAGGCCACCGACTCAAAGCGCAGCACACAGCCGGTGACCAGGTCGCTGAGGTTGCACAGCTGAGCCTTGGTGGACCGCCTGGCGTCGTCATGCTTGGCCAGGAACAGCATGTCCTCTACCAGCCCCTTCATCCGCTGTGCCTCTTCCTGGATATAGCGGATCCATTTATTCTGGGAGGCCACGGTCTCCTCCGGATGTCCCTCCACGATCCCCGCATTGGCCAGGATCACGGTCAAAGGCGTTTTCAATTCATGGGAGGCATCAGCGACAAACTGCTGCTGCTGCGTCCAGGCCTCCTCCACCGGCTTCAGGGCCAGGCGGGAAAGAAACAGGCTGATGATGAAAAACACCACCAGTGCCCCCGCACCGATGAGCAGGGAGTTGATGACCAAACGCCATAGAGAGGCTCGTTCCCAACTTAAATCAGAAAAGGCAATCTGAGTTTCGCCCTCCTTATTGGTTTCAACCAGAAAACGCAGGCCCAGGTCAGAGAGCTTTCCTCTCTTCTGCCCGGAGGCCAGCACTTGCTCCACCGCCTGCTCCACCACATCCTGGGAGACCTTTACGTTCTCTCCGCTCTCCAGCGTGATTTCTCCCTGCTCGTCCACTGCCACGCAGAAGACCGGGATCACAGACTGCCATTCCCGCTCCGTGTCCGGCAGTGGCATTTTGATTTCAAACTGGGGCGGAACCCCGTCCCGGCGCAAGAGCAGCGTCATCACTGTCGCACTCTCCCGCTCCAACTGACTGGCTGTGGAATACACCAGGGTACCAAACACAGCCAGCAGCACCAGGGTCACCAGCAGCATGTTGATCAGGATAAATTTTATCCGCAGCCTGCGCAGCATCCTATAACCTCCTTATCCTTCCGGATGCTCCAGATAATAGCCCACCTTCCGCACGGTAGAAATCGCCACACTACTGCCCAAATAGGCCAGTTTTTTGCGTAGGAAGGAGATATAGACCTCCACATTGTTGTCCTCCGCCTCAGAATCCAGGCCCCAGATTTTGGCGATGAGCGTCTCCTTGCTCACCACAGCCCGGCTGTTGACCATCAGCAGGCGCATCACTTCAAATTCTTTAAATCCAAGACGGACGGACCGCTCTCCCACTTGCAGCAGGCGGCTGGAGCACTCCAAACTCAGGTCGCCCACCTTCAGCACGTCCCCCAGCACCTCGCCCTGGCGCCGGGTGAGAGCCCGCACCCGGGCCATCAGCTCCCCGCTGTCAAAGGGCTTGGTCATATAGTCGTCCGCCCCGCAGTCCAGGCCGCCGATCTTGTCGCTAGTATCATCCCGGGCGGTAAGCATCAGAATGGGGGTGGAGATGTGGGCCGAGCGCAGCCGCCGGGCCACCTCAAAGCCATCCACCTTGGGCAGCATTACATCCAAGATGATCAGATCATACTGCCCAGTCAGACCGTAGTCCACGCCGTCGGCTCCATCTCCTACCGTGTCCGCCTGGTAGCGCTGGTCCTCCATCAGCTGCCGCAGCGTCTCAGCCAACCGTGTCTCGTCCTCTACAATTAAGATCCGCATACCGGGTCCCTCCTGTCCATTTTTTTCATCTTACCCCAGGAAGCTGAAACCTGTCTGAAACAGATTGTACCACAGGAGTTCTCCCAACGCAAAAGCAATCCGGCGTCCAAATCAGATTGGACGCCGGATTGTTGATTGTTACATACCCAGCAGAACCATCAGCTTGTCCCACAGCTTGAACTTGTCGTTGTAACCAAAGACAAAGATGACCAGCACGATGATGGGCAGAATATAGGTCACGTAGAAGCGGACCCCCTTGGGGAACTTCAGGCCCGAGCCGGTGTTGGCCTCGGCCAGGAAGTTATCCCAGCCCCAGCCATACTTGCTGACGCAGAACAGCAGATATACTAGGGAGCCCAGAGGCAGCAGGTTGTTGCTGACGATGAAGTCCTCCAGATCCATCACACCGCTGTTCGCGCCGAAGGGCTGGAAGCCGGAGAGCACGTTAAAGCCCAGCAGGCAGGGCAGGGACAGGATAATGATGGCCACGGTGTTCACCAGCACCGCCTTCTTGCGGCTCCAGCCCCACTTGTCGATGCAGAAGGAGAGAATGTTCTCAAATACCGCAATGACGGTGGACAGGGCGGCAAAGGACATAAACACGAAGAACAATGCGCCCCACACCCGGCCCATAGGCATGGCGTTAAAAACATTGGGCAGGGTGATGAAGATGAGGTTCGGGCCGGAGTCAGGGGCCACATCAAAGGCGAAGCAGGCGGGGAAGATGATCAGACCCGCGGTAAAGGCCACAAAGGTATCCAGCACTCCCACCCGGAGGGCCTCGCCGCCCAGGGAGTGCTCCTTGCCGATGTAGCTGCCGAAGATGGCCAGAGCGCCGATGCCCAGGGACAGGGTAAAGAAGGCCTGACCCATGGCAGCATAGACCGCCTCGCCCAGGATAAAGTTGCCGTTGGCATCATAGGCCAGATTGTGGAAGTTGGGCATGAGGTAGAACTTCAGGCCCTCGCCGGCACCCTCCAGCAAAATGGAGTTGATCGCCAGCACCACCATCAGGGCCAGCAGGCACAGCATCATCACCTTGGTGACCTTCTCCACGCCGTTTTGCAGTCCGCGGGAGCAGATCAGCATACACAGCACCACGACGATGACCATAAACAGAGCCATCAGACCGGGCTGGCCCATCAGGGTGCTGAACTCATTGCTCACTCCGGTGGAGTCCAAACCCACAAAGTCGCCCTTGAGCATCTTTACAAAATAGAGCACCAGCCAGCCGGCGATGGTGGTATAGAACATCATCAGCAGGTAGTTGCCTGCAATACCAAACCAGCTGTAAATGTGCCACTTGGTTCCCTTGGGCTCCAGAGCGTTAAAAGACAGGGCAATGCTCTTCTGGCTGGCCCGGCCCACGGAAAACTCCATGACCATGACAGGAAGACCCATGATCACCAGGAACAGCAGGTACACCAGCACAAAGGCCGCGCCGCCGTACTTTCCGGTGATATAGGGAAAGCGCCACACATTTCCCAGACCAATGGCGCAGCCTGCCGAAATCAGCAGGAAGCCCAGGCGGGAGGAAAAACTTTCTCGCTTTTGCACACACAAAACCTCCTTAAACCGTGTTTGAAGCGGCCCTCTCCATCCGCTCCAAAACAAAAGCTATTTTAGCAGTATCTTTTCCCGGGGTCAATCATTTCCCTGTATTTTCCCGACTTTTCTACACTAAACTGCAAAACCGCCCCTTCCAGGGCCCGATTTTGTATGGATTATTTGTCTGTAAAATTTTTTTAGTTTTTTTTGAAAAACCTCTTGCCAAACTCTTTTTCATGTGCTATACTAGCGTAGCTGTCAAGGACAGCGGAACAAAATACGACATGCGGCTGTAGCTCAGTTGGATAGAGTGTTTGGCTACGAACCAAAAGGTCGGGGGTTCGAATCCCTTCAGCCGTACCAAAAAGAAGGACATGTCAATGTCCTTCTTTTTGTTTTATCCTTTCCTTTTGCTTTCTAAGAAACAGAAGAAAAAGAACGCACAGGTCATCCCCATAGGATGCCTGTGCGTTCTTTTTTATCTCGTATGCTTTTTGTGCGTTACTCCTGCTTCAGAACCTGCTCCAGGTCAATCTCCTCCGCGTCGCCCCACAGCCGCTCCAGATCATAGAACTTGCGGGCCTCGTCGGTAAAGACATGAACCACCACAGCAGAAAAGTCCATGAGCAGCCAAGTGCCGCCCCGGTGGCCCTCAATGTGGTGAACACGCTCACCATGGGCCTCCATGGCCTCTTCACAGGCGTCGGACATGGCCTTTACCTGCGTGTTGGAGGTAGCAGTACAGATCACAAAATAGTCCGCCAGGGTGGTCAGGCCCTCGGTTTTCAGGACCTTGATCTCCTCACCCTTCTTGCTGTCCAGAGTTTTCGCCAACAATACGGCGCTTTCATAAGAAGTCACAGGCATTCTCCTTTTTCAATTTATTTATGCCGCCAGCTCGCCGCCGGCAGGATCGTTTTGGGGTACTTCAGGCTGGACGGGGTCGGGAGTGGTGCTTCCCCCGCCGCCCTGGGAACTGTCTCCGCCGCTGCCGGAGCCGCCCTGGGAGCTGTCTCCGCCGCTGCCGGAGCCGCCCTGAGAGCTGTCTCCGCCGCTGCTGGAGCCGCCCTGAGAGCTATCTCCACCATTGCCGGAGCCGCCCTGGGAGCTGTCTCCGCCGCCGCTGCTGGAACCGCCCTGGGAGCTGTCTCCGCCGCCGCTGCTGGAACCGCCCTGAGAACTGTCTCCACCGCTGCTGGAGCCGCCCTGGGAGCTATCACCACTGTTGGAACCACCGGAAGAGCCGCTGTTTCCCGAGGAGCCGGAGTTTCCGGAAGAACCAGAATTTCCGGAGCTGCCGGAAGAAGAGCCCCCTCTGGACGAATTCAAGCTGGTGTCCAGCAGGGTCCCGCTGGTCACGCTGTAACTGCCGTCGCTGTTGCGGACCAGCACCTGCAGGTCCGTGGACTGGATATCGCTGAGGTAGGGATTGAAGCCATCATTGAGAATCTCAAGCAGCTCGTCCACATCGGGCAGAATCATAGATACGCCAGGGTAATCCGCATTCACCCAAGGCATGCTGACAAAGTTTACATTCTGCTCGGCATCCATACCGGCTGCCAGCTGAGCAAAGGCCAGGATATTGCCCAGAGAGAGATCGGTGGTGACGTTCTCCATAAAGACCTCGGCCAAAGCGGGGGCCTTCAGCAGGGTAGCAGGCTTGAGGCACTCCGCAGCTACTGCCTCCAAGAAGGCCTGCTGGGTCTCGATGCGGCCCAGGTCTCCATTGGGGTACTGCACGGAGTAGTCGTTGTTGTGGCGCCAACGGATCAGACCCATGGCCTGATCGCCGTCCAGCTTCTGATAACCCTCTTTCAGGTGGATGTGCAGATCCTGACCGGGGGTGGGGTCGTCGTAGTCCATATCAAAGGGGACGTCAAAGTACACGCCACCCAGGGCGTCCACCATCTCACCCACGGCCTCCCACTGGACCATCACATAGAAGTCAGGGGTAATACCGGTGAGCTTGCCCACCTCTTTCTTCAGGGCCGCCATTCCCTTCTGCACCTGGGTATCGGGATCAGAGCCCTTGTTATAGTTATATACCGCATTGAGCCGGTGTCCGCTGCCCTTCCGGTCCACATTGATCATGGTATCCCGGGGCAGGCTCATGCCGTTGATGGTCTTGTTTACCGTATCGAAGGTAATGAGCATCATGGTGTCGGTATTGCCGCCGCCGGCGGTATCCTGGCCCACCAGCAGGAAGGTGTATACCCCTTCCTTCCGGCCGCTCTTAGCCACATCAGGCAGCTCCGCTCCGTCATAGGCAGAGCTGTCGCCGTTTCCGCCGTCCGGCGTCACCGGGAGATCCGGCAGCTTCATCCAGGACTTCAGGCCCACGGCCACTCCGATCACGATCACAGCCAGAACAACCAGCACCTGGAGCAGACGATATCGAATCTTCTGCCCCCGGCTCATACCGGCTACCCAGGCCTTATGCCGGGCCCACCAGCCGCCCCGGCTGGAGGACCGTCTTCTTCTTGCTGTACTTTCTCTCTTTCCGCTCATACGCTTTTAATCTCCTAGTGTCACTCCCTGCCGGCGCAGCCAATCCCGCGCCTGTTGGGTGTTGGTATGGATGGGGACGCCCCGCTGCTTCATATCCGCAATGGTTTCCTCCACGCCCAGCAGCATGGCCTGATCCAAATCGGTATAGGCCAGCTTCCGAAGCCGTTCCACTCCGTCAAAATCCCGGTTTGGCTCTATGTAGTCGGCCATATACAGGATCTTGTCCAGCAAAGACATATCCGCCTTTCCGGTGGTGTGCCAGAAGATGGCCTGATACACCTCCTCAGGTTCTCCAAAAACATACTTGGCAATACATGCCCCTGTCTTGGAGTGGAGGAGCTTGACCGCCTTCTGCTCCAGGCTGTCCAGCTCTATACCGTACTTGCGGCACAGCTCCAGCTGGGGCTCCAGCTCCAGATACTTGGTGCAGTCGTGGAGGATGCCCGCATGGCGGGCCAGCTCCGGATCAGCGCCCCAGAACTTGGCCAGGCGCACCGCCTCCTCCTCCACCCCCATCACATGGGGCACCCGCTTGGCGCGGATCATGGAGTAGGAACAGGCCCGCAGCTGGGGCAGCGTAAGCTCCTTGAGCACCACAGAGGTGTCATAAAGCCGGTGCATCAGGATATATCCGTACACGGCGGGCAGCAGATATTCGCTTCCCTTCTCCCGGCTGAGCAGATCCCGCAGCTGGGTGGACGAGATGTCCACCAGGCCGGGCAGCGTGATGGTGACTACCTTGGCTCCAAAATGCTTGGCCAGGTACTCCCGCTGGGGGGCAAATACTGCCTCTCCGTCCTGCTCGGTGCGGCCAAAGGCACAGATCCCCGCCAAGCGGGTGATAGTGCCCGGGTCGTGCCAGTGATGGAGGGTCAAAAACATATCGGTACCCATGAGCAGCCACAGCTCCGCATCGGGATATTGCTTGTGGATGGCCTCCAGGGTATCGGAGGTGTAGCTTTTCCCCTCCCGGTCCATCTCCAGGGATGAGACCTCCACCCGGCCGGGCAGGTTCATGGCATCCGCCATGATCTCTACCATTGCCAAACGGTGTTCCTTGCTGGGACTGTCGGCGGGCAATACCTTATGAGGAGGGATTGCCGCCGGCATCAAAAGCAGCTTGTCCAGCTTCAACGCGTCCATCGCTGTGCGTGCCGCCGCCAGATGCCCCAGATGAGGGGGATTAAAGGTTCCTCCGTAAATACCGATCTTCACTGTGAGACGCCACCTTTCTCCACCATTTTCAGGGATGAACCTCTATTCTGTTATACGCCGCGCTTTTTCTTGTCCTCCACCAGGACAATCTTGTCCTTCTTGTCCTTGCGGTGACTTGGACGATACAGCACGAATTTTGTTCCAATCACCTGGACCACTTCGCTCCGGGTCAGGGGAGCCAGAGCCTCCGCCGCCTCCCGGGCGGACATGAGGGAGTTCTCCAGCACCCGGCCCTTGATGAGTTCCCGGGCCTCCAGGGCATCGTTGGCCTGCTTGACCAGATTCTCCCCGATCCCATCTTTTCCTACAATCAGGATGGTATCGATGCTGTTGGCAAGTCCACGCAGCTGGGCGCGCTGTTTGCTTGACAATTCCATAGACGTTTGATTCCTCTCTAAAGTTACTTTTTTCCCAAATAATTTTCCAGCTTCTTCTGGAAATCCTCCAGTGCCTTGCCCCGGTGGGAGATGGCATTCTTCTCCTGGGGGGTAAGCTGGGCAAAGGTTTTTTTCAGTCCGGGTACAAAAAACACCGGATCATAGCCAAAGCCGCCCTCTCCCATGGGAGCAAAGGCGATGGTACCGGGGCACTCGCCCCGGGCGGTGATCACATCCCCATTGGGGAAGCAGCAGGTGATGACCGAGACGAACTTGGCCGTTCTGGGGGTCTGTCCCCGCATATTCTCCAGCAGCAGGCGGTAACGGCCTGTGTCATCCAGGCCCTCTCCGCCGTAGCGGGCAGAGTACACGCCGGGCGCGCCGTTGAGAGCGTCCACACACAGCCCCGAATCGTCGGCAATGGCGGGCAGTCCGGAGGCCTCCATCACGGCCTTTGCCTTGAGCATGGAGTTTTCTTCAAAGGTGGTTCCGGTCTCCTCCACCTCCACATCCACTCCGGCGTCTGCCTCAGAGCAGACCTCAATGCCCAGCTGAGAGAGAATCTCGTTCATCTCTTTCAGCTTTTTCTGATTTTTACTGGCAAGTACCAGTTTCATGATACCAGCGTCCTTTCTTTCTCCGCCAGGCGGTCCAATTTCATATTCCGGCAGGTGAGGACAATGTCGGTGCTCACCATCACCAGATCCAGGATATACACCGCCACTACATAGGTCACGTCGTTTGCAATAAATTTCCCCGCCAGGCCAAACAGATAGCCGATCACCACCAGGATCTCAAATTGCAGACTCTTCCCCTTGGCGGTACGGGAACGCAGGGATTTATAGATGTTGAAGGGCCAGGATACGCCAAAGCAGACCAGCATGATGGTCTCAAACAGATGTGCCATCCTTTTCCCCTCCGCCGTTTAGCCCAGTGCTTTCTTCTGGGCGGCCTGGAGCTCCCGGATGCCCTTGGCACACAGCTCCACCAGCTTCTGCTGCTCCTCCAGAGTGAAGGGACGGCCCTCGCCGGTACCCTGGATCTCAATGAGGCGGCCCTGGTCGTCCATGACGCAGTTGAGGTCCACCATGGCATTGGAGTCCTCCTCATAGCACAGGTCCAGCATGGGCACATCGTTTACCACGCCGGCAGACACAGCCGCCACATAGCCGCTGATGGGGTACTCGCTGAGCTGGCCGTTCTCCATCATCTTCTGGAAGGCCAGCATCATGGCCACAAAGCCTCCGGTGATGGAGGCGGTGCGGGTGCCGCCGTCTCCCTGGAGCACGTCGCAGTCAATGGTGATGTTCCAGGGGCCCAGCTTCTTGCGGTCCACCACGGAGCGCAGAGAGCGGCCGATGAGTCGCTGAATCTCGGCAGAGCGGCCGTTCAGCTTCAGCTTGGAGATATCCCGGCGGGAGCGCTCCCGGTTGGCCCGGGGCAGCATGGAGTACTCAGCGGTGACCCAGCCCTCTCCCTCGGGGACGTGGCGGGGAGGCTTATCCTCCACGCTGGCAGTACACAGCACGTGGGTGTTGCCGCAGCGAATGAGGCAGGAACCCTCGGCAAACTTGTTGATATTGGGAATGATTTCGATGGGCCGCAGCTCATCATTGTTTCTTCCATCAATACGGGACATAACTCAGACTTCCTCTCAGTTTTCTTGATTCTACCATAAAAGGCGAAAGAAATGTTACCTGGATATGAATACGCCTTTTAAATTTTCTTTAAGGTATGGATGATGCTATGGAATCAGCTGGAACAGCAGGCTCACCGCAGCCAAAAGCAGCAGAATGCCTAACCCCACCAGATTCTCCAGGCGCTGCTCGGGGGTCACGCCCTCTCCCCACAGACGCATGGAACGCAGGAGGTTCCGCACCCCGTCCCGACGAATCAAGCGCACGATTTGAAGGGCCAAAAAGACTGCAAAGAACCGCCAGCTCCAGTATTCCATTCCCATCACCTCAAGTTTGATCTCAAATGAGCGCCTGGGCAAACTCGGCGGCGTCAAAGGGCTTGAGGTCGTCGATACCCTCGCCCACACCGGCGTACTTTACGGGCACGCCCAGCTCCTTGGCGATGGCAATGGCGATGCCGCCCTTGGCGGTGCCGTCCAGCTTGGTGAGGACGATGCCGGTGATGCCGGCGGCCTCCTTAAACTGCTTGGCCTGGATGAGGCCGTTCTGGCCAGTGGTGGCATCCAGCACCAGCAGGGTCTCCCGGGCACAGTCGGGCAGCTCTCGGTCAATGACGCGGGAGATCTTGTTGAGCTCGTTCATCAGGTTCTGCTTGTTGTGCAGACGGCCGGCGGTGTCAATGAGCACCACGTCAGCCTTCCGGGCCTTGGCGGCAGAGGCGGCGTCAAAGACCACAGCCGCGGGGTCGGCCCCCTCGTGCTGCTTGATGATCTCCACGCCGGAGCGCTCAGCCCAGATGGTCAGCTGCTCGGCAGCGGCGGCGCGGAAGGTATCGGCGGCGCACAACAGCACCTTCTTCCGCTCGCTCTTGAGCTGGTGGCCGATCTTGCCGATGGTGGTGGTCTTGCCCACGCCGTTGACTCCGATAAACAGCACCACGGCGGGCTTGGTGGACAGGTTCAGGGTCGGCTCGCCCACCGTCATGGCGTCGGCAATCACCCGGCACATGCACTCCCGGGCCTCCTCCACCGTCTTGATGTGCTCCTCCCGTACCCGGCGGCGCAGCTCCTCCACCAGCTCCAGAGTGGTGTCCATGCCGGTATCGGCCAGGATGAGGGACTCCTCCAGCTCATCGTAGAAGTCGTCGGTGAGCTCGGAGCCAAAGCTGGCAAAAATATTGATCTTCTTCAGTTTATCAAAAAATCCCATATCACAAGTTCCTTTTCTTTTTTTCATCCCAGGGGATTTGAGCCCCGCAGTGTTTACAGAAGTTCCCCGGATCTCTGTCCAGCCACTTGCCGCACTCCGGACAGCGCATCCACGCCAAGTTCAAAGGCAGGGCTGCCGCCACTAGCACCACGCCCAGCACTGCTAGCCCGACCGACCCAATAACGGTATCCATCAGCAAAACAGCAAGACCGCTCACACCTAAAACAGCAACTAGCTTCTGTTTTTGCCGCAGTGTCATACCAGATCCCTCCTTACAGGATGGTATTCTCCGCTCCGCAGTAGGGACACTTGGGGTCATCCATATCATGGCTGTGGCCGCAGCGGGGACAGGTCACTTTTGCAATGCTGCCGGCCTCTTCCTCCGGCTCCTGATTCCAGTCCGCCCGGAAAAACTCCAGCTTACCGCAGTTCGGGCATCCTAAAATATCCACATCCAGAGCTCCGGCCAGCCGATTACCCCAGTCTCCGGAAAACACCCCGGCCTTACCCAGCTGGAGATATTCCCGCCTGATCAGCTGCATTTTTTCCCCGCAGCGCAGACATATCAGGTTCTCCCGCATGACTCAGTCCTCCTCGCTCCAGTAGAGCTCGCCGCCGGTGGCAATGCAGCGCTGCACTTCCAGTTCCCTGCCGTCCAGCACCACCCGGACCTGCTCTCCCTCCCAGGTGGAGTAGTAATCCTGGAGGACCAGAATCTGCCCATCCTCTGTCTCCTCGCTGCCCTCTGGGGTGCGAATGCGCAGCACAAGAGCCTTGGAATCCTCTTCTCCGCTCTCCTGAGTCACCGTGATGTCGTCCACGCCGATCACCCGGTCCTGCATGGGCAGGTAGAGCACATACTCCCCCGCCTCCTGCCGCTCCAGCCAGTAGGCCTGGTCATCCTGGTCCGCTTTCTCCAACCAACGGGTCACTTCTTCGTTTTTGTCGTCCTTGGTCAGCAGCATCCACTGGCTGTCACCACCGCTGGCCGTGCTCAGGGGCTGCCGGATCACATCCGGCTGATTCTGGCCAATGGCCAGGTCCAGGCCTGCAAAAGCAATCTTTACACCAATAAACAGCACCACAATCAGGGCCAGCAGCCCAAGGATGCCCCAGCTTCCTTTTTTCTGCTCGTTCACTTGTTCCTCCTGGCGGATGTTCCGTTCCTTCTCCATATCGTTTTAATCAACGAATGTTCAGTTCTTTTTCCACGTCGTTCAGGTTGATGGTCAGCATTCGGCTGACGCCCTGCTCCTGCATGGTGACACCGTAGAGGACGTCGGCCTCCTCCATGGTGCCGCGGCGGTGGGTAATGACAATAAACTGGGTGTGGTCGGTCATGGAGCGCATGTAGTGGGCAAAGCGCACCACGTTGCTGTCATCCAGGGCCGCCTCGATCTCGTCCATCACCACGAAGGGGGTGGGCCGCACCTTCAAGATGGCGAAGTACAGAGCGATGGCCACAAAGGCCTTCTCGCCGCCGGACAGCAGGGAGATGATCTTCAGCGCCTTACCGGGGGGCTGCACCTTGATCTCAATGCCGCAGTTGAGGATGTCGTTGGGGTCCTCCAGCTCCAGGGTGGCCTTGCCGCCTCCGAACAGCTCCACAAAAGTCTCTCCAAACGATTGATTGATGCTGTTAAACTCCCGGGCAAAGATGGTCCTCATCTCCCCGGTGATCTGGGCGATTACGTCCTCCAGCTCCTTCTTGGCCTTTTCCACATCGTCCCGCTGGTCGGTAAGGTAAGTGTACCGCTCATTGACCCGGTCAAACTCTTCAATGGCGCCCACGTTTACATTGCCCAGGGCGGAGATGCTCTTTTTCAGCTCTCCAATGCGCCGGCTGGCCTTGGGCACCGACTCGATCTCGATGCGCTGCAGCTTGGCCGCCTCGTGGGATAGCTCATAGGTTTCCCACAGTTTGTCCAAAATCTGCTTCTCATCCATGGACGAGGCCATCTTTTTCTGCTCCAGGCGGGAGACCTCTCCGCCAATGGTGAGCAGCTCTTTATTTTTCTCCTGGCCCTCCCGGGTGGCCTTCACCCGCTCGCCCTCCAGCTCCAGCTTCTCCTGGTTGAGTTGGGCAATGGCCCGGTTTTGTTCCTCGTTTTCCCGGCGCAGTTGCTGAAGCCGCGCCTCCTTCTCCCCAATCTCCTGGGTGAAGGCCTGGTTTTTTTCCTCATAATCGCCGATGAGGGCCCGGCTCTGGTCCTGGTCTCCGGCCAGATCCCGGCGCAGCGCTTCCAGCTCCTCCAGGGTGCGCTTGCCGGTCTCCCGCTCCGCCTCCAGGGCGGCCAGGCTGGCGTTCAGGGCGGCCAGCTCCTGGGTGATTTGCAGGGAGCGCTCCTGCAGGTCGCTCTGGCCCTGGGCCTTACCCTCGGCCTGACTCTTCAGGTCGGCGGCAGCTCCCTCCAGCTCCTGGATGCGGTCCCGGGCGCTCTGGGTGTCGGTCTCGATCTCCACCGAGCGCTTTTTCAGCTGCTCCAGTTCCTCCTTCTGACTGCCCTGCTGCCGCTCCAGGTCGGCAACGATGCTGCGGCACAGGGTCTGTTCGCCCTGGGCTTTCAGAATGGCGTCCTCCCACTCCCGCAGCTGGGCCTGGGCGGTCTCCATCTCATAGGCGGCGGCCGCCGCCTCCCGGTTGGCCTCCTCCAGCTCCTTGGCTGCCTGACTGAGGCTGTCCTCCAGCCCCTGACGCTGGGCGGTGAGACGCTCCAGCTCGTTGGCCCGGCTGAGGATGCCGGCGCTGCGGCTGGCGCTGCCGCCGGTCATGGATCCGCCGGGATTCAGTACCTGCCCGTCCAAGGTAACGATGCGGAAGCGATAGCCGTACTTCCGGGCCACGGCAATGGCCGCATCCAGATGCTCCATCACCACCACCCGGCCCAGCAGGTTGGAAAATACATTGCGGTACTGGGGTTCAAACTTCACCAGCTGGTCGGCAATGCCTACAAAGCCGGGCTCCCGGCTGAGGCTCCCCGCCTCCCGCAAGTCGGAGGGGCGGATGGAACTGAGGGGCAGGATGGTGGCCCGGCCACCGTCCCGTCGTTTCAGGTACTGGATGACCGCCTTGCCGTCCTCCTCCCGGTCCACCACCAGGTTCTGCATGGCTCCGCCCAGGGCGGTCTCAATGGCCACGGTGTACTGGTCGGGCACATGAATGAGCCCCGCCACCGGTCCGTGGATGCCCCGCAGGCTGCCCCGCTGGGCCTCCCCCAGCACCAGCTTGATGGCTTTGGAGTAGCCCTCGTGCATCTTCTCCATCTCGGAGAGCATTTTAATGCGGGAGGAGAGTGCGTTCTCCTCCATCTGCAATTTCACGTGGCGGTCCTTGGCCCGCTCCGCTTTCTTCTTTCGGCTGTCCAGGCGCAGGGCGTAGCCGGAGATCACATTTTTCACTCCGTCCCGCTCCTCCCGGGCATCCCGCTCCTTGCGGTCGGCCGCGGCCGCGTCGGCCCGGGCGGCCTCCAGCCGCTCCTCCAGGCTGCGCAGCTCCTGGCGCACTGCTTCGTCCCGGTCCAGCACCTCCTGGGCGGCGGCAGCCAAGGCGGACAGC
>CAJLCG010000049.1 GCA_905205085.1 uncultured Oscillospiraceae bacterium
GAGGTGGATGGTATCGGCATTGGATTATATCTGGCCCGTGAGATCATCACCATGCAGGGCGGCTATATTCTGGTGACTTCCGAAGTTGGAATGGGTTCTACCTTTTCGGTGTTCCTGCCACAAGAGTAATCAAGCGGCGGCCTGTGCAGGCTGCCGCTTTTTCAAAAAAATATCACAGCATTGTTTTTTAGGACATTTCTGCAACAATTCAGCTTTAGGCTGTAATGGAAAGGAGTTGGTGGGTATGACTTTACCTTTTGAAAATGATACCAGACGGATTGTCAAAAAGTACGCCAAGCGGAGTATCAGTCAAAGCCGGGTTAAAACACTTTTGTCTGTTTTGACCATCGCACTGGCTGTTGCCTTGCTGTCTGGTTTTGCTTTATCCGTAATTGGAATGGAAACCGAAACAAAACGAGGGTTGCTTATGTCAAGTCAGATGTTATATCACAATCTGAGCGATGAGCAGATGCAGGCCCTGCGGCATGATGAAAGAATTTCAGACTCAAAGATATATATGCAGGCAGCCAATACCCAGATTGAAAATTATCTGGTGATTCCTGTTTATATCGAGCAGAATGACAGCCAAATCATTATGGATGAAATTGTGGAAGGCCAGTATCCCATAGGACTTTATGATGTAGCTGTTGATAAGGCATATTTGGAGCAACTGGGACTTCCCGTGGAGTTGGGAGCAACAATCACAATCCCTTTTTATGATGGAAATACAGAAACTTTTACTGTGGTAGGCCTTACAGACAGTGGTTCCACAGAACGAGTCTACTCCCTTTTCTGTTCCAAAGAATATGCAGAAGCCGGAAGCCAGTTCCAGCATTCTGTAACGGCGTTGGCCGTTCAATTCGCTTATGCCGATGAAATGTCCAAGGAAGCATTTGAAGCCATGACCAAGCAAATTGAAACGGACTACGGTATCCCGGCGCAAAATTCTGATCCAAACGATGGTTTTCTCTCCTCTCTGGAACCGAAATGGGAAGATATTCAGATTGTTATGATCTTCTCTTTTGCCGTACTCTTTGTCAGTTATTTAGTGATTTACAGTATTTTCTATATTTATGTGCATAATCAGGTGCGGGAATTTGGGCAGTTGCGTACAATGGGAACAACCGCTAAACAGATTAAGAAAATTCTTCGGGTACAAGGTAGGATTTTCTGTGTTTGTGGTACAGCTTTGGGGCTGGTAATTGGTGGGATTGCAGCCTTTCTGTTCAAGCCAAACGGATGGAGCTGGAGCAATACCGCAATAACCAGCATTGTAATTTTCCTTCTTGTCTATGGCATGGTATGGCTGGCTATGAGTAAACCTGCAAAAATTGCAGGCAGCATTTCACCGATTGAGGCTGCCAAAAACACTGGATATGAGAGTTTTCCTGCTGTTTCAAAGAAGCTGCATCGGAGAATCACCCCTTTTTCGTTGGCAATTATGGGAAGTTCTCGAAACCGGAAGAAGTGGATTGTAACTGTTCTTTCGTTGGGTATTGCAGGAATCATGTTTATGGGTGGAACAACGCTGCTTTCTTCTCTGGATATGGAGCGCTTTGCAAGACATGGGCTTTTAGAATACGGAGAATTTGAAGTTGATCTTTCCCGAAATGCGATTAAGAATGACCCGCATGGTCAAACCGGAGTCCAATTAAAGAATCCGCTGAATGAAGATTTGATACAGACCATTGCACAGATGGATGGTGTTGCAGAAGTTTCGGAATATCAAACGTTAGAGGCAGAATTTGAATACAACGGGGTAACCAAAAAAGAAAATCTTGCCCCATTCACACCTGATCAGCAAGCCTTGTTGGAACAATATCTGGTGACTGGTACAGCTGATTACTCAACTATGGCTGAAAACCATGAGATTCTGGTACTGCGAAATGAGTATGTAGACTACATCTATGACTGGACATTTCAAGTTGGGGACACGGTAAAGTTCCGCTGGTTTGATGGGACACAGGAGCAGGAAGCGGAGTTTCAAATTGCCGGAGAAATTAGCGATGGTATCTTTGAAGATGAAGATGGTGGTAAACTCTTTGGAAAAACAGGATTTTTCCTAATGCCGAAAGAACTGATGAATCAAATGATGCCATCCGGCTTTAACTTCAACAGTCAGTTGCTGATTCGTATGGATGACCTTTCACATGAGCCTACCCTTCGGAAAGCAATGAATGATCTGGTTGATACCACACCGATGGTAACAATGTTATCTCTCTATGACTCCTATCAAGACAGCGAGGCTATGTATCAGCGCACGAACCTTGTGATTTGGGGACTGTGTGGGTTCATCATGCTATTTGCAGTTATCAATCTGGTAAATACACTGATTGCTACGACACTCTCCCGCAAACATGAATTTTCCGTTCTGCGTTCCGTTGGTATGGCGAAAAAGCAGTTACGGCAGACAGTACAATGTGAAGGTATCCTGCTGGCTTTTTGGAACATTTGTATTACTGTACTGATTGGAACTGGGGTCGGTTATGGAATTGTTCGCTATCTGAATTATGTTGGCGACGATACTTGGGTGTGGCATTTCCCAGCAGTATATTTTGTTGGATATATGATAGTGGCAATTTTACTTCCTGTTTTGATTGCTGCAGCTCTGATTCATCTTTTGGAGAAAAAGTCTATTGTGCAGCAGTTGAGAGAGATAGATTGAGCAATTAGGTTACCCTAAAACTGAAGCATTTCTGCAATAATTCAGTTTTAGAGTACTTCTATTAGAGAGGCGGTATTCTTATGAGTATATTACAGACAACTGATCTGAAAAAATATTATGGCACCGAACCGAACATCACTCGTGCCCTGGACGGTGTGACCTTTTCGGTAGAGGAAGGAGAGTTTGTTGCTGTGGTCGGCACATCCGGTTCCGGCAAATCCACCCTGCTGCACATGATGGGTGGTCTGGATACCCCAACTTCCGGTAGCGTTATGGTGAGAGATAAGGAATTGGCGAAGATGAACGACGAGCAGCTTACCATCTTTCGCCGTAGGAACATCGGCTTTGTGTTCCAGAACTATAATCTGGTGCCGATCTTGAATGTGTATGAAAACATTGTCCTGCCCGTAGAGCTGGATGGCGATACCGTAGACAAGAAATTTATGGACGAAGTCGTGAAGATGCTGGGCCTTCAGGACAAACTCCAAAATATGCCCAACAACCTGTCTGGCGGGCAGCAACAGCGTGTGGCGATTGCCCGCGCCCTGGTGTCCAAACCGGCCATTGTTCTGGCCGACGAGCCCACCGGCAATCTGGACAGCAAAACCAGCGCCGATGTTCTGGGCCTGCTCCAGCGTACCAGCCGGGAGTTCAATCAGACGCTTGTGATGATTACCCACAACAATGAGATCGCCCAGCTTGCCGATCGAATCGTGCGCATTGAGGACGGAAAAATCAAGGCGTAAGGATGGATGCAGCATGACACCTACCATTTGAAAATGATATGAGCGTAATACTACATGGTCTTGTGATGGATTTTTGAATTACTACAAAAATGAAGCAATTCAGGCCGTTATCCTGTCGAAAAAAGTCAGCGTTAGGACATTTCTGCAACAATTCGATTTTATAGTATTGGTAAAGCCAAATATATAATACTATCTGCCCGGCGGCAGAAAAGAAAAAAACCGACGCTGGGCAGTCCAATTTCTATGCTCAAAATATAATTTTAGCGGCGGTTTTGAGAAATCAAGGCCGCCGCTTCTTTTTGTCCGAAGGCTCACGACGACCCTACACCTTGCAATCTTGCACGGCGGCAATAGGAGGATGCCGCCATGTGCTACAAAGCCTTTCGACATAAAACGACAAGAGCCATCTTGTCAAAAAAAGTCTGTTCCCATTATCGAGATATTCCGGCCATGAAGATGAACAGTTAAATCATGTAAATATTTCTGTCAATTCCTTTGCGCCTGTCCGCATTTTGCGGATGGGCGCTTTTTGCCGTTTATGTGGGCCTTCGTCACCTGACGGAACCTTTCATAAAAATTTCTTTCCTTTCCAGGTTGCCAAAATCGCAAGTCTTGGATTACTGAGGCGAAAGGGAGGAAATCACCACCCCGCACCTGTGCGGCGCGAAGGGAGGTGAGAATATGAAAGACTCCTATGAGCAACGCATTCAAAATCAGTTTGGCGCCTTCTGCGTCAGGGTTTTGAAGAATGAGGCCCGGCATATCCAACGTGACTATGCCAACCTTCTGGATCAGGAAAAATCTTTGGACGAGCTGACAGCCTCCGAGCTAGAGCAAACTGCCGTGTGGGACGATTACTTTATGGACGAGCATGTCTTTGAAGTATTGGGACTTTCGGTAGTCGTGACCGGGAATGTCCTGGCTGATGCGTTAGCGCAGTTGCCGGAAGGCAAGCGGGATGTGATCCTGCTGTCCTACTTCCTGGGTATGACGGATCGAGAAATCAGCGAAAAGCTGCATATCGTCCATCAGACTGTATCCAAGCGGCGGCTCGTTACCCTGAAAGAATTGTACGAATATCTGGTAAAGGAGGGATTTGAATGGCCGGACATGTAAAGTCTATTCCGGTGCCTGTGATTCTGGCAGCCATGAACGGTGACGAGAATGCTCTCGCTGCTGTCGTCGCTCATTATCAGAAGTACATTCGGGCTCTCGCCACCAGACCGGTGAAGGACGAGTATGGCAACGAATACCTGTATGTTGACGAAGATATGCGGCTCAGGCTGGAAACAAAGCTGATACATAGCATCGTGACGAGCTTCAAGGTGCTGCCGGTCTAAAGTTGTTGGGGCAAGTTTCGCTCCCTTTCCTTGCCCCAACAATCCAGCAGCGGAGTCCATGATCCTTGACAAAGAAAGCCTACGGGCAGCATAAGGCAGACGGATACGATCTGTCTGTGTGGAGCCGGTTGGCCGGTGCGCCATGACCCTGTTGCAAGTCCGCAGGACGGGACCCCTACCAAACAGGTGAGCGACAAAACCAGGCCGCAAAACAGGTGTGGCAGCCTGTGGGCGAGGATACGCAGACAGGATAATGAGACTCCCGCGTTGAACGCCCTCAAAGCATTGCGCGGCGCACCCATCAGCATGGGCCGGGGTGAGATTCCCGTGGAGCTGCTTGCCGGCAGCCGTCCGTTTTTTGCCTCATTAATTTTCAGATAAATCTTCTGCTTTTCTGTTTACGGATAATTCGTAAACTTTCCATTAGCAGCAGACAAACCCGAAACGGCGCGGTACAATGAGGGTGGAAGTTATGAATGAACACCCTTTTGCGTGCCGTTTCTGACAGGAAAGGAGGCTGCTGTGTCAGAGATTCAGAACGGTACGGAGAGAAGGCCTTTGGAGTGCCGCACCTATACGGTCAGTGAGATTGCCCGGATATTAGGTGTCAGCCGGACACAGGCATACCGTCTTGTGCAGGAGGGCCTTTTCAAAAGCGTACGAATTGGTAACGCCATACGAATTCCCAAGGGGTCGTTTGACAAGTGGCTGGAGCCGCTTGACCTGTGACATCAGAAAGGAAGGTTCGTTATGGCATCCATCATCAAAAGAAAGAAAAACTATTCTATTGTTTATACCTATGTGGACGAGAATGGCGAGACCAAGCAGAAATGGGAAACCCGCACTTCCTATCAAGAGGCATTGAAGCGCAAGGCAGAGATTGAGAGCCAGAAAAGCTCCAACTCTTTCCTGCCGCCCACCAATCAGAATATTGCGGAGTTTCTGTTCGATTTTGTTTCCCTCTACGGCGAAAAGCGGTGGGGCGTATCCATGTATGACAGCCAAAACGCGCTGATTGCCAACTACATCAACCCCATCATCGGGGACATGAAGGTGCAGGACATCACCACGCGGGTGGTGGACAAGTACATCCAGACCTTGCAGAAAACCCCTGCGGTGAACACTAGGACGCACCACGCTAAAACGGAGTTCGTGACCAACGCTACCATCGAGAAGATCATCAAACTTCTCCGCTGTGCCTTCAAGCAGGCGGTTCGGTGGGAGCTAGTTGCCAAGAACCCCTTTGACAATGTGGTGCTGCCCAAAGTGGAATACAAGAAGCGGGACATCTGGACCGCCGATATGATCCGCACCGCCCTGGACCAGTGTACGGACAGCAAGCTCTATGTGGCAATGAATCTGGCCTTTGCCTGTTCGCTGCGCATGGGTGAGATTCTGGGACTGACCTGGAGCAATGTCCACATCTCCGATGAAGAAATCGCTGATGATAACGCCTATGTCTACATTGATAAGGAGCTGGCACGGGCCTCAAAGCGGGCCATTGAGATGCTGGGGCAAAAAGACATCTACCATGTGTTCACGCCTCTGTTTCCAAACACCAGCACCAGGATCATTTTGAAGAAGCCTAAGACCGATTCCAGCATCCGCAAGGTGTGGCTGCCCAAGACCTTGGCTTATATCCTGCGGGAATGGAAATCTGCGCAAGACGAGCTGCGGGCGCTGCTCCGTGACGAGTATCAGGATTACGATCTGGTGGTGGCGCTGGCCAATGGCCGCCCCTGTGAGGACCGTATCATCCTGAAGTCGTTTGAGAAACTGCGGGAGAAAGCAGGGCTTCCCAAAGTGGTCTTTCACTCCCTCCGCCATTCCAGCACCACCTATAAGTTAAAGCTGAACCACGGCGACCTGAAGGCCACCCAGGGCGATACTGGACACGCCCAGATCGACATGATCACCAGCGTGTATGCGCACATTCTGGACGAGGACCGCAAGATCAACGCACAGAAGTTTGAGAGTGCCTTCTATGCCAATCCCGACCTGCGGTCGGTTCGTCCCCCGGAGGAACCAAAGGAACCGGTACCCGCCACATTGGATTTAGAGACCCTGGTGGAACAGCTTCGCAAGTCGCCGGAACTGGCCAACACACTGGCTGCATTGTTGGCGTCGGCCCCATCCGAAAAATAGGGCGGGAAAATCGTATTAGCAAATCGGCGTTTTTTATTAGCAAGGCCGGAAAAATAGTTCGAAGCCAATTAGCAGGCATACAGCGGAAAATGTATAAAATCGTTCCGGCGGAGCGGCAAAAACGCTCCAAGAAAGTGATAACAAAAAACCGCTGTAAACCATCGAAAAACGGCTTACAGCGGTCATTTTTGGCACCCCCGGCTGGGTTCGAACCAGTGGCCTGTCGCTTAGGAGGCGACCGCTCTATCCAACTGAGCTACGGGGGCTTATACAGAAAATATTCAATTTTGCAGGGCTCCAGGATTCGAACGATTCGATTTTTAGGAGGGGCGCGCTCTATCCTATTGAGCTACTGGCGCATATTGCAGCTGGCCTATCGCCTTGTTTCAGGCAATATTGTGTTAGCCCACAGCTTCTCTATTGTAGCCTACCGCCGGAAAACTGTCAACGGGAAAGCCGCCTGGCTCCGATTATCTCCCTCTGGCAGCCACTCGTCCAAAATCGGTAGACGGCGGGAAGGCGGTCGTCTATACTAAAGGCAAGAAGGGAGGCGATGGGATGCAGGTGGAAGTGAAGCTGGACCCGGAGCGCAAGGAGATCGGGATCGTGGTGCTGGCCCCCGCTCCCTCGCCGGAGCTGGATGAGCTGGTACGGCGGCTGGAGGCAGAGCACCTCTCCCCGCTGCACGGCTGGCAGGAGGACACCATGACCCCGCTGCCCCAGAGCCAGGTGGTGCGCTGTTACACCCAGGACAAACGGGTATACGCCACGGCGGAGGGCGGGGCGGTGTATCAGCTGCGGGAGCGGCTGTATGAACTGGAGGAGCAGCTGGACCGGCGAAAATTTGTGCGCATCTCCAACGGGGAGATTATCAATCTGGACAAGGTAACGGCGGTGGACCTGTCCCTCACCGGCACCATCCGCATGACCCTTGGGGAGGCGGGATACGCCTACGTGTCCCGGCGGTATGTAAAGAAAATTAAGGAAGTCTTACAGCTGGAAAGGAGGCGGACACGATGAAACAAGAGACCCGGTTTTTCCTTCTGCGCATCTTTCTGGGCGGCATACTGGGGCTGCTGGTAGGAATTATTTGGACGCCCTATGTGATACACAGCCGGGAGAGCTCATTCCTGGCGGTACTGGCCTGCGTGGGCCTGGGCGCCATGGCGGGCCTTGCCACCCAGCCCTTTGCGGAGAGTGGGCGGACGCTGCTGCTCCACTCCACGGGCCATTTTGTATGTACGGCCGCCTTCTTTGCCCTGCTGGTGGTGGAGCTGAACATGGCCAAGGACGTACGCGGCGTGCTGTTCTGGGAGAGCCTGCTGCTTTTGCTCTATCTGCTCATCTGGCTGGGCCGTTGGACGGGCTGGTATTTGGAGGTGGCCCAGCTGCGGGAGCTGCTGGGTCTGGACCCCGGCCCCACTCCCTTGAAGTGGCGGGAGACTCTGCCCTACCTGCCCTTTGTCCTTTTGCTGTGCACCGCCCTTCCGCTGGGGCTGCGGGGCATCGAGCGTGTCGTGGCAGCTGACATCCCTGTCCTCACCGGACTTGTGTACCCCTACCTCATCCTGCCTGTGGCCAGCCTGTGCGCCGGGCTGTCCCTGGGCAAACGCCAGGGTGTGTGTCCCCTGTTTTTCATCGCCTGCTTCGTGTGCTATCTGCCCATGGTATACCTGCTGTTTAACGAAAGCGCCCTGTTCCACTGCTTTATGACTGCCGTCCCCGCTCTGGTGGGCAATATTCTGGGGGCACTGTGGCTGGAAAAGCGGTCCACGTCAACCCTCGACGAGGAGGAAAAACCATGAAAAAGGAAGTGCGCCTGTACAACGTGCTCTTTCCCGTGTGGCTTCTCTGGCTCTTTCCCCAAATCTTTTTGATCGTCGCCCCCGCCAACCTGCTGGTGGACTGTCTGGTACTCACCCTGGCCCTGATGGGCCTGAAGCACAAAAACAAGTGGGCAGTGGTGAAAAAACTGGGGTTGAAATTCTGGTGGTGGGGCTTTGTTTCCGATTTTATTGGGATGGCACTCCTGCTGCCAGGGGTCTTACTCCCCTTCTTTTTCCCCCATGCGTCCTGGGCCGACGACATAAGCGCTTCCATCTATGCCAACGCCTTCCTTCACCCCGTAGCTTTTCTTTGGATGCTGGCCGGCGTAGCCCTGGCCGGAGTGTGTATCTACCACTTCGACAAGCGGGCCATGAAGGAGTGTGAGCTACTCACCCAGCGGGAAAAGCACGTGGTGGCCCTCACCATGGCCATTGTCACCGCCCCCTGGCTGTTCTTCATCCCCTTGTACTGGTACTGAGACAGACAGAAAAATCCGGACCTGGTTTTCTCTGAAACCAGGTCCGGCTCTTTTTATTTCAGGATGGCGTCCAGTTTTTCCCGCAGACGGCGGGCCGCCTGCTCCGGGTCCTGGGCCTTGACGATGGCACGCACCACCGCGCCGCCCTGGGCGCCGCTGCCGGTGAGGATGTCCACATTGCTCTCATCCAGGCCGCCAATGCCCACCACACCGATGGGCACCGCTTTGACGATATCCTTTAAGGTATCGATGGAGGTGAGGACGGTGTTCACCTTGGTCTCGGTGGGGAACAGAGCCCCCACCCCCAGATAGTCCGCCCCCTGCTCATAGGCCTCCAGAGCCTGGGGCACCGTCTTAGCGGTAGCACCCACGATCTTGTCCGGGCCCATCAGCTGCCGGGCCGCCCACACGGGCAGGTCGGTCTGACCCACGTGGACACCAGCTGCGCCGCAGGCCAGGGCCACGTCCACCCGGTCGTCGATGATGAGAGGCACCCCCGCAGGGTCGGTGATCTCCTTCACCGCCTGGGCCAGACGCAGGTACTCCCGGCCGCCCCGGTTTTTCTCCCGCAGCTGCAAGAGGGTCACACCGCCCCGGCAGGCCTTCTCCACCATGTCCAAAAACCGCTTCTCGTCGTAGTAGCCGCTGTCCGTCACCAGATACAGCTTCAAATCCACAGGGTTCATATGTTTCATCCTTTCTCAAAGGGGCGTACTGCCGCCTCGTTGTCCAGCTCTTCCGGCGTGAGGGTGTAGGCCGCGTCCAACAGCGCGGCGCGCAGGCTCCCCGGCCCACGGGCCTCTCGGGCTGCCCGCTCTCCGCACAGGCCCAGCATAGCCGCGGCGGCCACCGCCGCGTCCTCCGGCTCCCCTACCGCCAAAAAGGCGGCGGTAAGCACATTGAGCATGCAGCCCGTGCCGGTAAGGCGGCTCATCATGCTGTGGCCGTTGCGGATTTCCCAGCGCCGCCCGTCGGGGGCAAACACTCCGTCCACCGGCCCCGAGGCCAGCAGCACCGCCTGCTGGCGGCTGCTAAACTCCCGCAGGGCCGAGAGGGTCTCCCCCTCCAGATGGTCCCTGCCGTCCGCGTCCACCCCGGACATACCCTGGCGGGCACCGGAGAGACACAGGAGCTCCGACAGGTTGCCCTTCACCACCTGAGGCTGAATCCTGGCAAGGTAGTCCTGGGCGTAGCGCCGCCGCAGGCTGCTGCACCCCACGCCCACACAGTCCAGCACCACGGGCACCCCCGCCGCCCGGGCCGCCTGCCCGGCCAGCACCATGGACTCCATCCGCACGTCGGTGATGTTGCCCAGGTTCACCGCCAGGGCGGCGGCGGTGGCAGTGATCTCAGCCACCTCCCCGGGGTGCTCGGCCATAATGGGCCGTCCCCCTGCCGCCAGGATCAGGTTGGCGCAGTCGTTGATGGAGATGGGGTTTGTGATGCAGTGGATGAGGGGCTGGCGGCTGCGCAGGGCCTCCAGCAGGGCACCCAGGGACTTGCTCATGCGTTGACGCTCTCCTTTCGGTGGGAGAAATAGTAGTAGGCGGCCACGGCCACAAACAGGGCCAGCACCACCCAGGGCATAGCCATGGCAGCGCCGGTGGCCTTCAGCACGTTCTTCACCAGCACCAGCACCGCCAGATAGGCGATGACGCCCAGAAAGACGATGCCCATGCTGTCGCCAGCCACAGTGACCGGGCGGTCATACACCTTGGCCCCCAGCTCCCGCTGCATCTTCAGCAGCATGCCGTTTTTGGCCAGCTTCTTGAGCAGCAGGAAGGCCACACTGCCGCCGATGAGGGTACCGGCAATGAAGGATGGCACATAGTACACCCAGGTAAGGCCGGTGTAGCCCCACCACAGGGTCATCACCGGGTAGGAGGCCACCGCACCGATGATGCCGGTGCCCACCACCTCACCGATGACAGCGAAGATGAGCCGCCCGCCGCTGAGGCGGTACAAAATGCCAGACAGGGCCGCCCCGAACACCGCTCCGGTGAGGGCCAGAGGGGGAATGCCCATCAGGCTCATGCGAATGACGCCGATGGTGCAGGCGCACACAAAGGAATACACCGGACCCAGCAGCACCGCACACACGATGTTGATGAGGTGGGCGGTGGGGCACATGCCCTCCACCCGGAGGATGGGGGAGATGACCACACCGACGGCCACCAGCATGGCCAGTACCACCAGGCGCAGAAGAGAGGGGTTGCGTTTCATAAAAAAGACTCCTTTTCCCAAAAGCTTCCGCGGAAAAGGAGTGGAATCCCACAAGGACAGCCCTCCCCCACGCCGGTCGCCCGGCGCCGCGGAGCCCCCGCCCGGCAACACTCCGGGTCGGGTCGGTCGAAGCTTGCTGGCTTCCTCTCATGCCGGAACACGGCCTCCCATCGCTGTCCAGTTGTACACGAAAGCAGGACACAGGCCCAGGGCGCTCCCCCTCGGCCTGCCGCCTTTGGCAGTCCTTCCTCGCGCTTCCGTCCGAAAAAACAAAAGAGGCGTGCCGCAGGCACGCCCGGACGCGCAGCAGCGCGTCCACATCCCTACGGCGGCATGATCCGCATCAGGTTTCTGGGTCGAAGCCGAACTTCCTCTCAGCGCTCACGCGCTCCCCATTGTATTTTCCGTTGGAAGGGTGTCCCGATCCACGACCGGAACGGGTTTATTATCCACCCCCCGCCCCTCTTTGTCAATCCCCATTTGAGAGGCGGGGAGGTGATACTCAATATTTTCGGTCCAGGATCTCCACAATGTCGCCGATGACGCCCTCGTCACAGTGGCACAGCAGCTTGGCCCCCCAGTCCTTGACCTCCTGGGCACAGTTGGCCGGTGCGAAGGGAATGGCAGACAGGGCCATCATGGGAATGTCGTTCTGGTTGTCTCCCACGCAGTAGAGGTTGTCCCGCTCCACCCCCAGCATATCGATGAGCCGCTGCACCATGCCGCCCTTGTTGCAGCCCCGGCGGGTGATCTCCAGGTAGTAGCGGTTGGAGAAGATGGCCTCGTACCGCTCCGGGCAGTGCTCCTCCAGCCAGGCACGGGCCATCAGCAGCTGGTCATACTCCTGCTGGACGATGATCTTGTTCCAGGGGGTGGGCATGTCCGAAATGGGGCATACGGTATACTCGGTGCCCACCTTGGCCATGTGGCCGTAGGTGACGGCATTGGGACGGAAGACATAGATGTCCTCTCCGTGGTATGCCTCCATGCCCAGGGAGGGGATGGCGTCCATGAGGGCCTGGAAGTCCTGGGGCGCCCGGGGGTCCAGCTGGGTCTCCACCAGCATAGTCTGCTTATGGAAATCATAGATGGCCGAGCCGTTGGACAGCACCACCGGAGCATTGATGGGGGCCAGGTGAAAATAGGGGGCAAAGGTGGTGTAGGCCCGCCCGGTGGCCACAGTGAACCGTCCCCCCTCCTGCAGCCAGTAGTTGATGGCTGCCAGATTGCGGGGCGGTACCCGGTGGTGGGAATCGTATAAGGTATCGTCAAAGTCGCTGACCAGCAGCAGGCCGTCAAATTTACCCATGGGGGCCTCTCTTTCTTCGCCCCCGAAGGGGTCAGTTCAGGTCCTGGCCCTGGTAATACTTCTTCAGCGGACCGTAGGACAGCGCCGCCACCAGGGAGGTAATGATAATTTCCGGGATCATATAGCTGGCATTGTAGGCAATGGACCAGATGGGAGCGGCCCAGCCCAGCTCATTGGGCCACAGCACCTCCCAGACCACCACGCCGGAGACATAGTGGCAGCCAAGGCGCACCAAAAAAGTGAGCACGATGCCCAGCACCAGCTCCAGACGGGGATTGCCCAGCCGGCCCTTGAACATCCCGGCCAGTCCAATGACCGAGAAGGCCAGCACGTAGTCAAAGAGAATGATCAGCGTGGCAGTAGCTACGCTGTCGGCGTACTGCACGTTCTGGATGCCCAGCACCATCTGCAGAAGGCTGTACACAAAGGCGGCAAACACGCCCCATTTGCAGCCGTACCGCCAGGACAGGATCACCAGGGGCAGCATGGAGCACACGGTGACGCCGCCGCCCAGGGCCCAGGGTCCCTGGAAGGGGAACATACTCAGCACCGTGGCAATCGCCAGCATCATGGCGCTCTCTACCAGGCGGCGCAGCCGGATGGACTGGGCGCGCCGGGTCACAGCAGTGGAATTCATACTCGTTTCCTCCTAAAAAATGTTGTACCGCAACACATCCAAGCGGGTGCAGTGCGGTACGAAAGAAACGACATGAGTCCACATTCCGTTCACTTCCTACGCCGGCATTACCCGGATCAGGTTTAAGGGACCGAAGGCGGCCTATTCGCCTTTGCATCTCAGCCGGAAAAGCTTCCAGCGCCCCTGTGCTCGATTGTTATGCGGTCAAGTCTATTTTATACCCCCCGCAGGGGGCTGTCAAGGCAGAGCCTTACTTATGCTGCTCCGGCAGGGAGTCGTCCTCCCGCACCCAGTCCTCCACGTGGACCACGCTGTACTCCCGGTCGGTGTTGCGGATGACCACCCGCTGGATGCCAGCGTTGATGATGAGCCGGCGGCACATGGAGCAGGAGGTGGCGTCGTGGAGCAGCTCCCCCGTCTTGGCCTCCCGGCCCGCCAGGTACAGGGTAGCACCCAGGGTGTCCCGCCGGGCGGCCGAGATGATGGCGTTCATCTCCGCGTGAACGGAACGGCACAGCTCATACCGCTCCCCGCTGGGCACGTTCATAGCCTCCCGGGTGCAGTAACCCAGGTCCATGCAGTTCTTCCGCCCACGGGGGGCGCCGTTATAGCCGGTGGAGACGATCTCATCGTTCTTCACGATAATGGCCCCGTAGCACCGCCGCATACAGGTGGACCGCTCCAGCACGGTCTCGGCAATATCCAGATAGTAGTTTTCCTTATCAATACGCTTCATACAGCGGTCCTCCCAGTTCATTTGGGAAAAGTATACCCTATTTTGTCCCCAGGCGCAAGACAAATGCCCCCTTTTCTGTTGTTCTGGCAGGAACAATTCACACTTTGTTTACGATTGATTTCTTGACGAGTTCATACTCTCGCGCTATCATATTTTCAAGATATTTCAAGAGAAAAAACCGCCCTCGCGCCTGTTTTCTCTACTTAGGAGGCTGCCTATGATCCGCAACGCCATCCAGCGTTTTATGTACGGCCGCTACGGGACCGACCAACTCAACCTGGCTCTGCTGGTTTTGTACCTGGTCCTGTATCTGGTCTCCGCTCTGTTTCGGCTGGAGATCCTGTACTGGCTGTCCCTGGCGGTGCTTTTCCTTCTCCTGTTTCGTACCCTCTCCCGCAACGCCGCCCGCCGCCGGGCTGAAAATGCCAAGTTTCTCCAAGTGGCCGGCCCTGTGATGCGGTGGTGGCGCTTTCAGCGCACGGTACACCGGGACAAGGAACACCGCTACTTCAAATGCCCCAACTGCGGCCAACAGCTGCGGGTTCCCCGGGGTAAGGGAAAAATCACCGTCACCTGCCGCAGCTGCGGCGCCAGCTTTGAGGAGCGAAGCTGACTTCTTCCCCGTCAGGCCGCCTTTGGGCGGCCTTTTTTGCGCCCATCCACCGGATTTTCCATTTTGTTTTTTTGAAAAGTATGTTATACTATATTTTGTATGAACGGGGCATTTTGCCGCCGAAACAGAAGAAAATGTAAGGAGAACTTCCATGAATGCCATGTACGATGTCGTGATTCTGGGCTGCGGCGAGGCGGGCATCTTTGCCGCCTATGAGCTGGCCCACAGCCGTCCTGACCTGAAGGTGCTGGCCCTGGACCAGGGCCGGGATATCTATCACCGCAGCTGCCCCATTGTGGCGGGCAAGGTCCGCGAGTGCATCCACTGTTCTGTGTGCGACACCATGTGCGGCTTTGGCGGCGCAGGCGCCTTCTCCGACGGCAAGTTCAACTTTACCACCCAGTTCGGCGGCTGGCTCACCGACTTTATGGACCCCAAGGTGGTCATGGACCTCATTGACTACGTGGACTCCATCAACGTCGCCCACGGGGCCACCACCCAGGTCTTCTCCACCCAGAGTGATGAGGCCAAGGCGCTGGCCCGGAAGGCCCTGGGCTATGACCTGCACCTCTTGCAGGCCCGCTGTAAGCACCTGGGCACCGAGAACAACCTGCGCATCCTCCAGAACATCTATGAGGGTCTCAAGGACATGCTGGAGTTCCGCTTCAACACCGCGGTGGAGCATATCGCCCAGGCCGACGGCGGCTTCTGCCTGACCCTGGCCGGCGGGGAGGAAGTGACCTGCAAGCGGCTTATTGCCGCCCCCGGCCGCTCGGGCGCTGAGTGGTTCTCCAACCAGTGCAAGCAGCTGGGACTGGAGCTGCTGAACAACCAGGTGGACATCGGCGTGCGGGTGGAGCTGCCCGCCACCGTCTTTGAGCACATCACCGACGTGGTCTACGAGTCCAAGCTGGTCTACCGCACCAAGCAGTACGGCGACCAGGTGCGCACCTTCTGCATGAATCCCTACGGCCACGTGGTGGCCGAGAACGTGGAGGGCATCAACACCGTCAACGGCCACTCCTACGCCGACCCCTCCCTGCGCAGCGAGAACACCAACTTCGCCCTGCTGGTCTCCAACCGCTTCACCCAGCCCTTCAACGAGCCCTACCGCTACGGCAAGCACATCGCCTCCCTGAGCAACATGCTGGCCGGCGGCGTGCTGGTGCAGCGCTTCGGCGACCTGGTGGGAGGGCGGCGTACCAACGAGCACCGGATGAGCAAGTCCTTCACCCGGCCCACCCTCACCGCCGCCGTCCCCGGCGACCTGTCCCTGGCCCTGCCCAAGCGTCAGCTGGATGACATCATCGAGATGATCTACGTCCTGGACAAGATCGCCCCAGGCACCGCCAACTACGACACCCTGCTCTATGGCGCGGAGGTAAAGTTCTACTC
>CAJLCG010000050.1 GCA_905205085.1 uncultured Oscillospiraceae bacterium
GGGTGGCCATCTGGTCGATGAAGGCGCCGGTGCCGCCGGCGCAGGAGCCGTTCATGCGCTCCTCCAGAGCCCCGCCGAAGAAGATGATCTTGGCGTCCTCGCCGCCCAGCTCGATAACGGCGTCGGTGTCGGGGATGTATGTATTGACGGCGGCGGCGGTGGCGTAAACCTCCTGGACAAAATCGATGCCCGAGGCGTTGGCCACACCCAGTCCGGCCGAACCGGTGATGACCAATTTCACCTGCTTGCCCTGGAGCATCTCCTGGATGGAGTGCAGGGTCTCGCAGGCCCGCTCACGGGTCTTGGAGTAGTGCCGCTCGTAGGAGCGGAACAGCAGCTTATTTTGTTCATCCAGCACCACCACTTTTACCGTGGTGGAGCCGATGTCGATTCCGATGCGAAGACTCATATAAACATGCTCCTGACATGCGTTCTAAACTGAACAGATTGGATCGTTATTTATGATACTTCCCAGGGAGGGGAAAAACAACAATTTTAACGCTTTCTTAACACGCGGAAAGGGAGGAAATACGCCGTTTTAACGGTCGAAAATTGTGCATTTCTGCCGTGCAAGAACAATTTTTAATGAAATAAAGTAAAAAAGTGAATTGGCGGAATGCACAAAAAATCCCCGGCGGCAAAGGGCCGCCGGGGGTTTGAGACAGAGTGTGAAAATCAAGAAGTGCTGTCCGCCTGGGCAGATGCGGGGTAGCTGGCCGAGCTGGGCGGAGTTTTCAGCAGAAAAACAAGGGTCCCAGTGGCATTGTAATCCTGAGAATTGTCCCCATAGATGGGATATTGGGTGTAGTCCCCTGTATTGCGCACAAAGGGGGTGTAGCTGCCGGCAGGAATGTTTGGGATGGTGCCGTACAGGTCTCCGCCCACCACCCGCTGGCTGTACTCCGTCCCGTCCTCAGCCCGCAGGCCGAACTCCAGGGTCAGACCTGTCCGGGTGTAGGTGATCATGTAGGTAAAATCGGCCCCACTGGCGGGAACGACCACCGGGGTGGTCCCCAGAATTTCATCCCCAGGGACCAGCTGGTCAAAGGACTGCTCATAAGTCCAGTCCAGGCCGGGGGCGCTGTCCGACTGGTTCTGGTCGCCCAGCCAGTCCTCATAGATGGCATAGATCTCATGGGCTGTCCCGGCAGGGAGCGTCCAAAGGACGGGTTGGGTATCGCTCCATGTGTTATCGGTTCTGCCGCAGGAGAGCAGGCAGCCCCCCTCCACCTCCTGGAGGCACAGGGATAGCTCATGCTCCTCGTCCAACGGGATGGTAAGTACGCCCAGTTCCTCTCCCATGGTCACACGGCCGGGGTCACTGACCTGGGCAGCATCGTTCTGGGGAGTGAGAATCAGCTGGGTGATCTGGTCAATGACCGCCGGGTCTCGAATGATGCCCCGGGAGCTCATAGCGCTCATGGCCGCATATTGGATGGTGTCGGTGTTTTCCAGAGCGGAGTAGACAGTGTCAAAGCTGGGATACTGGGCCTGCTCCTCACAGATGGCCTGGACCTGAGAGACCATGGAGTCTGGGATGACGATGCTATACCAGCTTCCCGCGTCCATAGCCCGGGCATACCACCCCTCCGGGGCGTCTTTCAGCCACCAGGGAACGCCGTGGATAATTTCATAAAAGGAGGTGTATTTGGTCAGCCACTCCTCCATCTGGTGGTCTTCCGTGTCATTGAGCAGCACACATTCCTCCACCCCAAGAAACAGCTGGGTCAGCTGATTCTTAAATTCCGGGTACTCCACCCGGGTAGTGGATTGGTTCCGCCCCAGCTGGGTCTTGAACAAATCCTCCAGTTGGAAGAGGGTGCCCTCCGGCAGGACGGCCAGAGGCTCGGCACCGGCGGTGGAGTCGTCCAGCCGGGCCAATACGTAGTCGCCCCCTTGCCCCACATAGAGATAGAAGGCGCTTGTATCGTTATCATTCAGAAAGGATACCGTGCAGCAGGACGAGGCCACATCCTGAAAACTAAGGTCCACGGAAGTTTCCTGGTCCCAGGCCTCCGCCTGTCCCAGAAGCTCCCGCACCTGAGACAGAAGGTCCTCGTCGGTGATGGGGTCATAGCCGGTACTGGACAGAGACGGCAGGGAGAGGCTGACCGACTGGGCATCCTCCAAGCTGGAGAGAAATCCCTCTCGGCTGGGGGTCCGGTCCTGTGTCCCGCCTCCAAAGGTAAACACCACCGCCAGGGCCGCCACGCAGACCAGCGCAATAAGGGCCGTCTTTTTTGTCTGGGGGTGTTTCACCAGCTGGGCGATGCGCTCCTGGATGCTCCCCTTCCCCTCCGCCATGGAGGTGGAGCAGGACAGCAGATCGCCGGGGCGTAAGCTCCGCTGGGCCACCAGGGAGACCAGGGTGCGGCCATAGGGGATGCGCTCCTCCTCCCCCAGCACCTGGACCGCTCCCGCATCGCAGGAGAGCTCCCCGTCCCGCTTGGACAGGGCCACCGCCAGCCACACTAAGGGATTATACCAGTGCAGCGCCAGGGCCGCACACCGCAGGGCGGACCAGATGTGGTCCTTTTGGCGGTAGTGGGTCAGCTCATGGGCCAGAACGTGGGCGCGGGTGGGGCTGTCCAGGGCCAGGTCGGGGGTGAGATAAATGCAGGGGCGGAAGAGCCCAAACAGGCAGGGGGAGGGCAGACCCTCCACGGTATACACCGGCAGAGGACCATCCGCAAGGTCCACAGGCGTTCTCCGGCGGCGCAGCCGCAGGAAAAAGCGCAGGTTGGAGCCCAGCAGCACCAGGGCCAGGATGACCGCGCCCATGGCCCACAGCCCCAGCAGAAGCTGGGCGGGAGAGAGCCACACCAGGGAAAAGACCGCCCGCTGGCCGTCGGCGGAGGGTTTTACTTCTCCAATATTACGGTCCGTTTGGAGCTGCCCCTGGTCGTCGAAGGTCAGGTTGGGGGCCTGGCCTGTTGCCACCTCCTCCATGGAGTAGGAGGCGGGGAGCAAGGGAATGGTGGTCTGAGTGAGAGAGGTAGGCTCCGGGGTCAGCTCTGCCGCTGTGGGAAGGTTGGGCGTGGGGAGCTGGAAGGGCACCAGCAGCCGCACCAGCACCACCGCCCACAGGGCGTACTTTACCCGGGGAGAGATGCGCCCGCCCAGCAGGCGGCGCAGAGCCAGCACCGCCAAAATGAGCACCGACGAGGTGACAAACCATTGCAGCAGGGTGTTCATTGCTTCTCCGCCTCCTTCAAAATGGCGTACAGAGCATCAATTTCCTCCTGGCTGAGGGTTTTCTCCTGGGCCATGGCGGATACCATCAGCCCCACGCTGCCCTGGTATACCCGGTCCAGAAAGGAGCGGGTCTCCCGGCGCACTGCCTGCTCCCGCTCCAGGGCGGGGGCGTAGTACTTGGTACGGCCCCGCACCTCCACGGTCACCAGGCCCTTGTCCTCCATGCGCCGCAGGGTGGTGATGGTGGTGCTCTTGGCCCAGCCCACCTTTTCGTTCAGGGCGGAGACCAACTCCATCACCGTGCTGGGGCTGTGCTGCCACAGGCAGTCCATCACATACCACTCGCTGTGGGTGAGGGTCTGTTCCATTCCGTCGCCTCCTCTCTTGGTTTACTTTGTAGACCTATTATATCCCGGCTGGTCTACAATGTCAACCAAAGGAAGAAAAAACCGGCGCGGGATGCCCCGCGCCGGAAGAAGAGGTTTATTAACCACGGAAAATCATATCGCCGGAGATCTCGCTCAGGCTGTGGACCCCGCACATGGCCATGGTGTCCTGAAGCTCACCCTTGAGCTTGTCGGTGAGCACCTTCACGCCCTCAGCCTGGCCGCCGTACACGGCGGTGACATAGGGACGGGCCAGGATGCAGGCGTCAGCGCCCAGAGCCAGGGCCTTGCACACATCCACGCCGGTGCGGATGCCGCCGTCCACCAGCACCACCATCTGGCCCTTCACGGCCTGGGCGATGGCGGGCAGTACGCTGGCGGTGGCAGGGACACCGTCCTGGACGCGGCCGCCGTGGTTGGACACCACAATGCCGGCGGCGCCCGCCTCCATGGCCTTCTGAGCGCCCTTGACGGTCATGATGCCCTTGATGATGAAGGGCACCTTTACGTACTCGATGATCTCCCGCAGCTCGGCCACGGTCTTGGAGCCCGCGGGGGGATTGAGGCCCTTCAGGAAGGGCAGGCCGGCCGCGTCGATGTCCATGGCAAATACCTTAGCGCCGGAGGCCTTGGCGGCGTCCAGCTTGGCATACAGGGTGTCCCGGTCCCAGGGCTTCACGGTGGGGATGCCCTTGCCGCCGTTGGCGCCGATGGCGGCCGCCGCCGCGGTAAAGACCTCGGGATTGGTGCCGTCGCCGGTGAAGGCGGCGATGCCCGCCTGGGCGCAGGCGGGGACCAGAATGTTGTTGTACTCCAGGTCATTGTACTTGTCCCCGTAGTGGAGATTTACCGCGCCCACCGGGCCGGCAAAGACGGGCAGGTCATAGGTCTGTCCGAAAAAGTGGAATGTGGTGTCCACCGGGCCGTTTTCACAGATGGTGTCCATGTTGAGGCAGACCTCCTGCCAGGCCTGGTAGTTGCGCACCGCTACGGTGCCGGTGCCCTTGGAGCCGGGGCCAGGCATGGTGCTGCCGCAGGCCTTGCCGTTGCACACCGGGCAGGCCTTGCAATAAGGGCCGCTGCAGGTGCGGGCGGCGGCCAGAACTTCCTGATAGGTCACGAAAACCCCTCCTTTGTTTCTTCCCTCCGATTGTAAACCGGAGGGCGGGCTCCGTCAAGCGTTTCCGCGGTGTTCCTCCAGCCAGGCGAGCAGATCGTCCAGCACCTCCGGGGCGTTCAGCTCGTGGAACATCTCATGGCGGCCACCGGGGTAGAGGCGGAGCGTCACGTCCCGGCACCCGGCCTTATGGAACATCTCCACCACCTTTTTTACCCCCTTGCCCATGCCGCCCACTGGGTCCTGGTCGCCGGAGAAGAAGTACACCGGGGTGTTGGGGTCCATGCGGGCCAGGTTTTCTTTCTTGGCGATATACTGAAGGCCGCCCATCATGGCCTCAAACATGGACACGGTAGACTGATACTGGCAGTAGGGGTCCGCCAAGTAGGCATCCACCTGGGCCTCGTCCCGGGAGATCCAGTCGGCCCCGGTGCGGTTGGGGGCAAATTTCCGGTTGTAGGCCCCCAGGGACAGCTTGTCCACCAGGGGGCTGATCCCCCGGTGTCCCAGGCGGCGGCGCTCCAGCCCGGCCAGCCACTTACCCAGGGCCACCAGGGGAGCGCTCTCCTGGCCGGTGCCGGACAGAATGACCCCGGTGAGGGTGCCGGGGTAGTTGATGAGGTAGGTGCGGGTGAGGAAGGAGCCCATGGAGTGGCCCAGAAGGAAATAGGGCTGGTCCGGGTACTTTTCGCCCTGGAGCTTGCGCAGAGCGGCCACGTCACGGGTCACCAGGGACCAGCCGTCTTTTTCTCCGAAAAAGCCCTCCTCGCCCTGCTGAGCGGTCTTGCCGTGTCCCAGATGGTCCTCACCGCACACCAGATAGCCGTGCTCGGCCAGAAAGGCGGCGGCCCCCTCATAGCGGCCCATATGCTCCGCCACCCCGTGGACGATCTGCACCACGCCCCGGAGGGGGACCTGGGGGACCCACTCCTGGGCGTGGATGGCGTGGACGCCGTCGCTGGACGGATAGGTAAACTCCCGCAGCTGTGCCATGTTGCTACCCTCTTTCCGGCCTGAGAGCCTGTTTTTTCTTAGTGTACCCCTGAGACAGTAGCTTGGTCAAGGCACCGCAGCTTTTCTCCTAGGCCCTCCTGCAAGGAGTTCCGCCGCTTGCAAGCGGCGGAATAAAATGAAATCCGTCATTTCCGGCGACACGCGCGTCGGAAATGACTCTTCTCGCGCAAGATGGGCCGACTTTTCCATCAGGAATCGAGGCACAGCTTGCGTGCAATTCTTCTCGAAAAAGTGGCTATGCCACTTTTTCGATTACTTTACATCTGCTCCAGCAGGGCACGGATGCGTCCGGCCCGCAGCCGGGCGGTATGCTCCAGCTCCCGGAACAGCTCCCGCAGGCAGGGGTCGCCCGAGGTGCCTGTGGCCAAGTCGGACAGCTTTGCTGCCCGCTGCTGCTCCAGCATAAAGAGGCTGCGCAGCTGCCAGGGGGCGGCTCCGGAGAGGGGGACAGCCTGGGCCGCGGGGGTGTAGCGCTCCCCGGTGATGAGGAAATAGGCCGCGCACAGCCGCCGCTGGTCCTGGCCCAGGCTGGGCAGGAGGCTGCTGAGCAGCCGGGCGGTGCGTCCGCCGCAGCGCCGGGCAGCGGTCTGGTAGGTCTGGGAGAGGACGCAGGTCTCCTCCATCAGCTGCTCCAGACAGGGGGCGTAGCTCTCAGAATCCGGGCACAGGCAGGCGGGGGGAGAGGTCTGAGGGGGACAGGGGGATGCCGGGGGTGTAGGAGTCTCCGGCGTTTCGGGGGACTCCGGGGAGAAGGTGGGGGCGGCGGGCTGGACGGGACTCAGGTCCTGGTCGGGCATGACCCGGCGCCACACCCGCTGAAAGGTCTCCTGGTCAAAGGGCTCCAGAGAGAGCCCGGGTGTTTTTTGCTTCATGGTTCTGCCTCCAAACATGTGGGATTTCTTCCTATCCTATGCCGACGGGGCGGAAAGGGGAACGGAGCCTTGCCTGGAAGGCAGGTTTGTGCTACTATGGTGTCAATTTGAGCAAAATTTCAGGAGGAAGTTCGATGGAACCATTAGAAAAAATTGAGCCTATCGCCAGCGTCGTCAACCAGCCCCACCAGTTCTCTTATGAGAACGGCATCTACGTCACCAAGGTAGAGCCCGGACGGGCGGAGGGCGTGTTGGAGGTGGGACCGGACAGCATCAACCCCCACGGCATGGTCCACGGTGGAGCGCTGGCCACCCTGGCGGACACCGTGGGAGGCAGCTGCGCCTGTGCCACCGGGCGGCGCTGCGTCACTGCCGGCAGCAGCATGGAATTTCTCCGTCCGGCCAGCGGAAAGCGCATCACCTGCATCGCCACCCCGAAAAAGGAGGGACGTACCCTCTCGGTCATCCAGGTGGAGCTGTATAACGATCAGGGCAAACTGGTGGTCACCGGCACGTTTACCTTTTTCATGATGGAGAAAGTGCCCAAATAAACGGGGAATCTGGGGGAAAAACGGGAATCAGCCTTGACATTCCACCCGGAGCATGGTAGGATACACCCAATCAAATACAAAGGGATAGAGGCGCGGTTCTCATGCGTACTCCGGGACAAGGCCAGGCAGCCGTTCCGGGGGAGAGGGTGAACCGCCGAAGGTCCCCACCGCCTGCCTGGGCGGCGGACCTGGGCCGCGGGATAAGATCCTGCGGACTGTCACTTTTGTGGAGCGCTATCCAGAGGTCCTCTTGCCGCGGTTTTCTGCGGAAAGAGGACATCCGGTTTTGCCATGGGCGCGCTTCGCGTTCATGGTTTTTTGTTGCGCAAGCGCACCGGGAGAGATGTCGTGTGTGTTGGTCATCCCGGTGGAAATTATTTTGGAGGGAAATGAGAACTATGAGAATGAACCGACGCTGGTTGGGTCGGATCGTGCTGGCACTGATCCTGGTCCTGACCTTGATGAGCGTGGCCTTTGCTGCCGGCAGCGGCAGTGAGCGGCCTATGGTGGAATGCCCCGACTGCAGCGGCTACGGCGTGTGCATGGAGTGCTACGGCACCGACCCTGCCTGCTCTGCCTGTGAAGGGACCAACATGTGCGCCACCTGCGGCGGCGAAGGTGTGGTCCCCGCGGCCAGCAACTTCTATTCCACCGCGTTTGCCCTGCTGCCCCCCGTCATTGCCATCGCCCTGGCCCTGATCACCAAGGAGGTCTACTCCTCCCTGTTTATCGGTATCCTGGTGGGCGGCCTGCTCTACTCCAACTTCTCCTTTGAGGGTACCGTCCTTCACGTCTTTGAGGACGGCATCGCCTCCGTTCTGTCCGACAGCTACAACGTAGGCATTCTGATCTTCCTGGTCATCCTGGGCTCCATGGTGTGCCTGATGAACAAGGCGGGCGGCTCCGCCGCCTTCGGCCGCTGGGCCTCCCAGAACATCAAGAGCCGTGTGGGTGCGCAGCTGGCTGCCATCCTGCTGGGCGTGCTCATCTTCATCGATGACTACTTCAACTGCCTCACCGTGGGCTCCGTTATGCGTCCCATCACCGACAAGCACAACGTCTCCCGCGTGAAGCTGGCCTACCTCATCGACGCCACCGCCGCCCCGGTTTGTATCATCGCCCCCATCAGCTCCTGGGCCGCCGCCGTCTCCGGCTTCGTGGAGGACGGCCAGGGCCTGGCTCTGTTCATCAAGGCCATCCCCTATAACTTCTACGCTCTGCTGACCATCGTGATGATGATCTCCATGGTGGTCATGAAGGTGGAGTTTGGCCCCATGCTCAAGTATGAGCGCAACGCCATCAAGACCGGCGACCTGTTCTCCGGCTCCAACCCCTATGCCGGCCTCATCGAGGAGGACGCCGACGACAGCAAGGGCAAGGTCATCGACCTGGTGCTGCCCATCATCGTGCTGGTCATCTGCTGCGTCATCGGTATGATCTACTCCGGCGGCTTCTTCTCCGGCACCAACTTTGTGGATGCCTTCTCCAACTCCGATGCCTCCGTGGGCCTGATGCTGGGCTCCGCCTTCGGCCTCATTTTCACCCTGATTTTCTACTCCATCCGTCGCGCCATGTCTTTCCGTGACATGATGGGCTGCATCCCCGAGGGCTTCAAGGCCATGGTGCCCGCCATCATGATCCTCACCTTTGCTTGGTCCCTGAAGGCTATGACCGACTCCCTGGGCGCCACCGCCTTCGTGGAGTATGTGGTCAATGAGTATGCCAAGGGCTTTGCCCTGTTCCTGCCCGCCATCGTGTTTGTGATCGGCTGCCTGCTGGCCTTTGCCACCGGCACCAGCTGGGGCACCTTCGGTATCCTGATCCCCATCACCCTGGCCATCTTCCCCCTGGACGACCCCATGGGTGTGGTGTGTGTGTCCGCCTGCATGGCCGGCGCTGTGTGCGGCGACCACTGCTCCCCCATCTCCGACACCACCATCATGGCCTCTGCCGGTGCTCAGTGTGACCACGTCAACCACGTGTCCACCCAGCTGCCCTATGCCACCGCCTGTGCCTTCATCTCCTGCATCAGCTACGTGCTGGCCGGCCTGCTGATCCACTTCGGCGCTCCCGGTCTGCTGGCTCTGCCTGTGGGCATCGTGCTGGTGCTTGGCTTCCTGTTCTTCATGCGCACCCACGGCGACGGCGTGGAGAGCTAAGCCCCATACCATCGATCGCATAAAAAAGGACCCATCCAAACGGATGGGTCCTTTTTTGTGGTTTAGTCAGGAATCTGTTCCGGAGCGGGGCCGCTAGGCTGGTGCTTTTTCCCCTCTTCCACCTTCTTCTCACGCTCGGCCAGGCCCTGAAGCACCTGGATGGCGTAGTCGATGGCGGGGATGGCGCTGGCGGTGCAGTACTGCCGGACTTGCTTGAGTTCCTTGATGGCCTGATGAGCGGTCATAGAACACACTTCCTCTCCCAAATATCTCTGAGCCTATTGTAGCACGAAGGGGGAGAGCGGTGCAAGGAAAAACCGGCCCAGACGCTTAAAACTCTTTGCGCTCCAGAATGCGGCAGGAGATGAGATAGGACGCTACCATTCCCAACAGAGGCAGAAGGGGGAGCAGAAGGGCGAATGCGATGGCGGTGGCCTCGGGGATCTGCTCCAGGAAGGAGAGGCCGTCCAGCATTCCAAGTTTAGAGGCTACCACCAGGAGAATGATGGGCAGGAAAATGACCAGGTAGAAGTAGGGGCGGGCGCGCTCCGGCCCCAGCTTGTAGGTCAGGGGCAGCAAAATGTCGCAGTAGAGAAGACCAAGGCCCAGAGAGACCATGACGGTCAGGCAGTTTTCCACCAGATTGGGGTCGTGGAAAAAGCCAGAGAGGACCAGGCAGGACACCAGGCCGAACAGGGCGGCGAACAGGGCGAGGGACAGAGCGAAGAGATAGCGGGCTCCCGCTACGGCCCGGCGGCCCAGAGGCAGGGAGAAGGCATATCGGTCCCACTTGGACAGCTCATCGTAGGAGAAGGCGCTCAGGGGCAGCATCATAATGATGATCTGTACCATGGCGGTGATAAAAGAGATGGGGAAGATTCCCAGGGCGGCCATGACAAAGTAGAACGCCAGAAACAGAATGTAGGTTTTGATGGATTTCCGCATGACCAGAAAATCCTTGACCATCAGGCCGGTCATACTTGCTCCCCCTTTCCAATAAAGAGCATGATGTCCTCCAGGGAGATGGGCTCCACCATCAGCTGGGGGTATTTTTTGCGGAAAACAGTCCGGTCGCTCACCAGGGCCTCGCAGCCATAGGAGCCCTTCCGCACCCGGACCAGATCTTCAGGCTGGATGGTGGAGAGCTGCTGGGCGGTGCAGGCCAGGCGGCCATAGTTGTCCTGAATGACGTCCTTGGCTTCGGAGAGCACCACACGGCCCTGGTGGAGGTAGGTGATATAGTCGGCTACCTTCTCCAGGTCGCTGGTAATGTGGCTGGAGATCAGGATGGCGTGGTCCTCGTCCTGAATAAAGTTTAAAAACTCGTCCAGGATCTCGTCCCGCACTACCGGGTCTAGCCCGGCGGTGGCCTCATCCAGAATGAGCAGCTTGGGATGGTGAGCCAGGGCGGCAGCCAGGGACAGCTTCATCTTCATGCCCCGGGAGAACTCCTTGACATATTTGCCCTCGGGCAGCTGGAATTTTTTCAGGCAGGAGGCAAAGAGTGCCTTATCCCAGTTTTGATAGACCCGGGAGAGAATGGTGTGGATGTCCGCGGGACGCAGGGTGTCATGGAAGTAGCACTCGTCCAGCACTACACCCACCTCCGCCTTGGCCTGCCGCTCCTGGGCAATGTTGTCATAGCCCATGAGGGTGATGGTGCCCGCGTCCCGGCGGATCAGATTCAGGATGCACTTGATGGTGGTGGTCTTGCCCGCGCCGTTTTCTCCGATGAGGCCCATGATGGACCCGCCGGGGAGAGTCAGATCGATATGGTCCAGGGCAAAGTCGCCGTAAGACTTGCAAAGGCCGGATATTTCAATACTGTTTGTCATAATCAGTCACCTTGATACAATATGTTGAGCGTTTCTGTGAGCTCTTCCAGGGTGAAGCCGCCCTTTCGGGCCTCGTCCACCGCCTGGGACAGGAGCTCCTCCACCCGGCGCAGCTGGGCTTCCCGCAGCAGTTCCCGGTTTTGGGGGGCCACAAAGCAGCCCTTGCCCGGGATGTTCTGCAAGAACCCCTCCCGTTCCAGCTCCTCATAGGCCCGCTTGGTGGTGATGACCGAGATGTGCAGCTCCTTGGCCAGCAGGCGCATGGAGGGCAGGGCGTCCCCCGCCGCCAGCGTGCCGGACAGGATCTGGCTTTTCACCTGGTCGGAGATTTGCTCGTAGATGGGTTTTCCGCTGGAGTTGCTGAGAATGATATCCATTTGGCGCACCATATAAACCGCCCGCCCCTGCCCGCCCTGCGCATGGGTCGGATGGAGTTGCGGCTTTCCTTTCGTTATAGTGTATATATACTACATGCACAGTATATATGCTATATACACAGCTGTCAAGGGGAATGAGCAAAAAAATTCCGCCCCAGTCCGGAAGAGTGGACGGGCGGCTTTACAGTCTATGGACAGCGTGTTATAATATCCGCTGCTTGGCCGGAAAACCGGCCGAATGTGTGAGAAATGGGAGAGAAAATAGACCATGAGAGTGGAAAATGATCTGAGAAATGATCCCATCCGCCCGCTGGTGCTGCGCATTGCCATTCCAAGCATGCTGGCCCAGTTTGTCAGCGTGCTGTACAGCGTGGTGGACCGGATCTACATCGGCAACATCCCGGAGGTGGGCAGTTTGGCCCTGGCGGGTGCGGGGGTGTGCGGTCCCATCGTGACCATGCTGGGGTCGGTGGCCTTCTGGGTGGGTGTGGGCGGTTCGCCCCTGGTGAGTATCCGCCTGGGCGAGGGCCGGCGGGAGCAGGCAAAACAGATTGTGGCCAACGCTTTCTTGCTGCTGATCGTCATGTCCCTGGCCCTGATGGGGGTGGCCTATGCTACTCGCCGGCCTGCCCTGCTGCTGTTCGGCGCCAGTTCGGAGACCCTGCCCTACGCCATGGAGTACTACTCCTGGTATCTGTCCGGTACCGTTTTTGCCCTGCTGTCTACCGGTATGAACCAGTTTGTCATCTGCCAGGGCTTTGCCAAAAAGGGCATGCAGTCGGTGATCCTGGGCGCGGTGATGAATATTTTACTGGATCCCCTGTTCATCTTCGTGCTGAAGATGGGGGTCAAGGGAGCGGCAGTGGCCACCGTGCTCAGCCAGCTGTGCAGTGCCCTATTTGTGCTCCACTTCCTGTTTGGGCCGGTGCCCCAGGTGGGCATCTCCTTTGGCGGTTATCGTCCCCGGCTGATGGGCCGCATTTTGGCCACCGGTTTAACGCCCTTCCTGATTATTGCGGTGGATAACCTGATGATCATCGTCCTCAATGCTCTGCTCCAGCGCTACGGCGGCGAAAGCCAGGGTGACCTGCTGGTGGCGGCAGCCACTATTTCCCAGAGCTTCATGCTGGTGGTTACCATGCCTCTGGGCGGCATGACGGGAGGTACTGCCTCCATTTTGGGCTACAACCTGGGTGCGGGACAGCCCAAGCGCATCCTGGAGGCCCAGAAGTACATCCTGATCCTGGCGGTGGCGTACACCGGGGTGCTGTGCCTGGTGGGGCAGCTGTTTGCCGCCCCCTTTACCCGCATCTTCACCCCGGATGTACAGGTGTCCGCTCTGGCGGTCAACGCCATCCGCATCACCACCCTGGGTATCGTGCCCCTGGGCGTGCAGTATGTGATCGTGGACGGATTGACGGGAATGGGAATGATGCGCTACTCCCTGCCCCTGTCCGCCTTCCGCAAGCTGGTGTATTTTGTGGCCATCTTTGTTCTGCCCGCTGCCTTTGGCGCTATGGCCATCTTCTTCGCCGAGCCCATCTCCGACTTCATCCCGCCGGTGGTGACGGTGCTGTTTTACTGGCGCAAGATCCCCTGGCTCAAGCAGCAGGCACTGCTCCACGGACAGCCCAAGGAGACGACTCAGGCCTGAGGCATCGCGGTACGCAGGGCCTTGGCAATCTGGTCGGGGCAGGAGGTGGCCTTGCCGCCGCAGCGGATGCCCTCCATGCGGGCAATGGCGTCCTCCACCTTCATGCCCTTGAGCAGGCTGGAGATGCCCTTCAGGTTGCCGTCGCAGCCGCCGATAACCTGCACGGACTGGATGATGCCGTCCTCCACCTGGATGGAGAAGAACCGGGAACAGACGCCCCGGGGAGTGTACTCAATCGTCATATCAATCGCTCCTTTTATATCTATGGAAATAGAAGAAAAGCGGCCCGGCTGACTGGGCCGCTTTTCCTTGTTATTATAGCAAATTCAGACAAGAAAATCTATACGGGCAAAAAAAGACGGACCATAGAGATTCAGCTCAACGGTCCGTCTGGAAGGAAAACTATCATATTCTGCTCATTTCTACTACATAGGATACGGGGGTTGGGATATACTCAGGGAGAGAGGATGGATTGGATCAGCCCTCCCGGCGCTGAAGCTGAAGGCGGTCGGCAATCATGGCAATAAACTCCGAGTTGGTAGGCTTGCCTTTCACGTTGGAGACGGTATAGCCAAAATATTTTTGCAGCGTCTCCAGATCGCCCCGGTCCCAGGCCACTTCGATGGCGTGGCGTATGGCCCGTTCCACCCGGGAGGCGGTAGTGCCAAAGCGCTTGGCTACCTCCGGATAGAGGACCTTGGTCACCGCGTTAATAACGTCCATGTCCTCCACCGCCAGGATAATGGCTTCCCGGAGATACTGATAGCCCTTGATGTGGGCGGGAACGCCCACCTCGTGGATGATGGAGGTGACCATGGCCTCCAAGGAGCGGGCCGGCTCCTGTGAATTACTAGGGACCGCAGCAAATGTGGCTAGTTGGCGGATGCGCTGACATACCGCGTTGGGCCGGCAGGGCTTGGACATGTAGTGATCGGCCCCCAGTGTGGCGGCCAGATCAGCCATTCCACCCCGGGCATAGCTGGACAAAATCAAAATCTTGGGGCGATAGTCCAGCTCCATCTGAGACAGCCGCTCCAGCACCTCAATGCCATCGATTCCGCCCAGGACGATCTCCATCACCACCACGTCGGGGCGCAGCGTCTGCAGCTGGTCCAGCAGGACCAAGCCGTCCCCGGTTTCTCCCACCACCTGCAGGTCCGGCTCGGCCTGGAGCATCTCGATAAATTGATGCCGGTACTCCTCGTTGGCGTCCGCTACCAACAGTGATACGGTTGCTTCCATGAATGTAAACTCCCTTCTTTGCAAGGCTGGCATTTTGACCGTGACACACACTGAATCGGTCAAATAAAATGTACCATAATCAGACAGTATGCGCAAGATATTTTTACCAAAAAATGGTAAACAAAAGTTCGACATCTTCCGACAAAATTCGACATTTGCGGGAAAAAGGGGCGGCAAGAGGGAAGAAAATGCTGCCCCGGATGGGGAAGTTTTCCATCCGGGACAGCTGTGTTTTCACGTCTGTTTAGGCGGCCTGAGCACTGTTTTGAGCGGTTTTCACCATGTTTTCTGCCAAAATGCCGTAGCCGCGGGAGGGCTCGTTAATGAGAACGTGGGTGACCGCGCCAACTAACCGTCCGTCCTGGAGAATAGGACTTCCAGACATTCCCTGGACAATGCCGCCAGTGGTTTCCAGCAGACGGGGGTCGGTGACCTGGAGCATCAGGTTGCGGGTGTCCCCGTCGCCCTCCGGGTAGAGGGTGAGAATTTCGATCTCATACTCCTCCACCTGGTCTCCGGCAATGTTGGAGAGAATGGTGGCCTTTCCGGTGTGCACCTGGTCTCGGGAGGCAATCTCTACCCCCTGGTCGCTCTGGACCAATTGCTTGTCGTCCAGGGTGCCGAAGATGCCCTGTTGGGTGTTGGCGTACAGGGTACCCAGGTCGTGCTGGAGGTCAAAGACTCCGTGCAGCTCTCCCGGCTCCCCGCTTAACCCTTTCTTGACGTCGGACACCGTAGCCTTCATGATGCTCCCTGTCTCCAGGGGCATGAGGGTAGCGGTGTCCACGTCGCTGATGCCGTGGCCCAGGGCGGCAAATACGCCGGACTGGGGATCATAGAAGGTAAGGGTGCCGATACCGGCCATGGAGTCCCGCAGCCAGACTCCCAATTGATACGCGCCCTCCTGATTCTGCACCGGCTGTACGGTGAGCTGGAGCGCTTTTCCTTCCCGCTGGACCTGAAGGGTCAGGGGTTCTCCCTGCTCCTGGGCCATCAGGGCCTGGACGCCCTCAATGGTGTTGACCTCCTGGCCGTTGATGTGGGTGATCACATCGCCTGCTCGCAGACCGCCTTCCCGCCCAGGGGAGGAGGCGCTGTCTGTGGACTCCACATTGGACAGGCCGGTGACCACCACGCCGTCAGAAAAGAGCTTAATTCCCACCGCCCGGCCCAGCGGGATAACCGTATCGCCGATTTCCACCGGGCCGGCGCAAGCGGCGGCGTCCCAGGCCGGGGCGGCCAGGGCCCGGTCTCCCGACAGGGTCAGCACCAGCAGTAGACAGGCTGCCGCCGTCCAAATTCCGCCGCCCAGCCGCCGGTGTCCGGGCGTTTGTTTCGTATTTTCCTGCAAAATTTCACCCCCATGTCAATTTTGCGCGGCAACTTTGCCGCCTTAGACAGTATGGACGATTTTTTTGCAGTACAAACAGGGCGCAGATTCCAGAGCTGCCAAGGCATATTTTTCAAGTACAAAATCCACGGGGCATTGTGGCTTTTTCTGCGAAAATCTTT
>CAJLCG010000051.1 GCA_905205085.1 uncultured Oscillospiraceae bacterium
CAGGCAATAGCCTGGGGCACTTTTTTGCGTGATTTTGATGTTACTGAGCCAGGATCTCGTCCTTGCGCTCCAGCAGCTCGTTGGACATGAGCATCTTCTTGACCTCGTCAAAGCCCAGACGGGTGACGGTGTCAGCAAAGCGCTCCTTGGGCTCGCCGTAGGCCTTGAAGAGCAGCATGCACTTCTCCACCATGTCCAGCACCTCGTCCTCGCTGGTGAAGATCACATCCAGAGGACGGCCCATGGCGGTGCGCTTGCCCCAGCGGCCGCCCAGATACACCAGGTAGCCGGTGGTCTGGGCCTCAATGGCGTGGAAGGGGCACTTGCGGATGCAGCGGCCGCAGTGATTGCAGGTGTTGGGGTCAATGACTGCCTTGCCCTCCACCACCTTGGCGACGTGCATGGGGCACTCCTTCTCGCACATCTTGCAGCCCTTACACAGATCGGGGTGGACCAGGGGAATCCGCTGACCCACGATGCCCACGTCGTTCAGGTCGGGCTTGACGCAGTTGTTGGGGCAGCCGCCCACGGCAATCTTGAACTTGTGGGGCAGCTTCACCTGATTGTAGCCCACAAAGAAGCGCTCATGGATCTTCTTGGACAGCGCATAGGTGTCAATAAGGCCGTACTGGCAGGTGGTGCCCTTACAGGAGACCACCGGACGCACCTTGGCGCCGGTGCCGCCGGTCTCCAGGCCGGCCTGCTCCTTTAGATACTGGCGCAAGGGCTCGATGTTCTCAAAGGGAACTCCCTGGATCTCCATGGTCAGGCGGGTGGTCATGGCAATCTCGCCGCTGCCGAACTTCTTGGCGGCCTCAGCTACCACCGCGCACTCCTCCGCCGTGATCTTTCCGTTGCGGGTGATGACCCGGCCATTAAAGCGGTCGGTGGTCCGCTTGTCCCACAAAAAGCCCAGGCCCTTGACCCGGGTGATCTCACTCTGAGGAATCTTGTTTTCACTCATAGATAGTATAACCTCCCTGTTTTTCGTACCGCAACTTCATGCAGCACCGGGCATAAAATCTGCCGCATGTCCAAAGAACCCAGAAGGCTTCCCCACCTTCCTCTGCTGTACAGCCGGTCCTGGACATTTTCTTACAGATACTAGAATACAGGAATCCCTTTCCCCTGTCAATCACCTGCTGCACACGATTACCCCTCTATGTTCTGGGGAGAAAGCAGTTCAAATAGTTGCTGATACCGCTGGGCAAAGACACTGCCTTTGCGCCACAGGAAGGTGATATCGTGGCTCTCCTGGAAATCTTCCAACGGAATCGCCCGCAAAAGTCCCTGCTTCAGCTGAGGCTGGGCCGCCGCCTGATAGAGAAATCCCACGCCACAACCCAAAAGCAGCAACTGCTTTAGTACATTCATATCGCTGACCTGAATGATACTGCGAAATTCCTCCACCGTCCGGTTCTCCCGGCTCAGGGCCCGACGGATGATCTCCCGGTTGCCGGAACCTGGCTCCCGCACCACCAAGGTCTCCCCCAGCAGGTCGGAGAGCACCTTAGGCTCCCGCTCAAATTGATACTCTGCCCCGCATACCGCCAGATAAGGCTCCCGGCGGTAGAGGAGGGAATCGTAGTCGCTTTTGCAGAAATAGCCCTCCACGATGGCAAAATCCAGTTCTCCCTGGTCCAGGGCGGCGCACAGACTCTCTGTGTTGGACACCCGCATGGAGATGGGGGCATCGGGGTACATCTGGTGGTAGCGGGCCAGAGGCTCCGGAATCAGCGACATACCTACGGTAGGCGTCACGCCGAAAACCAGCCGGTGGGCTCCAGGTCCCGGATCGTGAAGGCGGCGGCGGAGCATCTGTTCGTCATGCTTTACCGTCAATGCCATCCCCCGCAGCAGCTCGCCCTCCCGGGTTAGAGACAGGCGCTTGTTGGCGTAGGTGAACAGGGGCGCCTCATACTGCTCCTCCAGCCAGCGGATATGCTGGGAGACGGCGGGCTGGGTAATGTTCAGCGCCTCGGCTGCCCGGGTGTAATTCATATATTGGCACACAGCCAGAAAAGTATCCATTCGAAAATCCAACATAGGTATCCCTCCTGGTTTTATCATAACATAACATTATATATAAATAAAGATAAACAATTTTTCTTTATGAAAAAAGTATGCTATGATAAGGCCACCTCAGAGAAAGAGAGTATGAAAGGGGAAACAAACTGTTATGAAAACGAAAGAGAACCCGGCACGGATGCTGTGGCAGCTGTTTAAGGCCACCTTCCTGCTCAGCGCCTTCACCTTCGGCGGCGGCTTTGTCATCGTGTCCCTGATGAAGAAAAAATTTGTGGAAGACCTGAAATGGCTGGAGGAGGATGAGATGCTGGACATCACCGCCATCGCCCAGTCCTCCCCCGGTCCCATCCCCATTAACGCCTCGGTCATTCTGGGATACCGAATGTACGGTGTGATCGGCTCCCTGGTGGCCATCCTGGGTACCGCCCTCCCCCCCATGATCATCATCTCGGTTATCTCCGTATTTTATACCCAGTTCCGCACCAACCGCATCATCGCCATTGCCCTGCAGGTCATGCGTGCCGGTGTGGCGGCGGTCATCTTTGATGTGGTCATCAACCTGGCCAAGAATGTGATTGCCACCAAACGCACCCTCTACATCCTCCTCATGGTCACCGCCTTTGTGGGCAAGGTCATCCTGGGCGTGGACGCTATGATCGTGATCCTGTGCTGCCTGGTGGTGGGTCTGGTGGACCTGGCCATGGAACTGCGCAGCAATCGAAAGGTGGTGGCGTAAATGAACATCCTCACACAGCTGTTCTTCGCCTTCATTCAGGTAGGCATGTTTAGTGTGGGCGGCGGCTACGCTGCCATCCCCCTCATCCAGAACCAAATCGTGGACATCCACGGCCTGATGACCCTGCCTGAATTTACCGACCTTATCACCATCGCGGAGATGACCCCCGGCCCCATCTCCATCAATTCCGCCACCTTCGTGGGCATGCGCCTGGCCGGCATCCCCGGCGTGCTGCTGTGCACCCTGGGCTGCATCATCCCCTCCTTCTGCATCTGCCTGGCGCTGGCCCACTTCTACTACAAGTACCGCAGCTTCAGCGGCGTGCAGACCGTCCTGTCCGCCCTGCGCCCCGCGGTGGTCGCCCTGATCGCCTCCGCCGGACTGTCCATCCTGCTGCTGGGTGTGTTCCAGTCCGACCTGGCCCATGTGGCCCTGTCCAATTTCCGCTGGATCGAGGCCGTGATCTTTGTGGGCGCTCTGTTCATCCTGCGCAAGTTCCGCCCCAGCGCCATCGCCGTCATCTTCGGCTCTGGCGTGGTAGGCACCGCAGCTTATCTGCTGCTGGGCCTGGCGTGAGCCTCTCTCCTTTCCACCCGGAACGGGATCTCCCGTTCCGGGCATTTTTTCTTGTCTTTGACACCCCGCCCTGCTATCATGGAACCACCATCCAGCAAGGAGGTATGTATGGGAACTATCTTCGACTACCTGGCCTGGCGGGGAGATATCCCCCTTACTCAGGTCCCCCTCAATTCGGTGGATGCCCTCATTCTGTCCACCCTGGCCTACGTCCACTTTCAGGATCTGGTACCCGACCGGCCCGGCCCCGGCGTGCCCCTGGCCCAGGCCGCCCAGGCTTTTCTCTCCCTTCCGGAAGCTTCTACGGAGGACCGGGTCCGGTGTGACAACGACCGCAAGCTCCTCCGTGCCCTGATCGATGCTCCACGGTTTTCCGGACTGACCCTCACCTTCCACCAGGATATCTTCTCCCCCCAGCGAGAGACCCAGTTTGCCGCCCTGGCCGTCCGTCTGGAGCGGGAAACGGCCTTTTTGGCCTTCCGGGGCACCGACTCTACCCTGGTAGGCTGGAAAGAGGACTTCAACATGAGTTTCCTGGACACCGTCCCCGCCCAGCAGGCCGCCCTAGACTACCTCACCGCTTGGGTCGCTCACAGTCCCAGCCCTGTCATTCTGGGCGGCCACTCCAAGGGGGGCAACCTGGCCGTCTACGCCGCCGCCCTGGCTGCTCCTACGGTGCGGGACCGGGTGAAGGCGGTATACAACAACGACGGCCCTGGCTTTACCAAAAAGGTCCTTTCCTCCCCCGGCTATCTGGAGCTTATCCCCCGCATCCGCTCCTTTGTCCCCCAGTCCTCGGTGGTGGGGATGCTGCTGGAGCACGAGGATCCCTACACCGTGATCAAAAGCCGTCAGCTGGGTATCTTCCAGCACGACCCCTACTCCTGGGAGGTGCAGGGAGGCGGCTTTGTGGTGTTGGACCAGGTGACTCAGGGCAGCCGGAAGCTGGATGAGACCCTGAAAACCTGGCTGGACGCCCTCACGCCCACAGACCGTGAAGTCTTTCTGGACGGCCTATACCAGGCCCTGGCGGGCACCCAGGCCCGCTCCTTGGACGACCTGGCCCAGCCTAAAAACCTGTACACCGTCTTTCAGGGACTTACCCGCCTGGACGAGGGAACCCGTCTGAGCATCGCCCGCACCCTGGGTCTGCTGGCCAAGTCGGCTGCCGGAGTCCTTCTGGACAACGACGACTGACACGCACTCTTTACATCCCCCTGAAATCTGCTATACTAAATGGTTAGTGCAGCAGATTTTGGGGGTGTTTTTATGGTGGGCATGGGTACCATCGCCAACGTACTGGCTATCGTGGTGGGCGGCTGCATCGGCCTGCTGGCCAAGGGCGGACTGAAGCAGCACTACCAGGACAGCGTGATCCGCTCTCTGGGACTGGCCACCCTGTTTATCGGGGCGGGTGGGGCTCTGTGCGGAATGCTGGTGGTGGAAGGCGGAGGTCTTACCACTGTCAGCACCCGGGACACCCTATTTATGATCCTCTCCCTGGCCCTGGGCACCCTGGTGGGAGAATTTTTCGACTTTGACGGCAAGATGGAGCGGCTGGGGGTGTGGCTCAAGGCCCGGGCCGACCGCCGCGGCGGCGACAACCAGTTTGTCCAGGGCTTCGTCACCGCATCTCTGGTGGTGTGCATCGGGGCCATGGCCATTGTGGGCTCCATCCAGGACGGCCTGTCCGGCGACCCCTCCACCCTGTACACCAAATCCATCCTGGATTTTCTCATTGTGATGATCTTTGCCTCCACCTACGGCAAGGGGGCCATCTTCTCCGCCCTGCCGGTGGGTGTCCTCCAGGGAGCGGTTACCCTGTGCGCCGGGCTCCTTTCCCCCGTGTTCAGCCAGCCTGTCATTGACAACCTGTCCTTCCTGGGCAGCATGCTCATCTTCTGCGTGGGTATCAACCTGTGCTTTGGCACCAAGTTCAAGGTGGCCAACATGCTGCCTGCCCTGGTCTTTGGGGCAGTGTTTACCGCCGCCGGGCCTCTGCTCCCCTTTTAAATATCACCTTTTTGCCCCGAGCTGCACACAACGGCCCGGGGCAAACTTTTTCGTGGGATTTCCCGTAAAGCCCCGTATATACAAATAGAAACAACAACCAGGAGGTGAGGACATGGACCCATCGGCATGGATGGAGCGGCTCAGGCAGGACGACCACCAGGCCCTGGAGCAGCTGCTGACCCACTATGACGGCATGCTGCGCTACATCATCTCCGGCATGCTCTCCGACCCCCAGGACCGGGAGGACTGCCTAGCCCAGGTCCGCTCCAAGCTGTGGGAGGGACGACACCAGTACGACCGGGAGAAGGCCAGCCCCGCCACCTGGCTCACCGCACTTTGCCGCAACGCCGCCTATGACCACCTGCGCGCTCAGCGCCGCCGGGGCGATTGGGATGAGCTGGACCCCCGCCGCCCCGATCCGGCCCCTGGGCCAGAGGAGCAAGTGCTTCGCCAGGAGCGGATTCAGCGGCTCCAGGAGGCGGTGAACCGGCTGTCCGCCCGGGACCGCACCCTCTTCTACCGCAAATACTACTACCTTCAGTCCACCGCCCGGATCGCCGCCGAGCTGGGCACCACGGAGCGGGCGGTGGAGGGAAAGCTCTACCGCATCCGCAAACGCCTGCAAACGCTGTTAGGAGGTGACGCGCTGTGAAACCGGATGAATTTGACCGCCAGCTAATGGACCAGATGTCCCAGCTCCCGCCCCCCGAACCGGAGGTGGCAGACTACACCCCCTGGCAGGCCTCCATCCGCAAAATTATCTGGGGCATGGTGCTGATCACGTTCCGCCTGGAATTTTTCTATCTCCAGTACCTGCTGCCCCTGCTGGGAGCCACATTGCTCTACCTGGGTTACCGCTCCCTGCGGAAAAGTGACCCCTGGTTTACCCTGTGCTGGGGGCTGTCCGCCTTCCTGCTGGTGTTCCACATGGTCTCAGACATTCTCGCCGCTACCCCGCTGCTCACAGCCCTGGAACAAAATGTCTGGACCAACGCCTTTCTAATCGCTTTAACAATAGCCGCCAACGTTTTGCTTCTCTTCGCCCTGCGGGCGGGGATTCGCCGCCGCTTTGTCTCGATCACGGGGGAAAAGCCCAAGGATTGGCTGGGCCGAGGGCTTATGGCCTACCTTCTGTCTCTGGCCATTACTCTGTGGGTCACCCTGGACCCGGCTACGGAACCCTCCTTCTTTGGCTACTCTATCACCAACGACTGGCTCTACTATGGCCGGGGTATTGCCGTCATCGTGCTCCAGATCTACTTGCTGGTCTGCATCTTCCGCCAGAGCGAGGCCCTGGCGGGCCGGGGCTATGACATTGCACCTGCGCCGGTACGGGTACCGGGCAAGCGCTTGGTGCTGGGCGTCTTTCTCCTGGTGCTGTTGGCCATCCCCCCTGCCCTGTGGCTCAGCAGCCGCCTGCCCACCGGGGAGGCCCAGCAGGTCACCGCCCCCCTGGCAGGGGAGCAGACCGCAGTGCGTGACCATCTGGTGGAGCTGGGGCTGCCCCAAGAGCTGGCCGACACTCTGGACGAGGCAGAGCTTACCCGCTGCAAGGACGCCTACGCCGTTCAGACCGGATCCTGGAGCGACCTGAACCTCTCCGATGACAAGGTCCCCCAGACCGAAGGAACCGATCTTCTTGTTCCGTTGGACGACGCCCAGGCCCGCTTCTCCGTGTGGCTGGTCTTTCTCCCCCAGGGGCAGGTGCGGTGGTATTCCTTCTTCCGGTACGACAGCCTGCCCGCCCTGCGGCTCCAGGAACAGTTCTCCCTGGATGTGTCGGGCAACAACGCTCACGATGACTATACCGCCGCCCTACTCTGGCAGGAGGGGAAGACCACCTATCTCTCCCATCCCCAGGTCCATCTGATGGGCGGCCAAACCGCAGAGGAGCTCACCGAGGAGCAGCAGTGGTGGTACGAGGAAGAATTGGAACGCCTGGGTCACCTCCACTACGCCCCTTATTTCTCCTTCTCCATCCCCCAAAAGGCCACCGCGCTGAGCGGCTATCTGGCCTATACCGCTGATGCCAGCGAGCAGTTAGACCGGGAAAATACCTATGATTACTACGACTTCACCCATCTCCTGCTCCGCCGCCAGACCGCTTTGCTCCACTATCCCTTCCGCTCCATCGATGACCTGGGGGGCTTGAGCTCTTTGGGCTCTTACGGCCCCATTCGCTCCGCCTACGGAACCTTTGAGCACTCCGCTCCCTTCCCCCAGTAACTGCACATCCCGCCGGAACTCCCGGCGGGATTTTTTTGCCCTCCTCTGGAAAAGCGGAGCCCATTTTGATACAATGGAGAAAATGCGAAGAAAGAGGGAATGTGTATGCGTACCATCCAAGCCGCCGCCATTACGGAAGCGGTGGCTCGCCTGTGCATCCAGGCCAACACCTACCTGCCCGCCGACATTGTCTCCGCCCTGGACCGGCAGCGCAAGGCCGAGCCCTGGCCCCTGGCCAAGGAGACTCTGGGCCTTCTGTGGGACAACATGAAGCTGGCCGAGGAGACTCACATGCCCGTCTGCCAGGACACCGGCATGGCCTGCGTATTTGTGGAGCTGGGCCAGGATGTGCATATCGATGGCGACTTTGAGGCCGCCATCCACGAGGGTGTGCGCCAAGGTTACGGAGAGGGGTATCTCCGCAAGTCCATCGTAGGCGACCCCCTGCGCCGGGTGAACACCGAGGACAACACCCCCGCCGCCATCACCGTCCGCCTGGTTCCCGGGGACCGGTGCACCCTCACCGTGGCCCCCAAGGGCTTTGGCAGTGAGAATATGAGCCGCCTGGGAATGCTCAAGCCCGCTGACGGCGTGGAGGGCGTGAAAAACTTTGTCATCGAGACGGTGCGTCTGGCCGGCTCTAACCCCTGTCCCCCCATCGTCCTGGGCATCGGCATCGGCGGAAGTTTTGACAAGGTGGCCTATCTGGCCAAGCACGCCCTGCTGCGCCCCATCGACCAGCCCAATCCCGCCCCCTTCTACGCCCAGCTGGAGCAGGAGCTGCTGGAGTCTATCAACGCCCTGGGTGTCGGTCCTCAGGGCTTCGGCGGACAGACCACCTGCCTTGGCCTGTCCATTGAGACCGCCCCCACCCATGTGGCCGGGCTGCCGGTGGCCGTCAATGTGAGCTGTCACGTGACTCGCCGGGCCACGGTGGAGCTGTAAAGGAGGCTTTTCATGCTTCTAAAAGCACTTTTTTCATCCTTTCTTGTCCTTATTGTGGGATACTTAGGGTGCTTTCTTGATGTGGCGGGCTGTATTCTTGGGGTTAGTGCCGCCGCCACTGGCTGTATCGTCTACGCCATCTACGATTCCAGGAAATAGGAGGTCAACGCCATGCAATATAAACTGACCACTCCCGTCACCCGGGAGGACCTGGCCCCCCTGCGGGCCGGAGATACCGTGCTCCTCTCCGGGGTGGTGTACACCGCCCGGGACGCCGCCCACAAGCGGCTCATGGAGCGGCTGGACGCCGGAGAGCCCCTGCCCTTCCCTCTGGAGGGCAGCGCCATCTACTACGTAGGTCCCACCCCGGAGAAGCCTGGCCAGGTCATCGGCTCCGCCGGTCCCACCACCAGTGGACGAATGGACGCCTACTCCCCCCGGCTGCTGGACCTGGGCCAGTCTATCATGATCGGCAAGGGCAAACGCAACCAGGCTGTGAAGGACGCGGTGGTCCGCAACGGGGCAGTGTATCTGGCCGCCCTGGGCGGCGCGGGCGCCCTGATGGCCGGGAGCGTTAAGGAGCTGGAGGTCATCTGCTGGGAGGATCTGGGCTGTGAGGCCGTGCGCCGTTTGGAAGTAAAGGATTTTCCCCTTACGGTAATTTTGGATTCTCAGGGCGGCGACCTGTACGAGAGCGGCCCGGCCGCCTACCTCGATTCTCTTGCGGCAAAGGAGGGGTAAAGGATGTTTACCTGCGCCCAATGTGCCGTAGAGGCCTGCCGCTCCGGGCAGCTGGACAAGATGCCTAAGAACTGCCCCATGCACGACCCAGCCTTTTTTGAGCAGCTTTTGGAGGAGTACGACAAACCAGAAAACCACGACTTCTTCGTCACCAGCGCCGTCATCGAGGCGGCGGGCTACTGCCGCTGGCCCCGCCTGCGGGAGACGGTAGAGTTTTCCAAGCGGATGGGCTACACTAAGCTGGGGCTGGCCTTCTGCGCGGGGCTCCATAAAGAGGCCGCCATTGTGGACCGCATTCTGCGGCAGAATGGGTTTGAGGTCTCCTCGGTGATCTGCAAGACCGGCTCCATCCCCAAGGACCGGGTGGGTGTACCCGCAGAGTACCGGGTGCGTCCGGGCAGCTATGAGGTGATGTGCAATCCCATCGCCCAGGCGGAGCTGCTCAACCAGGAGGGCACCCAGTTCAACATCTGCCTGGGCCTGTGCGTAGGCCACGACTCCCTCTTCTATAAATATTCCAAGTCCCTGGTCACCACCCTGGTGGCCAAGGACCGGGCCACCGGCCATAATCCCGCCGCCGCCATCTACTGCGCCGACGGCTACTTCAAATCCCGACTGGATTCCAGTAACCCTTAATTCTTTTCATTTCTTAAGACCGGAGCATTCGCTCCGGTCTTTTTTGTTCTTGACCGGGGCACGCCTGCGTGGTATGATCATTCTGTCTCAAATAAGACAGTTTGGAGGTGTCCCTTGTGACCGAGCTTACCGTCCAAGAGCGCGCTCTGCTGGGCCGCTGTCCCTTGCTGCTGGACGCGGACGAGGCGCTGGTGCTGCGCGTAGCGGGAGCAGAGGACACCTGGGTCCAGGATTTTTCCGCTGGGGAGGTACTCTATCAGCCCCACCGGTTTCTCCGCTGTCTGGGGGTGCTGCTGTCCGGGCAGGTCCGTGTGACCAACGGTGCCCTGTCGGTGAGCACCCTGGAGGCCGGAGAACTCTTTGGGGCCGCCGCCCTCTATAACGACGCCCCCGACTACGCCACCACCCTCACCGCCCACACCCCCTGCCGGGCCATTTTCTTTCCCCAGGCCACGGTGGACCGTTTGCTGGGGGAGGAGCCGGTACTGCGCCGCAACTACCTGCGCTATCTGTCCGGCCGCATTCGGTTTCTCTCCGGGCGGCTCCAGTCGGTGACCCAGGCGGGGGCGGAGGGCAAGCTGGCCCGGTATCTGCTGGCCAATGCCGTGGACGGCGCGGTAAACATCTCGGCCACCGATCTGGCCCGACAGCTGGGGCTCAGCCGGGCCTCCCTCTACCGGGCCTTTGACGCACTGGAGCAGGCGGACCTCATCCGCCGCACGGGGAAGACCATTGAAGTTCCCAGCCTCCCCGCCCTCCAGTCCGTCCTGTAACCTTGTAGTTTCAAAATGAAAGGAAGATATTATGAAACGCAAACTCTCTCTGCTCCTGTGCGCCGCACTCACCCTGTCCCTGCTGGCTGGCTGCGGCCCCAAAAGTGCCGACAACAGCTCCGCTTCCGGCTCGGACAGCACCTCCCAGTCCACCAGCCAGAACACGGAGGACCGCACCCAGGTCAATCTGATGGTCCTCTCCGGCCCCACCGGCGTGGGCGCGGCCAAGCTGCTCTCCGACAACGAGGCGGGCACCACCCTGAACGACTATAACGCTGAGGTGGTCACCGACAACAGCCAGATTCAGACCGCCCTCACCTCCGGCGAGGTGGACATTGCCGCCATCGCCACCAACGTGGCCGCCAACCTCTCCGCTCAGACCGACGGCTCCATCCAGATGCTGGCGGTGAACACTCTTGGCGTGCTGTACATTCTGGATAAGAATGTGGGCGTCACCTCCCTGGCTGACCTGTCCGGCAAGACCATCTACGCCACCGGCAAGGGCGCCAATCCCGAGTACATTCTCAACTATCTGCTCACCGAGAACGGCGTGGACCCCGCCAACGATGTGACCATCGAGTGGCTCACCGCCGAGGAGGTATCCGCTAAGATGGTCTCCTCCGACAGCGCCATCTGCATGCTCCCCGTCCCCGCTGCCACCGCTCTGATGGCCAAGGACAGTGCGGTCAAGCAGGCCATCTCCCTGTCTGACGCCTGGGATGAGCTGGGCAACGGCTCTCTGGCCATGGGCTGCGTGGTGGCCCGCACCGAGTTTATTGAGGAGAACCCCCAGGCAGTGGCCGATTTCCTTACCGAGTATGAGGCCTCCATCAACTACATGAAGGACGAGGCCAATGTGGATGCGGCCAGCGAGCTGGTAGCCCAATATAAGATTACCCCCAGCGCCGCCATTGCCGCCGCGGCCATTCCCCAGTGCAACCTCACCTTCGCCTCCGGCCAGGAGATGAAGGACCTGGTGGAGGGTTACTTCTCCGTTCTGTTCCAGGCCAACCCCGCCTCCATTGGCGGCGGCATGCCCTACGACAGCTTCTACTATGGCGTGGCGTAAAGTTTTAACCTATCTGCTGCCCCCGGCCTTCTGGCTGGGGGTTTGGCAGTTCGCGGCCCTTTTTGCCCAGGAGCAGAAGCTGGGGCTCTTCCTCCCCACTCCCTGGACGGTGGTCCAGACCCTGGCCGGACTTTGCGTCACCGGCGAATTTTGGGCCACCATTGCCCTGTCTCTGGGCCGCATCCTGGCCGGTATGGTGCTGGGCACGCTGCTGGGTGCTCTGCTGGCCGCCCTCACCTGTGCCTGTTCCTGGGCCGACCTTCTCTTTTCCCCGGTGATCCGCATGATCCGGGCGGTACCGGTGGTCTCCTTCATTCTGCTGGTGATGCTGGCGGTGTACCGCTCCACCGTGCCCATGGTCATCGTCACCCTGATGGTGCTACCTGTGGTGTGGAGCAATGTAAAGCAGGGCATCAGCCAGGCCGACCGGCAGCTGCTGGAGCTGGGGCGGGCCTACCGCTTCTCCCGCTGGAAAAAGGTCAAGCTCATCTACCTCCCTTCCATCCAGCCCTATTTTCTCTCCGCCGTCACCACCGGTATGGGGCTGGCCTGGAAGTCTGGGGTGGCCGCCGAGGTACTGTGCACCCCACGCCAGGCAATCGGCACGGAGGTGTACAACGCCAAGTTTTATCTGGAGATCCCCACGCTTTTCGCCTGGACGGCGGTAGTGGTGGCCTTGAGCCTGACCATGGAGTGGCTGCTGGCTGCTGCTGTGCGGCGCTGGAAAGGAGGTGCGTCCCATGCAGGTCATTGATTTGACCCTCTCCTTTGGGGAAAAGCAGGTGCTGGACCACTTTTCCCTAAAAATCCCCCAGGGAGTGACCGTTCTCTCCGGCCCCTCCGGATGCGGAAAGACCACCCTTCTTCGGGTCATCGCCGGACTGGAGCAGCCCCAGAGCGGGCAGGTGGAGGGCATTGCCCCCGCCGAGACCGCTTTCCTGTTTCAGGAGGACCGTCTCTTTCCCTGGCGCACGGTAGAGCAGCACCTCACAGACGTGCTGCCCCGCAGCCGTTGGAATGAGGTGCCCCGCTGGATTGCCCTAGCGGAGCTGGAGGGGGAGGAACGCCGCCGTCCCGCCGCCCTCTCCGGCGGGATGCGCCGCCGCCTGGCTCTGGTGCGCTGTCTGGCCCTGGGCGGGAAGCTCTACCTGCTGGACGAGCCCTTCACCGGCATCGATCCGGAACGCACAAAGCGGCTGATGGACTTCCTGCGGGAGCTGGGCACACCGGTACTGCTGTCCAGCCACGAGACCCAGGTGCTCTCCCTGGCGGATCAGGTGGTGCAGCTGGACGGATATCCTTTGCATATTTTGTAGGTTTTCCTCCTGTTTTTTCCGTTTTTCGTCCCTTTTTGCATTTTTGTGATCTCTCGCTTGCATCCAAATGGAAAACCCGCTATAATGTGGAGTATCTTTAGCCCTTTACTTGGGCACAGCGGATGTGTGTGTTCCGCTGAAACATGAGAGCGAGGGATCACAATGCTTGCACAAATTGAAGCCATCAACAGTGCGGTAAACGGCGTGGTCTGGGGCCCTATCATGCTTGTTTTGCTGGTGGGCACCGGCATCTATCTCACCTTCCGCACCCGGGGGCTGCAGGCCCGGCGCTTTGGGTATATCCTGCGCAACACCATCGGCACTCTGTTTTCCAAGGATAAGAAAAAAAGCGACAGCCAGCATAACCTCACCCCCTTCCAGGCGGTTTCCACCGCCCTGGCCGGCACCGTGGGTACTGGTAACATTGCCGGCGTCACCGGCGCCATCTTCGTAGGTGGCCCCGGCGCCGTGTTCTGGATGTGGGTGTCCGCCTTCTTTGGCATGATGACCAAGTACGCCGAGATCGTTCTGGCGGTAAAGTACCGCCAGGTGGACGAGAAGGGAGCCCACTACGGCGGCCCCATGTATTACATTGAGAAGGGCGCGGGCCAGAAGTGGCTGGCTATTCTCTTCGCCCTGCTGGGCGGCATCGCCTGCTTTGGCATCGGCAACATCGCCCAGTCCACCGAGATTGCCGGCGCGGTACAGTCTCTCACTGGTCTGGACCCCCTGTACACCGGCATCATTCTGGCCATCCTCACCGCCATCGTCGTCATCGGCGGCGTGAAGCGCATCGGTCAGGTGGCCTCCTACCTGGTGCCCTTCATGGCTATCTTTTACATTGCGGCCGGCGTGGCTGTCATCGTCCTGCGCATCAGCGATGTGCCCGCTGCCCTGGCCTCCATCTTTACCCAGGCCTTCAGCCTGGAGCCCCGTGAGATCGGCGGCGGTGTAGCCGGTTACACCATCATGGTCTCCATGCAGCAGGGCGTGGCTCGAGGCGTGTTCTCCAACGAGGCCGGCCTTGGCTCCGCTCCCATGGCGCACGCCGCCTCCGACACCCAGGAGCCGGTGGAGCAGGGCATGTGGGGTGTGTTTGAGGTGTTTGTGGACACCATCGTCATCTGCACCCTTACCTCTATGGCCATTCTTCTCTCCGGCGTGCTGGAATATGACCTCAGTTCCTTCGCCTCCAACGGCGCGGCAGCGGCGGCAGCCTTCAACGCCATTCTCCCCGGCACCATCGGCGGCACGGTCCTGCAAATTAGCCTGCTGTTCTTCGCCCTGTCCACCATCCTGGGCTGGAGCTACTACGGCGAGCGCTGCTGGGGCTATCTGAGCAACAACAACAAGGTGGTCAACTACATCTTTAAAATTGCCTTTGTCCTCATGTGCATCGTGGGCTCGGTGGGTTCCGGCGCCCTCATGTGGGACATTTCCGATACCCTCAACGGCATGATGGCCATCCCCAACCTGGTGGGCCTGCTGCTTCTGTCCGGCACGGTCATCCGCCTGACCCGGGAGTATTTTGACAAGAAGTGAGTGAAGTTCCCCATTGACATTTGGAAACTGCCTCTTTATAATGTTATTTTGTAAAAGCATTGCGGAAGAGGAGTAGCCTGCCCAGGCGGCACAGCGAGGAGACGGTCGGTGCGAGTCTCCCCCCAAAGCAGGTGAAGGTGGCTTCCAAGCTCCGTCCCCCAAGTTACAGTAAGGGACGGCGGCTCCCGCCGTTACCGGGTCAGAGCGCGGACCTTAGGTCCGAACTCAGGTGGTACCACGGACGTTTCGTTCGCCCTGAGCCTTAAAAGGCTCAGGGCGATTTTTTTGCCCGGAGCCGAACCCTGCCCGGCCCTGCCGGAGCACACAATAGAGGAGTGTTACAACACCCATGAAAAAAGAACTGCCAAAGGTTTATGAGCCCCAGGAAGTCGAGTCCCGGGTCTATGAGACCTGGGAGAAGAACGGCTGCTTCAAGGGTCACCGTGACCCGGAGCGCAAACCCTTCACCATCGTCATGCCGCCCCCCAACGTCACCGGCCAGCTGCACATGGGCCATGCCATGGACTGCGCCCTGCAGGACATCCTCATCCGCTTTAAGCGCATGGAGGGCTATGCCGCCCTGTGGGTGCCCGGCATGGACCACGCTGGCATCGCTACCCAGATCAAGGTGGAAGAGGAGCTGCGCACCAAGGAGGGTCTGACCCGCTACGACCTGGGCCGCGAGAAGTTCCTGGAGCGTGTCTGGGACTGGAAGCACAAGTACGGCGACCGCATCGTTAAGCAGCAGAAGAAGATGGGCGTCTCCTGCGACTGGGACCGCGCCCGGTTCACCATGGACGAGGGCTGCTCCAAGGCGGTGCGTGAGGTCTTCTGTAGTCTGTATGAAAAGGGCCTGATCTACAAGGGCAGCCGCATCATCAACTGGTGCCCCCACTGCGTCACCGCTCTGAGCGACGCCGAGGTGGAGTATCAGGACAAGCCCGGCTACTTCTGGCACATCCGCTACCCCATCCAGGGCGAGGAGGGCCGCTATGTCATCGTGGCCACCACCCGTCCTGAGACCATGCTGGGCGACACCGGCGTGGCCGTCCACCCCGACGACGCGCGCTATAAGGACATCGTGGGCAAGAAGTGCATCCTGCCCCTGGTGGGCCGTGAGATGCCCATCGTGGCCGACGAGTACGTGGACATGGAGTTTGGTACCGGCTGCGTAAAGATGACCCCTGCCCACGACCCCAACGACTTTGAGGTCGGTCTGCGCCAGAACCTGGAGACCATCCGCGTGCTGGACGACAACGGCAAGGTGGTGGAGGGCTACGGTAAGTACTCCGGCATGGACC
>CAJLCG010000052.1 GCA_905205085.1 uncultured Oscillospiraceae bacterium
TTTGCTCTTTTGTACCCGGCCCGATATGGAATATTTCAAGATTGGGGAAATCATTGTGAAAAAGGGCGAAGATAAGGAAAACAGCCAATAACAGTTGCCAAAAATGAGGAAAACGTCTATAATAAAAATAGACGGGATAAAAGGAGTTGTTATTTTGTTTTCCCTGTTGAAGCCAAAGAAGTGTCTGCTGGCATTGCTGGGCAGCGCAATCTTAGCCTTTGGCCTTTACAATGTGCACGCCTTATCCGGCGTGACCGAGGGCGGCGTATTGGGCATGACCCTGTTGCTGCACCACTGGTTTGGAATCTCCCCGGCGGTGACAGGTCTGGTGCTCAATGCCGTGTGCTATTGGATGGGATGGCGCCTGCTGGGCAAGGAGTTTATTGGCTACTCTATCATTGCCGGCGGCGGGTTTTCCTTGTTCTACGCCCTGTTTGAGCAGTTCGACCCCATCTGGCCTCAGCTGGCCCAGCATCCCCTGTTGGCGGCCGTGTTGGGGGCTCTGTTCGTGGGAATCGGCGTGGGGCTCAGCGTCCGTGCGGGGGGAGCCCCCGGCGGGGACGACGCCCTGGCTATGAGCATGTCCGCGGTCACCCATTGGGATATCCAGTGGGCCTACCTGATCACCGATCTGGTGGTGCTGGGGCTATCGGTGAGCTACATCGACCTCAAGCGCCTGGCCTGCTCCCTACTGACGGTGCTCTTGTCCGGACAGATCATCGGTCTGGTACAGCGCTTCAAGAGACCGGAGAAAAAGGCAATACCGGAAAACAGTTAAAAAAACCGCGGCAGATCGTTTGATCTGCCGCGGATCTTTTTATAGTACCTTGCTCAGGAAGGCCTGGGTACGGGGATTCTGGGGGGAGTCAAACAGAAAACGGGGAGAGTTTTCCTCCAGAATGGCGCCGCTGTCCATGAAGATGACCCGGCTGGCCACCTCACGGGCAAAGCCCATCTCGTGGGTAACCACCGCCATGGTCATGCCCTCGTGGGCCAGGTCCCGCATCAGGTCCAGCACCTCGCCCACCATCTCCGGGTCCAGAGCGGAGGTGGGCTCGTCAAAGAGCATGACCTCAGGTTCCATGGCCAGGGCGCGGACGATGGCGATACGCTGCTTCTGGCCGCCGGAGAGCATGTTGGGGAACTCGTCCGCCTTGTTGGCCAGACCGATGCGCTCCAGCAGCTTCATGGCCTGGGCATCGGCTTCCTCCTGCTTTTTCAGTCCCAGCTGGACCGGGGCCAGGGTGATGTTCTTCTTTACCGTCATGTGGGGGAAGAGGTTAAAGTGCTGGAACACCATGCCCATCTTCCGGCGGTGGAGGTTGATGTCCACCTTCTTGTCGGTGATGTCCACGCCGTTGAAGTAGATGTGTCCGCTGGAGGGGACCTCCAGCAGGTTGAGGCACCGCAGCAGGGTGGACTTGCCTGAACCGGAGGGGCCGATGATGGCAACTACCTCACCCTTCTGGATGGAGAGGGAACAGTCGTTGAGGGCCTTTACCGCTCCGTGGTTATATTCCTTGATGACGTGCTCAACACGGATGAGATCAGCGCTTGTCGCCACGACGCATTCTCCTTTCAATGGCCTCAATGGCCTTGCTGGCGGGGAAGTTGATGCAGAAATAGATGACTGCGGCCAGGACATAGGGGGACAGAGTGATGTAAGTAGTGGTGCCCACCGTCTTGGCGCCCCACATCAGCTCGGTCATGCCCATAACGGAGCAGATGGAGGACTCCTTCACCATGGTGACCAGCTCATTGGCTAAGGCAGGCAGAACGTTTTTGACAGCCTGGGGGAGAACCACCAGACGCATGGACTGCCAGGAGGACAGGCCCAGAGAGCGGGCGGCCTCGGTCTGGCCGGAGTCCACTGCCAGGATGCCGGCCCGGAAAATCTCTGCCACGTAGGCGGAACTATTCAGGGCCAAGGCCACCACGCCGGGAATAAACATCTTCATGTTGATAAAGCCGAACAGATAGAGGTCAGGCAGCTTGATGGCATAGAAGGGGCCGTAGTAGACGATGTACAACTGAACCAGCAGAGGAGTGGAGCGGAAAACTGCAATATAAGCTCCAGAAAGGGTGTGAATCAGCTTGTTCTTGCTCAGGCGCATCAGGGCCAGCAGCAGAGCGGGAATCACGGCCAGCAGCACCGCCACCACCGACAGCGCCAGGGTATACTCCACGCCGGTGATGAAATAGTAGGCGTATCTGGGAAGATAGGTGAAGTTGATAAAGCTGGTGGAACTTGGGTTGAGGATGGCTTGCATAAACGGGGTGTCCGCAATGGCGGCAAAAAACTCGGACATAGGCCTGCTCCCTTTCTGTTTTATAACTCAGATGCGCCGTGCGAAGCCGGAAACCGGTCCGCACGGCGCTGTTTCTGATTGGTTTATATGCCCTTAACCACCGATGGCCTGGCTGCTCAGGGTGTTGGCTTCCTCGATGATGGAAGCCATGGTCTCCTCGTCCAGAGAAGCGATGGTCTTGTTGATGGAATCCATCAGACCCTTGGGATCGCCCTTGGCAACCCACACACGGTAGGGCTCAGCGGCCTCACCCAGGGAGATGTTGTCCAGGATGACCAGGTCGTCGTTGGTCTCCACATACTTGGCGGCCACAGCGGCATCCAGAACCACGGCGTCGCACTTGTCGTACACCAGGGAGTTCACCAGCTCAGGCACGGAGGCCAGCAGCAGGGGATTGACACCGGTCATCACAGCGCCCTCGCCGGAGATGAGGTCGGCCTTGGTGGTAGCGGTCTGAGCGCCCACGGTCTTGCCGCTGAAGTCTTCCAGGGAGGCGTACTTGTCAGCGTTCTCCTTCTTCACCACGACCAGGGGAGCCTCGTCGGTGTAGTAGGGGTCGGAGTAGTCGGCAGCGTTGGCACGGGTGCCCTCAGCGTCCAGCTCCATGGCGGCGATGACAAAATCCACGTCCTCGCGGCCCAGATTGGCCAGCAGGTTCTCAAAGGACATATCTACGATTTTCAGCTCACAGCCCATGTCGTCGGCGATCTTCTGGGCCACAGCCACGTCGATGCCCACGATCTGATCCTGGCCGTTCTCGTCCAGAATGTGGAACTCGAAGGGAGGATAGTCAGCGGAGGTGCCGAAGACGATGGTCTTCTTATCGCCAGTATTGGAGCCGCTGGCATCGCTCTGGGAGGTGGAGGTGTTGGAGCCGGAATTAGAGGCGGAGCTGCCGTTGCCGCTGGTGCAGGCAGTCAGCCCAAGACCCAGGGCCAGAGCCAGGGACAAAGCAAGAAACTTCTTTTTCATGTTGCATAATCTCCTTTACATACCATTCATCCAAGCCCATGGGACTTGAATAGGTTGTGTAAGAGTATACCACCGGAAAATATACATCGTCAATAGATAACTATGCAAAAAGTGAGAGATTGAATTAAATTTTTTAGCACAAATGACACGGGACGGGAATTTCCGGTTGAAACAGGGAGAAAAAGAGGATATAATCAGGTGACAATAAAAATATTTTGGAGGAAAGCGGCAGGCTTGCGGGGGGTCGGAGGCCTGTTCGGCGTGAGGGAGCAAGAGAAGGAAAATGAATAATTTACTGAATAATTCAATTTTATCCGTGGATCTCAAGCGTGTGCGGCGCAACGTGGCCACTGTCCTGGAAGAGCTGGAGGGAGCACAGCTGATTCCTGTGCTCAAGGACAACGCCTATGGCCTGGGGCTGGAAACGATCGGACGGGTGATGGAGGAGTTTCCGCAGATTACCACCCTGGCTGTGGCCCAGGTGGGAGAGGGGGCGGCCCTGCGTCAGGCGGGGATCACCCGGGAGATCCTGGTGCTGGGAGGAGTGCCCACCCATCTGCTGCGCGGGGCGGTGGAGCTGGACCTCACCTTGTCGGTGGGGCGGCTGGAGCTTCTTCCGGTGCTGGCGCTGCTGGGACAGTCAGTAGGCCGGCGGGTAAAAATCCAAATCAAGATCGAGACCGGACTCAACCGCACCGGTGTGGAGCCGGGGGCAGAGCTGGCCAAGCTGCTGGAGGAGTGGCGAAGTGTCAGAAATCATTTCCAGATCATGGGCGCCTTCAGCCACTTTGCCGACCTGGGAGATGAAGGGCGGACCCAGCGGCAGTATCAGCTTTTCCTGGAAGGGGTGGAACAGCTGGAAGCCGGAAGGATGGAGATCCCCTTGCGACACATTTCCGCCAGTGCGGCCCACGAGCAATTCCCCCAGTACCGCCTGGACGCCGTGCGCATCGGCCGGCGGCTATACATGGACCATCCCACCAAGCCCACCGGCCGGGTGAGCGAGACGGCGACCTGGCGCACTTGGATTACCAACCTGCGTACCCTCCAGGCGGGGGCACCGCTTGGCTACGGCGGAAAGGTGGTTTTGGAACGGGACGCCACCGTGGCTACCATCGCTGTGGGCTACGGCGACGGGCTCAGCGAAGGATTGGTACAGGTCCACGGCCCGGTGCTGGTAGGAGGCGAGCGGGCCCGGCTGATGGCCTGCTGCATGGATCAGACTCTGGTGGATGTTACCGGTATCCCATGCCGGGTGGGCGATCCGGTGACCCTGTTTGGCTGGGATGAGCAGGGAAACCTGCTGGCTTCCCAGGAGGTGGCTTTGTTGGTGGGAGATGACGAGGGCTGCGGCCTGACCTCTCAGCTCAGTCCCCGGGTGGCCCGGATTTACAGCCATTAAGTAAGAAAAATGGGGCGGGAAGGAAACCTTCCCGCCCCATTTGCGTCTAATAGGACAAGCGTAAAATTCCGGAAAACATCTTGCAAAAATTTTGAAAAGTTTTATGCTAGAGAGGAACGGCAAACGGATAGGGCTGCCGTTTCCATACCACAGGCGGGAGGACCGCCAAAGGAGATCCTATGAAAGCTTTATTGTACCGCGATACGTTCCCACGGCTAGTGGCCGACATGAAGGGCCAGCCGTGGAAATGGCTGTCCAGACTGGTTTTCCTGCTGGGACCCTGGGCGGCCTTCTGGATGGTGGAGATCCTTAACCAGAACGATGTGTTTTCCGACCTGCAGGCCTGGCAGGTGCTGATGAATCTGGTTTGGTACTACATCCTGTTTCTGGTGTGCCGGCTGGTGCTGGGACGCCGCCGCCGGGCCGCTGCTCTGGCCATCTGCCTGAGCTTTTTGGTCGGACTGGTCAACCACTATGTGCTCCGCTTCCGGGGCCGCATTCTGTTCCCTGCCGATGTGGCCAGCTGGAAGACGGCGGCCAATGTGGCCGACGCCTTTGACTTTTCCATCGACGTCTACATGGAGCAGGCGGCGGTGCTGCTGGTGGCCTATCTGTTTCTGGTGTGGATGTGCCAGCCGCAGCCCAAGCGGGACCGGCTGCCTCTGCCGGTGGGAATCGTGGCCTGGGTCTTCTGCATTGGCTACTCCTTTGCCTTCTTCTTTACCGGGATGCTGCCTGCTCTGGGCATCTACACCCAGCAGTGGGTCACCCAGGCCAACGGCTTTCTCCTCAATTTTACCGTAGCCCTGCGGTATAGCTCGGTGGATAAGCCCGACGATTACAGCCACGATCTTGTGCTCAAGCTGATGGATGAGTACCCCAGTGTGAAGGGCGACCCGGATAGAACGGAGCCCATCAACATTATTGTGGTCATGAACGAGTCCTTCTCCGACCTGACCATCTTTGATAAGCTGGAGGTCTCTCAGGACCCCACGCCCTTCCTCCACTCCCTCAGCGAGAACACCATCAAGGGCTGGATGTACTCCCCCGTCACCGGAGGAGGCACCGCCAGCGTGGAGTTTGAATACCTCACTGGCTTTGCTACCATCTTCCAGCCGCCCCACACGGTGGCCTATCAGCTCTACACCAAGGAGGGGATGCCCTCCCTGGCATCCCTGCTGGGGGTCAACGGCTACGAGAGCACCGCCTTCCACCCCTATAAGTCCTCGGGATGGAACCGGCCTATCGTATACAACAATATGCGCTTTGATCACCAGCTCTACCAGGAGGACGTGGATAACGCCTACCTCATCCGCAATTACATCTCCGACCAGTCGGACTATGAGACCATCTTCCAGATCACCGATGCGGAGCAGGGGGATCCTCAATTTATCTTTAACGTCACCATGCAGAATCACAGCAGCTACGCCCAGGGGTGGAACAACCTGGAGAAGACGGTGACCGTATCCGACGAGCTGCGTCAGGCGGACTACTCCTCGGAGCAGTACCTCTCCCTGGTGCTGGAGAGCGACCAGGCTTTGGAGCAGCTTGTGGCCCACTATGAGCAGAGCAGCGAGCCCACCATGATCGTCTTCTTCGGCGACCACCAGCCGCCTTTGAAAAATGCCTTCTATGAGGTGCTCTATGGCAAGTCCCTCTCGGAGCGTACCACCGAAGAGGTGATGCAGCAGTACCAGGTCCCCTTCTTCATCTGGACCAACTACGACATTGAGGAGCAGGAGGGGTTAGTCATCAGCCCCAACTACCTGGGCGTACTTACCGCCCAGATGGCGGGGATGCCTCTGACCGGCTTTATGAACTTCCTTTCCCAGCTCTACGAGGAGATGCCCGCCATCACCCCAGTGGGCATCATCACAGCGGATGGGGAGTATCTGGAGCGGGAGGAGCTCAATGAGGAGCAGCAGCAATGGCTGGAGACCTACGAGACCCTCAACTACTGCGGTATGGTGGACCTGTTTGACGAGGCCAGACCTATGTTTTGCTTTGATTGACCGCAATAGAAGCGCCCCGGTGTGATATGTCACACCGGGGCGTTTTGCTGCCGGACCCACTGCCGCAGCAGGCGCAGGGCCTGGGGGGCCAGCAGAAGCAGGGCCAGCAGGTTGGGGATGGCCATGAGGGCGTTGCACAGGTCCACCAGCTGCCACAGCCCCTGGCTGCTGCCGCAGGCACCCAGGATGACACAGCCCAGAAAGACGGCCCGGTACAGGGGCCGAAGGCGATCCCCGCCGGTGAGGTAGCGCAGGCCCTGCTCTCCGTAGTAGCTCCAGCCTAAAATGGAGGAGAAGGCGAACAGCAGTAGACTGATCCAGACGATCCAGGCGCCCGCCTCCCCCAGCACGGCGGAAAAGGAGCGGGCGGTGAGGGGGACCCCCAGAGCCCAGTCAGGCAGAGTGCCCTGGCGCAGCTGGGAGAACACCGCCTCCGGCTGATATACTCCTCCCACCAGGATGACCAGGGCAGTGAGGGTGCAGGTGAGCAGGGTGGCGAAGAACACCTCAAAGATGCCCCACATGCCCTGGCGGGCGGGGTGATCGACCACGGCGGCTCCGTGGGCCATGGCGGAGGTGCCCAGGCCTGCCTCGTTGGTGAACACCCCCCGGGCTACCCCGTGGCGCAGGGCCTCCGCTGCCGTCCAGCCCAGCCCACCTCCCAGAGCAGCCTGGGGGGTGAGGGCACAGCGGAAGATGAGGGAGAGGGCCTGGGGCACCTGCTGCCAGCGCAGCAGCAAAACCAGCGTGCCGCCCCCCAGATACAGCAGGGCCATGGCGGGCACCAGAGCCTGGGATACCCGGGCGATGCGCCCCAGGCCCCCGGCCAGAATGAGCCCCGCCGCCGCCGCGGTGCCCAGGCCGATGGCCAGGGGCGGCCAGCCGAAGGCTCCGTGGAGGGATGCGGCGATGGAGCCCGCCTGGACCATCCCGCCCCCGGCCAGGGTGGCAGGGAGACAGGCCAGAGCGAACCAGGCGGCCAGCAGAGGGGAGCCCACCCCATATCGCAGGTAAAACATAGGGCCGCCCTGGCGTCCGCCCCCTGGGGCGGGCTGTTGGTAGCGGACCGACAGCAGCTTTTCCCCGCAGCTGGTCATCATCCCCAGCAGGGCGGATACCCACATCCAAAAGATTGCTCCCGGTCCTCCCAGACACAGGGCGGCCGCCACCCCGGCGATGCTGCCCGTGCCCATGGTGGAGGCCAGGGCGGTGGCTAAGGCCTGGAGGGAGGACAGTCCGCCTCCCTTTTGCGTTTCGGCAGGATGCAACAGACTGCCCAATGTGGTGCGCAGCCACAGCCGGGCGTGGAAGAGGGAGAAAAAACCGGATCCCAGAGAATAGACCAGCCCGGTGAGCAGAAAGCCCCCCAGCAGCCAGGGGCACCAGAGCTGCTGAGTCAGTGTGTGCAGGACGGACATGGCGTCACCTCCACTTCACTGGTATGTCCCACGGGAGAAAAACAGCACCGAAGAAGAAAATAAATTTCGGTGGGGGCTACCACAGAAGAGAAAAATATGTTACACTAAAGCAAAGACGCCTAAATTGGGAGGAACTGCCAATGAAATGCCCCTATTGCGCCTATCTGGAGAGTAAAGTGGTGGATTCCCGCCCTGCGGAGGAGGGAGCCAGCATCCGCCGCCGCCGGGAGTGTCTGTCCTGCCACAAGCGCTTTACCACCTATGAGATGGTGGAGAGTCTGCCCCTGGTGGTGGTCAAGCGAGACGGCAGCCGTCAGAGCTTTGACCGCAACAAGGTGATGGGCGGCCTGATCCGGGCCTGCGAGAAGCGGCCGGTGTCGGTGGGTACCCTGGAAGGCATCGTCAACGAGATCGAGCAGAAGCTGCAAAACGAGATGGAGCGGGAGGTCAGCTCCGCCCAGATCGGTGAGCTGGTGATGGAGCGCCTGAAGAAGGTGGACGAGGTGGCCTATGTGCGCTTTGCTTCAGTCTACCGCCAGTTCAAGGACATCAACACCTTTATGCAGGAGCTCAACAAGCTGCTGAAGGACAAATAAGGATGGACGGCTGCACCGGCAACAGGTCTCTGGCCCAATAGAAGAGAAAAAAGGGAGCCTAAGGATCAACCTTAGGCTCCCTTTTTTGATTTCTTTAAGATGCACATACCCAGAAGAGGCGCGGTCATTGTGTAAGCAGATCCACGGTCAGATCGTCAAACTGTGTTTCGTGGAATACCAGCCGCCACTCCACATGGTCCACAGGTTCAAAGTGGAGCGAGGAGTAAGCTGCATGGAGTTTGCCGTACTGATTGGGCCCGAAGAGAACGGCCTCTGGACCGTCCACACCACCGATGATCCCGATGATTGTGGAGTAGTTTTCCGCCTCCGGCTGGCCGGGAGGGGACGGCGGCTGCCGGGGACGATCTCCCTCCCTGCAATCCTCCAGGGTCAAAACACCATCCGGAAGCTCCGGCGATACGGTGTAACTCATGGCCGCGTAGTGGCTGGGGTGCTCCAGTCCGGTATACGGCATGCTGCTCCAGTCCATGATCTTGGTCTCATATTCCTGAACAGTCAACGTATGCTCCTGACCTTCGTGGAGGAACGTGGCCGTGGTCCCCGGATGGAAGACCTTCAAATGTGGGCCTGGAATGGATACCGGGTCCTGGATCATGGTCAAAGAAAGGCTGCGAATGGTCGGCTTGCGCTTAGTCGCCCAGGGGTAAGAAAAGCGCGCAAGCACCCATCCATAGTCTGGGTCCAGGCCATAGTGTTCCATAGCCTGCAACGCCTCGTCCATCGCGGTATAGCCCTGCCCCAGACAAGGGGCGTAAGCGGTCCCGGAGCCGTGGGTCGATTCCAGTTTCCGTCCATTTAACTGTAGCGTGGAGCGAAAGTCCAAGATGAGCGGGTTCTCCAGCGCCAACTGCATCTGCTCTTCCGGAGAAAACTGCCGCTGGCCCTCATTTTCGATCGTCAGGTCCCATTTTTCCATGAAAGCCTGAATCTGGGAGGGCTCCACCTGCATACAGAAATCCACGACCAACCCTTTGGCACAGAGGTAGACGGAGGGGATGAGCCAATGATGTCCAGCCCAGTCAAACTCTCTGCCAATGGCCAGCTCTTTCCCGGCTCGCTCTCTGCTGTGGCCCCAGAAGCCGCCCTCAAAGGTGACCTTCCATTCCGGTGCGGGCTGGGGGGCGTCGGGATTCAGATCCAGGTCATAGAATTCCTGGGTATATTTGATTTTACTGTAATCAAAGCTGGTTTGCAGTTCATGGAGATAGTGCCATGGGTCCTCCATGGGAGAAAGGCCGGTCTGCTCTCGGATCTGCTCCAATACCATGTTCTGCTCTTGGGTGGGGGGATTGTCTGCCAAGAACGCCTCAAACTGGGGAAGATGCCACTGCCAGGCCTGCTCCAGGGCCGCGCTGTCGCCACAGGCCAGGAGCAGCCGCAGAAAATCCGAAAAATCCCGCGCCAACGGATGTACATAGTTGGGCGCGGGATTCATGGGGCTGACGGCAAAAACCATCTCCCCAAAGCCACGGATGAAGCAAAAATGGATTCCATCCACCCCGGCCCAGCCAATGGTCCGGGCCCCTTTTGGGGTGCAAAAATAGAGCGTTTCCTCACAGCTTGCTGCAATACCAAGGGGAGCCAGGTCAATGCCTTTTTTCAGAAAGGCCTGATAGGAACGGTTCAATGGTGTCGCCTCCATCCGTTATGGTGGTGAAATACCTCTTTGATGGCGCAGGGGCCGTCCCGGCTTACAGGGAGCTGCACGCAGGCAGCCCGTAGGCAGGTTGGGCCAGACGGACGGCGCGGACGATGGCCCGCTCCATGGCGTAGGCCGCCATGGCTCCCACCACATTCACATCGCCGGGGAGATCTCCGGTGCTCAGGGCGTAAATGCTGTCCCCGTCGGCGTTGGTGTGGACCGGACGGATTGCCCGGGCAAAGCCGTTGTGGGTCATGCCCGCCACCTTGGTGAGCTGCGTCTTGTTCAGCTTGGCGTTGGTGACCACGATGCCCAGAGTGGTGTTGCCGGAAAAGAGGTTGCCTGCGATGGTCACGTCCTGAAATAGCTCTTCCAGGGTGTTGGACAGGGCCGTTTTGTCCTCGCGGAGCAGTCCGGCGATCTGGGTGGCTCCGTCATAGATGTCGCCCAGAGCGTTGACCGCCACCAGAGCACCAACTTTCAGATGTCCGGCCTGAATGGCATAGGTGCCAAAGCCGGATTTCATGGCTCGGTCCATGCCCCGGTATTTTCCCACCGAGCAGCCGGTCCCTGCCCCTACGTTTCCTTGGGCAGGGGCGTCATAGCACGCGTTTTCACAGGCCTGGTAGGCCATGGCGGCATCGGGGCGGACATCCACCCGTCCGACACTCAAATCAAACAGGCAGGACTGGCTCACCAGGGGAACCTTGGTCACTCCCACATCAAAGCCAATTCCACGCTCCTCCAGGTACTTCTGCACCCCGCCCGCAGCGTCCAAACCGAAGGCGCTGCCGCCGGAGAGGAGCACGGCATTGATGGAGTCAGCCTGGGCCACCGGGGAGAGAATCTGAGACTCCCGGGAGGCGGGGCCTCCGCCCCGCACATCCAGCCCGGCAGGGCTCATGCGATCGCAGAGAAGCACGGTGCAGCCGGTGGCCGCCTCTGCATTCTGGGCGTGGCCAATACGGAAGCCGCCCACCTCCATAATTCCGATCTCTTGCATTCCGTCTCGCTCCTTTACCGTTTCACTACGACCCGCAGGGCTTTACAGATGGTGCCGCTGATCACGCAGCCAACCACCATCTCAAGGACAGCCTGGATACCCACATAGGCGGCCACAAACAGCAGAATGTTGTCTTTAAACGTGGCCATCAGCTCCTCGCCCAGAAGATTCTGAAGGGTGGGGGCGTTCAGGAACAGAATTACCAGCACGGACATATAGAACAGGGTGTTCAGTACCGGGGCGGCCAGTCCGCCGATGTAGTAGGAGATGGTCTTGCTCCGGTCCACCTTGTAGAGAGCCCGGAAGATCCAGCCTACGCACACGCCCATCAGAATGCGGGTGGGGATGGTGTTGAGAAAGCTGAGCATCACCACGGAACCACCGGTGTAGCCCGCCAGGAACATGGTGCTGAATCCGGTCTTAATGGCGGTGTAGAAGCTGATGCAGCCCATAACGCCGCCCAGCACGCCACCGGCCAGAGGGCCCAGCAGCATAGCTCCCACCGCTACCGGTACAGTCATAATGGATGCGTACTGTCCGGGCAGCGGGATCATGGCCAATCCTGTGATGTTCATCATCAGCATGATAGCCACCAGCAGGGCCAGTTCCATCAGGTAGATCAGGTGCTCGAGGTTCGTTTTTGCCTTTACCATATTCAATTCCTCCTGCTGCCGCTCCACCATCTGTGGATGCAGCGCATATTTTGCGGCAATTTGCCGGCGGCTCATTATACTACGAAGCGGCCGATTTTTCAAGGAAGAATGCATATAAACGAAGCTGGAGACCATAAACAATGCCCGCGGCTAAGCCGCGGGCATTCTTTCACAAAAAGCGCTTCATCTGTTGAATGTTTTGCTCCTCCGTCTGCAGCAGCTGCCGGCCCAGAGAGACCAGCTCGGGGTCGGACTGGTCGGAGAGCTGGTGCAGGCGGCGGGTCATCTCCACCGTGCCCATGGTGCTGCCCTGGATCATCATCTCGGCCAATTTTGAAGTGGAAGGGTCCAGGGCGGTCTGGGCCCGGAGCATCATCCCCGACATAGTCAGAGCGGCGCTGCCCGGCCCCTTGAGGTGCAGCCCCTTTTGCTTGGCGTAGCTCTGGGACCGGGCGGCAATGGCGCGGTACTCCCGCAGCTGATCCTGAAGGGCGGAGGTCATAGCCCGGCTCTGGGGCAGAGAGAGAGCCTGGGGCAAGGTGCCCACGCCCATGGCGGCATTTTTGTGAATAAAGCGCAACAGTGCTTCGCTGTCTTCCAAAGTAGATCACCTCCCAGCCTAGACTGTGTCGAAAAAGGCCGAGAGATACGAGAAAACGAATGGAAAGAAAACATGTCCATAAAAAATGCCCGCCGGCAGAGCTGGCGGGCATTTTTGCATTTATTAAACTTCGAACATGAGATCGCCATAAGTGGGCACGGGCCAGATGGACTTGTCGACCATCAGCTCCAGGGTGTCGATGGGGTAGCGCAGAGCGTCCATGGCGGGCACCACCGCGTCGTGGTAAGCCAGGGCCATCTCCTTGACCCCGTCGATGGAGTCCACCCGGGCCATCAGAGGCTTGAGCTGCTCCAGCGCGGTGGAGGCGTCGGCCAGATAGCGGCTCACCTCCTGCAGCAGCTTGCGCTGCACCGACAGCTCAGCCTGGGGACAGGCGGAGGCCACGGCGTTGATGGACTGGGCCAGGCGGGTGGTGTAGTGGATGACGGCGGGAATGTAGTGCTTGGCGGCCATGTGGATCATGGTGTTGGCCTCGATCTTGATGACCTTGATGTAGGTCTCATACATGATCTCGGCCCGGGCCTCCAGCTCCTGAGGCGTGTAGATGCCAAAGCGGGTGAACAGGTCGATGGCCTTCTGAGTGGTGAGGGCGGGCACCGCGTCCACCAGGGAGGGCAGGTTGGGCAGACCGCGGCGGGCGGCCTCCTGGACCCACTCCTCGGAGTAGCCGTCGCCGTTGAAGATGATGCGCTGATGCTCAGTCATGTTGCGGTGGATGACCTGCATGCAGGCGGTGGAGAAGTCGTCGGCCGCCTCCAGCTCATCGGCTGCCTGGCACAGGGCCTCAGCCACGATGGCGTTGAGGGTGGTGTTGGCGTCGGCAATGGAGTCGGAGGAGCCCACCATGCGGAACTCAAACTTGTTGCCGGTGAAGGCGAAGGGGGTGGTGCGGTTGCGGTCGGTGGCGTCCCGGTTGAGGACAGGGACGGTGGACACGCCGGAGTCCAGCTTGCCGGTAGCCAGCAGCTTAATGGAGTCGGCGTTGGACACGATCTGGTTGACCACATCGTCCAGCTGGTCGCCCAGGAAGATGGAGATGATGGCGGGGGGAGCCTCCTGGCCGCCCAGGCGGTGCTCATTGCCCACGCAGGAGGCGGACTGGCGCAGCAAGTCGGCGTGGACGTCCACCGCCTTCATGATGCAGGACAGGACCAGCAGGAACTGGAGGTTCTCGTTGGGGGTGTCACCGGGGTCCAGCAGGTTCTCGCCGGTGTCGGTGCCGATGGACCAGTTGTTGTGCTTGCCGCTGCCGTTGACGCCGGCAAAGGGCTTCTCGTGCAGCAGACACACCAGGCCGTGGCGGGTGGCCACTCGCTTCATGGTCTCCATGGTCAGCTGGTTCTGGTCCACGGCCAGGTTGCACATGGTGTAGATGGGGGCCATCTCATGCTGGGCGGGGGCCACCTCATTGTGCTGGGTGACAGCGGGGATGCCCAGCTTCCACAGCTCCTGGTTCAGGTCGGACATGAAGTCGCCCACCCGCTCCCGGATGACGCCGAAGTACTGGTCGTCCAGTTCCTGGCCCTTGGGGGCGGGAGCACCGAAGAGGGTGCGGCCGGTGTAGATGAGGTCCCGGCGGTTGAGATATTTCTCCCGGTCCACCAGGAAGTACTCCTGCTCAGGGCCTACCGAGGGGAAGACCTTCTGGGCCTGAGTGTTGCCGAACAGGCGCAGGATGCGCAGACCCTGGGTGTTGATGGCCTCCATGGAGCGCAGCAGGGGGGTCTTCTTGTCCAGTGCCTCGCCGTGGTAGGAGACGAAGATGGTGGGGATGCACAGGATGGTGCCGGCGGTCATCTCCTTGACAAAGGCGGGGGAGGTCATGTCCCAGGCGGTGTAGCCCCGGGCGTAGTGGGTGGAGCGCAGGCCGCCGGAGGGGAAGGAGGAGGCGTCGGACTCGCCCATAATGAGCTGCTTGCCGGTGAGCTGGAGAAGGGTCTTGCTGTCCTCGGGGCGGGTCATAAAGGCATCGTGCTTCTCGGCGGTGATGCCGGTGAGAGGCTGGAACCAGTGGGTGTAGTGGGTGGCGCCCTTTTCTACGGCCCAATCCTTCATGGCGTTGGCCACGATGTCGGCAGTGGCAATGCTGATGTTGCCGCCGTGCTCCATCACGTCCATGACTTCAGCAAAGACCTTCTTGGGCAGGCGCTCCTGCATGACCGAGGTGCTGAACACATTGGAGCCAAAGATCTCCGTGATTTTATCGCTCATTGTCTCAAACCCTTTCCTCTGATTTTGGCGGTGCCGGGGTAAAAAAGAAGACAAGACCGCCCTGGGTGGACGTCCTTGCCCCACTTTCCGTTGTGTGGTGCGGTCCTGAGGCCGCGCCCGAATAATAATAATACGATACTACCGGGACGGCGATTTTTCAAGTTTGGATTGCGACAAACTTTCCAAATCTACCGGGGGAGGATGTGGAAAAATTCACAAAAGAGGAAAAACAGGAAGAAAACAGCCGGGCAGGGAGGGGCAGGTACTAAGCGCAGCGGCAGCGGCATACCCTTTCCGGTGTAGGTCCGGGCGCACTCTGCCCGGAGGGGCTGAGCGGGGAAAGGAGCGGGCATGCGCTTTACCAAAATGGAGGGCCTGGGGAACGACTATATCTATCTGAACTGCCTCAAGGAGGTCCCGGAGGACCTGCCGGGGCTGGCGGTGAAGCTGTCCGACCGCCACTTTGGGGTGGGGGCGGACGGGCTCATCTGCATCCGGCCGGGCCGGGATGGGGACTTTTTTATGGAGATGTACAACGCCGACGGCTCCCGGGGAGCCATGTGCGGCAACGGCATCCGGTGTGTGGGAAAGTACGTGTACGACAACGGCCTGACCCGAAAGACCTGCCTGACCATTGATACGGACGCCGGGCCCCGGTTTCTCCGCCTGCATGTGCTGGGGGGACAGGTGCGGGAGGTCACGGTGGATATGGGGGAACCTAAGCTGAGTCCGCCGGTAGAAGTGCAGGGGGAGACGGTGTATCCGGTGGACATGGGTAATCCCCACGGGGTCATTTTCTGCCCGGAGCCGGAGAAAATCGACCTGGAGGTGCGGGGGGCGGCCCTGGGCCGGGACCCGGCCTTTCCCGGGGAATGGAATATCGAGTTTGCCGCTGTGGAGGCACGGGACCGGCTGCGGGTGCGGGTGTGGGAGCGGGGGAGCGGCCCCGCCCTGGCCTGCGGGACGGGGGCC
>CAJLCG010000053.1 GCA_905205085.1 uncultured Oscillospiraceae bacterium
TGCAATGCAATTGCTGCCTTAATCCTTGATCCAGGCGGGATTTCCCTTTCCGTTATACCGGCAGCCGGGATAGCGGCAGTTGTCGCAGTTGCCCCGGTTTCCCTTAACAGGAGGCTCGCCTTTGATATTTTTCTCCAGGTAGTCCACCATAGCTTTGACGTTAGCTTCCTCGCCATCCACGGCCCAGTAGTGGGCGCCCTCGTTGCCGCCGATGCCGCCGGCGCACACTACCTTGGCGTCACAGTGGAACATCTGCTTAATAGCCTCCACCTCAGTGATGATGTCGGCGCTGCTCAGGCAGTACATGCCGGGGTCGGCGCCCATGGAGATGTCGATGTGGCTGGCACCGCCCAGAGCCTTGCTGGCGGCGGGCACGTTGGGAACCAGCTTCTCATAGCCCACCGGACAGATAAACTTCAGCCCCTTGCTGGTCATGTAACCGATGAAGTTGGGGACGGTGCCGCCGTTAAAGCCGGAGGTGATGATGCCCACATGGCCGTCCAGGTCAAATGCGTTGGCACCCTTGATGATGACGGTATCTGCATGGTAGTCCTGCAGAGCCTCGTCAATCTTTTTGTCCACCGGCTGGCCCTTATAGAACACATTGGGAAAACTCTTGCGGGTGGAGGGTTCGGTAACACACAGCATGCCCTCGCAGCTGATGCCTACGGTACACTGACCGGGCTCTACCTCATAGCCCAGTTCCTGGGCGATAAAGGCGTTGGTGGTGCCGCCAGCCAGCAGCACATAGGCATCCTTCCATGCCTTTTGGAACTCAGGAGTCTGGATAACCGCCTTGGCAATCAAACGGCGGGCTTCTGCGGGTGTTAAAACAAAGGTAGCTTTCATAATATATTCCTCCTCTGATCGGTGATTTAGTTCTGGTCGGGGTGTTTCTTCAGGTCGATGACGGGGTTGCGCAGAGGAGCCATTTCAAAGCCGTTGGGGCCATAGATCCGGCACTCAGCCACATCTCCATCCTGGATGTGGAAGGCACGGGGAGTGCCGGTGGAAAGAATATCTCCGGCATACCAGCCCTGAATGCTGCTGTGGAGTGAGACAAGCCGAGCGGGCTTGTGGGTCATGTGGTCCACGGTGTTCTTGGCGTAGACTTCGCCATTGTGAACCGATTGGACCTCCAGCTTCAGCACATCGGGCACCTCGTCGGGGGTAACCAGCTGAGGGCCGAAGGAGAAGAAGGTGGGGAAGTTTTTCACGATGCAGAGGTAGCGGGGGTTGCCACTGACATAGTCATTGCCCTTGAGGATGGACTCCTCAGTCATATCCAGCACTGTGGTGTAGCCCACAATGGCGCTTTCCCAGTCTTCCTCTGATACATCCCGGCAGTCTCTGCCCATAATCACGCCCAGTTCTGCCTCCGCAGTGGTCTTCTGGGCCTCTTTCAGAGCGGGAAGCTTGATTTCGTCCCCAGGGCCGATGAGGGTATCCGCCATCTTAAAAAAGCTGCCCGGGAAACCGGTGGGAGCGGCAGAGCCAATGTCTCCGGCGTGCTCCACGTAGTTCAGACCAATGCCAAAGATCCGGCGGGGATTGCGGTAGAGGGGTGCGTAGACTACCTGCTCAGTGGGAACCAGGCCGGGGATGGTCTCCAGCTCCTCCTTACCACCCTGGTTATACCACTGGGTGAGGCCGGGCACCTGCTGAGCGCAGATGAGATCGTACATCTCTTCTTTCCAGGCAGTCCCCTTGGCCGCATTCAAAGCCGCAATGGGGAGGATGCCTTTATCGGTTACAATTCCGGCCAGTTCCTTGCCGTTATATTTGATGGTTGCAAGACGCATAAAAATCTTCTCCTTTTCTTATGAGTTGAGATGGAATGCTTAGTCCTGTGCCGCACTCTGGCTCTCATTCACGAACATGTTCTCACTGCGCGCCACGACCAGGGTAGTGACCACGTCTCCGGTCACATTGAAGGTAGTGTTGGCCATATCAATAAGACGGAAAATACCGGCAATCAGACCCACAACCTCCAGAGGCAGCCCCATGTTGGTAAGCAGGATGGTGGTCATAATGATCGCTCCGCCTGGAACACCCGGGCAGCCCATAGCAACCAGAACAGTGGAGATCACAATATTCATCAGAGAGGCAGGACTCAGCTCGATCTGATACATCTGAGCGGTCATCACAATGGCGGCGGCGTAGTAGATGCACCCACCATTCATGTTTATTGTAGCACCTAACGGCAGGGAAAAGGAAGACAGCTCCGGAGAAACGCGGAAATCTTCATTGGTGATGGAGGTGGAGACCGGCAGAGAGCCGCTGCTGCTGGTGGTACTGGCAGTCACCACCCACAGCCGCCAGATGTTGCGGAAGAACTTACCCAGGGGGAACCGGGCCAGCAGAGCGACCATGGGCACATACATCAGCAGAACCAGGAACACATCGGAAGCGTATACCGTCAAAATCAGCTTGCCCAGGGGGCCGAAGATGGACAGACCGTATTCGCCTACCGATTCTGCCAGCAGGGCAGCCACGCCGATGGGAGAGAACTTCATCACAATGCCTGTGATCTGGTACATGGCCTCAGTCAGATCCTGAATGGCAGTTACCAGCCGGGTTCCTCTCTGCTCCAGCAAAATCAGTGCAATGCCCAGGAACACGGAGAAGACAATGATCTGGAGCATGTTGGCGGAGGTAAAGGCAGTGAAGATATTCGAGGGGAACATGTTCACCAGCGTATCCACGATGCTGGGCATTTCTTGGGCCTCATATTCCGTTCCGCCCGAGAGCAGGCTCATATCAAAGCCCAGGCCGGGGTTGATGAGGTTGGCCATAATAAGGCCGATACACACGGAGATGGCCGAGGTGATAGCGTAGAGACCCACCACCTTCACGCCGATGTTGCGCAGCTTACGCAGGTCGCCCAGACTGGCCACGCCGGCGGTGATGGACAGGAAGACCATGGGAACCACGATCATCTGGATCATGTTTAGGAAGATGTCTCCCAGAGGGGCCAGAACAGTGGCCTTTTCTCCAAAAATCAGACCGATGACAATGCCAACTCCAAAACCAATAAATGTTTTGGCGGCCAGACTCAGCTTTTTTCGTTCTTTCATGTCCTTTTACCTCCCGCTGGTCCGCAGCTGCTCCACCGCGGCCTTTAACCGTCCGCAGCCTTCCACGATGCTCTCGTAACTGGCGGCGAAGGACATACGCAGATACCCCTCGCCACCCGGGCCGAACACATCTCCGGGCACCAGGGCGATCTTGGCCTGCTCCAGGAAATACTGGGACAGCTCCGCCGAGGTTTTACCCAGCTGCTTACAGTTGATAAAGATGTAGAAAGCGCCCTTGGGGCACAGGCAAGAGATGCCGTCGATGGCGTTGATGGCCTGTACCGCATAGTCCCGGCGGCGCTGATACTCCTTTACCATCTCCTGGACCTCATCTCCCTCCTGGGTCAGGGCGGCGATGCCGGCCATCTGGACAAAGTTGGGGGCGCAGGTGGTATTGTGCTGGTGGAACTTGTTCATCACGGTGATGTACTCCTCGGGGGCGGCCACATACCCCAGCCGCCAGCCGTCCATGGCGTAGGCCTTGGACATGCCGTTCATGGTGAAGGTGCGCTCCTTCATGCCGGGCAGAGAGGCGATGCTCACGTGCTTGGCCCCATCGTACACCAGGCGCTCATAGATCTCGTCGGCGATGACCATCAGATCATTTGCCTTAGCGATCTCGGCCAGCTCCTTGAGCACGTCTTCCTCCAGTACGCCGCCGGTGGGATTGTTGGGGGTGACAATGACGATGCCTCGAGTTTTGGAGGTGATCTTGGCGCGGACCTCATCCAGATCCATCTGGTAGCCGTTCTCCTCCTTCAGGCTGTAGGTGACTGCCTTGGCTCCCAGCAGGTTAGGCACATTGATGTAGTTGAGCCACACAGGATCGGGCACCAACAGCTCATCCCCTTCGTCCAGAAGAGCGGCCAGAACAGCAAACACTGCCTCGGAAAGGCCCACGGTGACCAGCACCTCGGAGGCCTTGTAGTCTACGTGATTTTCCCGCTGGAGCTTGTCGGCGATGGCCTGACGCAGTTCCATCAGGCCGAAGTTGGAGGTGTAGTGGACCTTGCCCTCCGCAATGGCCTGATCAGCAGCCTTCTTGATATACTCGGGAGTATCAAAGTCGGGACGGCCAATTTCGAAATGGAGGACTTTCTCACCTGCCCGCTCCATGGCCAGAGCTTTTTCATTCACTTTCCGGATTCCAGAGGGTGCCATTCGGTCCATACGAGCGGCAATATGATAATTCATACTTCCTACGCTTCCTTTCTTTACAACCGTGGTTTGTCAGTGTTCCAGCGCGCTTTAGTCACTTAGTTGCATTTCGTTTTCCAGGATGAATTTTATATGCACCACTGTTTTTTGTAAAATTTGTATTACTTTAAGAGCTATATGTTTTTTCGTATAAGCGATTTAATAGATCAAAAAAACGGCAAGCGCGGGTCATGGAGATTACCATAACCCGCGCTTACTTCTGCCAAAAGGGGATCAATAGATAGGAAAATGATGGATATTGGAATGGGTGACTATTCCAGTGAGGGCATCTAAGGAGGAATCAAAAGCCACATTTACCCATATGTCAACATCTTGTTGCTGCCGTCCTTGTTTGATATAATGCAATGTAAGTTTTGATTTCTTACATTTGTAATGCAGGATAGACCAGATACCAGTTTCACGGATGGAGAGATGGACATGCTGAACTACAAGGAATATATTTACGCAGTTTATCAAGAGCGCAGCTTTTCAAAAGCGGCGCAAAAACTATATGTGTCCCAGCCATGGCTCAGCTCTGTGGTAAAAAAGGTGGAGCAGGAAATCAAGACTCCAATCTTTGATCGCAGTACCACCCCCATTTCTCTTACCCCTGCCGGTCAGTATTATATCCAGCAGGTGGAGAAGGTAATGAATATTGAGGAGGATATGAGGGCCCACTTTGCCCAGCTCAGCAGTCAAGAAACGAAGCTGCATATCGGCAGCTCCATGTTCTTTTGCACGTATGTATTACCCCAACTGTTTCAAGAATTTCGGGAGGAAAATCCTCAGATTACCTTGACGCTGACGGAAGGCGGAAGTGAATCCATGGTTGAAAAATTACTCAGCCACAAACTGGATTTCTTTTTGGAGGCAGAACCGCTGCAAACAAACGATAAGATTCAATCGGTAGCATGGTGTATGGAAGAAATTGTTTTGGCGGTGCCGGCGCGATTTCCCATCAACAAGCAGTTAAGTCAATATTGTTATTCTTTTGACGAATTGCTCAAACGCAACGAGCCCGGCAGGAAGAAGCCTGCCGTTCCCTTGGCAGCTTTCCGGGATGAGCCCTTTCTCCTCCTGCAAGCAGGAAACGACAGCTATGAGCGCAGTATGCAGCTCTGTGAACACGCCGGTTTTACGCCAAATGTGTCTGTTTTTCTCACTCAGATGATGACCGCTTTTTATCTGGTATCTGAAGGGAGAGGAGTGTCTTTCCTGCGTTCTACAATTCCGGAGTACGTAGCACCCACGGAGAGTGTGGTCTTCTATCAGTTGGATGATCCCATTGCAACCCGCGCGATCTACCTATCTTCGTTAAAACAGCACACGAATCCGGTGCAGCAGAAATTGATTGATTTTATGTGGAATCACAGCTTATTAAGGACAATTCATGGCACGTTAGGAAATCCGACAAAGGACGGGCTGGAGCTTTAAAGCCCCGCCCATTCAAGCGCGGCTTGCCATATACGAAAAAATATATACCGGTATATAAAATTCGGAATTAGACAACCGGCCTCCTTACTGACTATAATGAGCCCAACTCAAAACGAAAGTTACATTGAATGAACTTTCATTTTGGGTCTGTGTTTTATGAGAATGTGTAAGGAGGCTTTGTCATGTCAACGTATTATTATCTGCCTACCCGGAATGTTTTTGGAATGGGAGCATCCAAAGAGGCCGGTGAGCTGATGAAGAGCCTGGGCGGCCACAAGACGATGATTGTCACGGATCGGTTCCTCCATGAGAGCGGTATGGCGGGACAGATTCAGGCGGTTCTAGCTCAATCTGGGGTAGATTCCATTGTCTTTCCCGGTGCGGAACCCAACCCTACCGACAAGAACGTAGAGGCCGGCGTAGCCATCTACCGGGAAAACCAGTGTGATTCCATCCTCTCTCTGGGCGGTGGTTCTTCCCACGACTGTGCCAAGGGCATTGGCATGGTGGCTGCCAATGGCGGTACCATTCGTAATTATGAGGGAGTAGACAAGTCCAGCCGTCCGCTGATGCCCCTTATGGCCATCAATACTACGGCGGGTACTGCATCTGAAATTACCCGGTTCTGTATCATCACCGACACCAGCCGGAAAGTAAAGATGGCCATTGTAGACTGGCGGGTCACCCCCCAGATTGCCATCAACGACCCGGAGCTGATGAAGGGAATGCCCCCTGCGCTGACTGCAGCGACCGGTATGGATGCCCTCACCCACGCCATTGAAGCCTATGTATCCACCAACTCCAACCCCCTTACGGATGCGGCGGCTACAATGGCCATCCAGATGATTTCCCACTACCTTCCCAAGGCTGTGGCGAACGGGAATTACATGAAGGCTCGAGACAAAATGGCCTACGCCCAGTATCTGGCCGGTATCGCCTTTAACAATGCCTCACTAGGCTATGTCCACGCGATGGCCCACCAGCTGGGCGGCTACTACAATCTTCCCCATGGCGTGTGCAACGCCGTGCTGCTGCCCTATGTGATGAAATTCAACCTCATCGGCAATATGACCCGCTTTAAGGAGATTGCTCTGAATATGGGAGTACGTGGAGACAATTTGTCCTGTTCTGCTGCAGCGGAGGAAGGCATCGCCGCCGTCAAGCGGCTGAGCCAACGCCTGGGCATTCCTTCCAACCTGAAGGAGCTGGGGGTCAAGCCGGAGGACTTTGCCATGATGGCGGAAAATGCTATGAAGGACGTGTGCAGTCTTACCAACCCACGCACAGCCACCAAAGAGCAGATTATCGAAGTATTCCGTCAGGCTTACGAAGGAGAGTAACACTGCCATTCTATGGTGGTGGGTGGTAAGAACTTTGCCGGAAAGGAATGGGCTCTTTTTCAGGCCCGGGCATGCGGATGAAGCCTGCGTAAATCTCTAAGATTCCAGACCTAAAATGCATTGGCACTTTACAAAAATTTCATGTATAATAAAGGAAATGGTTAAACCATTGGCACCTGTAACGGAAGCGGAGACAAACTGCAGGCGGGTTTGGATGCCCGTGCGTTTGCAAAGGAGGAACTCTATGAAAAAGCGGATACTCAGCCTGTTTTGTGTTCTGGCCCTATGCTTGACGCTGCTGCCCATCACCGCCCTGGCGGCGCAGGACCCAGTTTGGTACATCGAGCGGGACTGGGACGGCAGCATGGTGACAGAACAGACAAAAACCATCGATACCTACACCCTCATGGACGAAAACACCGTCACTTGGGGCGAAAGCACCACTGGCGGCTGGTATGTGGCTAGAGACAATGTCACCATCAACCAGCGCGTCCAGGTACAAGGCAACGTGTACCTGATCCTGACGGACGGCTGCACCCTCACCGTCAACGGGGGCATCCAGCTGGAGGCGGGCAACAGCCTCACCATCTACGGCCAGTCCGAACAGACAGGCACCATGGGCCGACTGATCGCGTCCATTACGGAGGAAGACGCTTCCATCTACCATGCTGTCATTGGCGGAAACGGCAGTGACAATGGCGGCAACGACGGCGGCGCAGTCACCATCCACGGAGGCTTCGTCTCCGCCACGGCTACCATCTTCAACCACAATGCCAAAGCCGGTACTGGCGATACTGACGGTACTGGCGATACTGACGGTACTGGCGGCAATGACGCTTACAGCATCGGTTCTGCCTATGGTGCAGCCATCGGCGGCGGCGGCAACCGCGGCACTATGTTCGGTTTCATATCCACCGAGGTCGCCGGAAGCGGCGGCACCATCACCATCAACGGCGGCTCCGTCGAGGCCAGCAGCTGCACCGGCGCGGCCATCGGCGGCGGCGGCAGCAGATACGCTTACGGTGGTGACGGCGGCACCATCACCATCAATGGCGGAACTGTAACTGCCATTGCAGTCCCGGGCTCTGTGGAAGAAATGGGTGCCGTAGGCTGCGGCGCGGCCATCGGCGGGGGCGCTAGCGTCGCCAACGGCGGCGACGGCGGCACCATCACCATTAACGGCGGCTTCGTCTCTGCCACGGTCACTGAGGAAGCCGCCCCCGACGTGGATCCTTCCAAGGTTCTCCAGTATGGCGCAGCCATCGGCGGCAGCAGCGGCATCATCGCTGGCAGCGGCGGCACCATCACCATCAACGGCGGCATAGTGGAGGCTTCCAGTCCGGGCGGCGCGGCCATCGGCGGCGGCGAGGGGGGAGGTTCAGGTGCCGGCGGTGACGGCGGCAGTATTACCATCCACGGCGGCTCCGTTACCGCCGCCAGCACCCTGGGTGCGGCCATCGGCGGCGGAGGAGGTCATGGCAACCGTACGGAGAACAAGGAAACCGATGACGGCAGTGACACTGAAGAGGATAGTTCTATGTGCAGAGGTGGCACCATCACCATCCACGGCGGTACGGTCGATGCCAGAAGCCAGTATGGCGCGGGCATCGGCGGCGGCGCGCTGGATATTGCCTGGGATGATGAGAGCGATATCAACACCAACCTCAGTACAGAAGTAACCTTTACCGGCGGCGATGGCGGTACCATCACCATCCGCGGCGGCACGGTTTCCGCCGCCAGCGACAGGGGCGCGGCCATTGGCGGCGGCAGCACCCAAGCTGCCATCGGCAAAAATGTCACGGTCTCTGCTAGTAATGAATTTCAGCGTTTCATTGTTAAGAGCGGCGACGGCGGTACGGTCACCATCTCCGGCGGTACGGTCTCCGCAGAAAGCGCAGAGGGCGCAGCCATCGGCAGCGGCGGTATGCCCGTCTATCAAAGCGCCTCTCCCGACATTGACTCTTACTTTACCTACTCTGGCGGCGACATCGGTACCTTTGCCACCGGCTCCGACGGTAGCGCCGTGCTCTTTGCCACCGGCAGCGGGGCGGGTAACCACATCCAGGACGATGACGATCCCTCCGGCTGGAGCGGCGTGATTTTCCTGGACGGCGAGGGGCAGCTCTACGGTACTTCGGTGACCCTCTCCGAAGACGTTACCATTCCCAGCGGCAATACCCTGGAAATTGGACAAGGCCAGACCCTTTCCGTTGACCGGGGTGTGACCATGACCATCGACAATGAGGACTGTCTTACCGGCGGGGGAACCCTGGGCCATAGCGGCGGTACCTATGAAATTCTCAATCCGCTTCCCGTCTTTACCCCCACGACGCTGGTTTACACCGGCAGCGACCTCTCCGACCGCTTGTCTCTGACTGCGCCTGCTGGTTCTGTGTCCATCATGGGGCAGACATTCACCGTCAGCGGAACGCCGACCTATCGCGACTGGGTAATTACGCCGCCCGCAGGCGGTATCCTCCAGGTAGGTACCTATATCGTCACGGCGTACAGCGCATCCCAGGGCCGTACAGTCTCTGGTCGGATCACCGTGATTGGTGATTCCTCCTCCACTCCCACTTACTCTGTCATTCTGCCCAGCAAGGTAGAGGGCGGCACCGTCACGGCAAACAAGCGTTACGCCGAGGAGGGTGAGACCTTCCGTTTCACCGTCATCCCCGACGAGGGCTACGAGCTGGCCTCCCTTTCTGCCACTGACAGCAAAGGCAGAGAGCTGGACCTGGAGTACAAGGGCGACGGCAAATACTCCTTTAAGATGCCCGCCAGGCAGGTGGAGATCCAGGTCTCCTTCCGGAAAATTCCCCCGGAGCCTCTGCCCTTCACCGATGTGCCGGAGGGCGCATGGTATGCCGATGCCGTTGCCTATGTTTACAAGCATGGCCTGATGGCGGGCACCAGCGCTACCACCTTTGCCCCTGATATGACCACGAGCCGGGCCATGATTGCCACCATTTTGTGGCGTATGGCGGACAGTCCTGTGGCCTCCAGCGCGCTGCCCTTTACCGATGTGGCAGACGGAACATGGTATACGGAATCCGTCCGCTGGGCGTCGGTGGTAGGTGTTGTGGGCGGCTACAGTGACAGCACCTTCGGACCTGATGACGCAGTCACGCGGGAACAGCTGGCCACGATGCTGTACCGGTACGCGCAATTCCGGGGCTATGACGTTTCTGTGGGCGAGGATACCAATATTCTCAGCTATTCCGACGCCCAGAATGTGAGCGAATGGGCAATTCCGGCCATGCAGTGGGCCTGCGGCGCAGGCATTATCAACGGTTCCGGCTCCCAGCTGAACCCCCAGGGCGATGCCACCAGAGCGGAAATTGCCGTCATGCTCATGCGCTTTGAGCAACGGTATAACCCATAAGGGGCGGTAGTGCCGGCTGGCTGTGTCCCAGATTTTTCAACCCCCAATTTCTGAGGAAAGGACAAATCTAACCGAAAACGGCGGATGCAGCAGATATAGAAGCGTATTACCTATGGTAAATGATATGTTGCCTTCTATTTCCAGATAAAAGGATAGGCCGATAGCAGCTCTTTATTGGGAAAAATATATGGAGCATATGGTTGAGAAGTCCTGTAATATCAAGTATTTGAGAAGAAATACGGGATTTATGAGGAGTTATAAAAAGATGACCAAAATACTGTTCGTGTGCCACGGCAATATTTGCAGAAGCCCAATGGCTCGCTTTATCATGGAGGATCTGGTGAAAAAGGCGGGGATGGAGGAGCAGATCAAAGTCGATTCTGCCGCCACCAGCACCGAAGAAATCGGAAACCCTGTCTATCCTCCTGCGCGGCGCAAGCTGGCGGAACATGGAATCAGCTGCCAGGGACATGCGGCCCGGCAGATGAAGAAAAACGACTACGCCCACTATGATCTGCTGATTGGAATGGATCAGGCCAATCTGCGCAATATGACCCGCATTTGTGGGGGCGACCCGGAGGGAAAAATTCATCTTCTGATGGACTATACCGACCGGCCTGGCCAGGTGGCCGACCCCTGGTATACGGGCGACTTTGAGACCACCTACCGGGATGTGCTGCAGGGCTGTCAGGGCCTGCTGGATGTGTTGAGAGAAGAAAAATGAAAAAAGAGAGGACCGACTCCAGAGTCGGTCCTCTCTTTTTATTTAAGATTTAACTGCGGGCTTAGGAAGTCACGCACCTCCAGCAGGCTGGCACAGCGCTGAAAGAGCAGCGCATCCAGCTCTGGAGTGGGAGGGATCATATCGGGGACCATAATCACCTTCATCCCGGCAGCGTGGGCGGAGAGAATGCCGTTGCGGGAGTCCTCGATGGCAATCGTCTGAGCCGGATCTGTGCCCAGTGCCCGGCAGGCCAGTTGATAGATCTCCGGGTCGGGCTTGCTGTGGACCACCTGATCGCCGGTGATGATGGCAGAGAAGTAAGGGCCCAGGCCGGTCATTTCCATGCGGCGCAGCGTGCGCTCCCGGCCAGTGGAGGTGGCCAGAGCCATAGGAATCTTCCGGTCCTTCAAAAAGTCCAGCAGTTCCACCACGCCGGGCTTCATCGGAACTCCTTCCCGCTCCATCCGGGCCTGGTTTTGGCCGGAACAGCGGCGCATGAATTCCTCTCTGGGAAACTCCGGGCCGAACAGGTCCGTCATGCGCTGAAAGGCGTCAGTGCGGTTTTGCCCGACAAATTTCAGATAGTGTTCCCCAATCTGGGGCCAACCCATCTCGGTTCCCACGGCCAGCCAGGTTTGATTGGTCAGCCGCTCCGTATCAAAGAGGACGCCGTCTACGTCAAAGACGACCCCTTGCAGAGAAAGCCCACTCATACCTTGCCGATGTCCTTGCGCATGTGCATATCCTGGAAGGAGATGGGGGCACAGGCGGCATAAGCGTTAGAGATGGCCTCGTTCAGGTCAGCGCCCAGGGCAGTAACGCCCAGTACACGGCCGCCGGCGGTGACGATGGTGCCATCCTCCTGGCGCTTGGTGCCGGCGTGGAAGACGGTGGCAGACTTGCCCGCCTCCTCCAGGCCGGAGATGGGGTAGCCGCTCTGGTACTTCACGGGATAGCCGCCGGAAGCCAGCACGATGCAGCAGGCTGCGCCGTCCTTCCACTTGACCTCTACCTGGTCCAAAGTGCCATTGACACAGGCCTCAAAGATATCCATTAGGTCGCTGTCCAGCATGGACAGGAGGGGCTGGGTCTCAGGGTCGCCGAAGCGGGCGTTGTACTCTACCACCTTGGGACCGTCCTTGGTGAGCATCAGACCGAAGTAGATCACACCCTTAAAGGGGCGGCCCTCCGCTTTCAGAGCGGCCACAGTAGGCAGGAAGATCTTCTCCATGCACTCCTTGGCAATCTCGGGAGTGTACTTGGGGGAGGGGCAGAAGGCACCCATGCCGCCGGTGTTGGGGCCCTGGTTGCCGTCGTAGGCCCGCTTGTGGTCCTGAGAGGACAGCATGGGGACCAGGTGCTCTCCGTCGCAGAAGGCCAGCACGGTGACCTCAGGGCCCACCATGCACTCCTCAATGACCACGGTGGAACCGCTCTGGCCAAACTTGTGGTCCTCCATCATCTCCCGGACAGCGGTCTTGGCCTCGTCCACGGTGGAGGCCACCACCACGCCCTTGCCCAGGGCCAGACCGTCGGCCTTGACCACGATGGGAGCGCCCTGCTCGTCAATGTAGGAGAGGGCCTTGTCCATCTCGGTGAAGGTCTCATACTTGGCGGTGGGGATGTGGTACTTCTTCATCAGTTCCTTGGAGAAGGCCTTGCTGGCCTCAATGATGGCGGCGTTGGCACGGGGACCGAAGGCAGGAATGCCGGCGGCCTCCAGGGCGTCCACCATGCCGAGAGCCAGAGGGTCGTCGGGAGCTACCATGACAAAGTCCATGGCGTTCTCCTTAGCCCAAGCTACCATAGCGTCCACATCGGTGGCCTTGATGGGAACACAGGTGGCTACCTGGGCGATACCGCCGTTTCCGGGGGCACAGTAGAGTTCGGTTACCTTGGGGCTTTGAGCCAGCTTCCAGCAGATGGCGTGCTCACGCCCGCCGCCGCCGACTACCAATACTTTCATATCAAACACCTCATTTAGTAAGAGAAAAGGCCTAAAGTTGCCTCCGATTCCCCTCGGAGAGCGGAGGGGGGCACGCGGGGGGAACTGGTTCCCACCCGCGAGAGCCGGCGCGCGTCAGCGCATCTGCATGTTCCGCAGAACATGCCCGGCCCTTGAGGGGGGTATCGAACTTGGTTTCCTTGGGAAGCAAGTTCGTATCTAGGGGGGACAACGTCCCCCCTAGAGGTATTTTAATGATGGAACAGCCGAATTCCGGTAAAGGCCATCACCATGCCGTATTTGTCGGCGGTGTCGATGACCTGCTGGTCCCGGATGGAGCCGCCGGGCTGGGCAATATACTGCACGCCGGACTTGCGGGCACGCTCCACGTTGTCGCCGAAGGGGAAGAAGGCGTCAGAGCCCACAGTCACGCCGGACATCTGGGCGATCCAGGCCTGCTTTTCCTCGTCGGTGAGAACCTCGGGCTTCACCTTGAAGGTGTTCTGCCACACGCCATCGGCCAGAATGTCGTCGTGCTCATCGGAGATGTAGATGTCAATGGCGTTATCCCGGTCGGGACGGCGGATGTTATCCACAAACTGCAGACCCAGGACCTTCGGATGCTGACGCAGCCACCAGATGTCAGCCTTGTTGCCCGCCAGACGGGTGCAGTGGATACGGCTCTGCTGGCCGGCGCCCACGCCGATGGTCATGCCGTTTTTCACGTAGCACACAGAGTTGGACTGGGTGTACTTCAGGGTGATGAGGGAGAGGAGCATATCGTGCTTGGCCTGCTGGGGCAGGTCCTTGTTGGCGGTGACGATGTTTTGGAGCATCTCCTCGTTGATGTCCAGGTCGTTGTAGCCCTGCTCAAAGGTGATGCCGAAGATGTTGCGGCGCTCCACAGGAGCGGGGGTGTAGTCGGGATCGATCTCCACCACGTTGTAGCCGCCCTTGCGCTTGGTCTTCAGGATCTCCAGAGCCTCGTCGGTGTAACCGGGAGCGATGATGCCGTCGGACACCTCAGCGGCCAGGAAGCGGGCGGTGTCGGCGTCACAGGTGTCGCTGAGAGCGGCCCAGTCGCCGAAGGAGCACAGACGGTCAGCACCGCGAGCCCGGATGTAGGCGCAGGCGATGGGGGAGAGCTCTCCCTCGGGGGCAAAGTAGATGTGGCGCTCCACGTCGGTGAGGGGCAGGCCCAGGGCGGCGCCGGCGGGGGAGACGTGCTTGAAGGAGGCGGCGGCGGGCAGGCCGGTGGCCTTCTTCAGGGCCTTGACCAGCTGCCAAGAGTTGAGGGCATCCATGAAGTTGATATAGCCGGGCTTGCCGTTTAAGACCTTCAGGGGCAGCTCACCCTCCTCCATAAAGATGCGGGCAGGCTTCTGGTTGGGGTTACAGCCGTATTTCAGTTCCAGTTCGGTCATGGTATTTCATCCTTTCTGATCGGAATCTTGGGGATTGAGTGGTTCATAGTGGAAGGCTCCGTCCTCGCCCCGGGCAAAGGCACTGCCGTAGGGGGCGGTGAGCAGAGGAATGAGGTCGGGGTCGTAGTTGCAGAGGGTATTGAGGGAGTACACCCCGATGTGGGAGGGGTCGCTGAGGTACTCCTCGCTCTCCACAGCGGCAAAGAAGCGCCAGCCGCTGTCCTGTCCTTCCCGCTCCGGCTTCTCCCGGTAGCAGTAGCCCACCGGTTTGCCGGAGACGGTGATCTCGTCGGTGGCCAGACAGGCCGCGGGGCCGTCCCAGTTTTTCAGCAGAGGCCGCATTTCCGGCTCGGAGAGCTTGTAAGCTTTCCCGGCGGGGCGGGGCCACATGCGGCCGCACCAGGCCTGCTTGCTGCCCAGCAGATCACGCACCAGGCGCAGATTCAGGTCCCGGTAGGAGATGGCGTCCTGCTCGCCGCCGATGCGGAAGGCCCAGTAGGCAGCACCGCATACCAGGTCCACCGCGTACTCATCCCAGCTGTGGAAGGCGGCGGCCTGCTCTACCCAGTACTGGGACAGCTCCTGATATTCCTCCATGGAGATGAGTTCGCAGGCGCAGGCGGAGCGGAGATAGCCCAGGGTTTCGCTGATGTCCCAGGCCAGGAAGCCCCGGCGGCCCACGATGGGCTGGAACTGCCGGGCGAAGTCAGACAGGCGCTGGAAGCCGGACAGAGCCTGGGGGGTCAGCTCGTCCAGAGAGAAATTAGGGCGGTCCTCCCAGAAGGACTCAAAGTCCAGATACTCCCGGTGGATGTGCACCGTGTTCTGGCAGAAGGCAATGAGGCTGTCCTTGTCGGTGATGCCGAACACCTCGGAGAGATGGGTGCGGGCGGCCTGCTGGTCCTCCTTGCTCAGACAGAAGGGGATGGAGGTGAAGTACTCCTCTCCGGCGTCCTCCATGGTGGCAAGGCCCGGCGTTTTCCGCAGGGCGGGTACCCCGGCCAGCAGCAGGGGGAAGGCCTTGGAGGAGCAGAGCACCGGGGGCTGGAAGGCAGCGGCGGCTCGGGCACGCTGAAATTCCAGAATGGGGTCGGTCAAGGGCATGGGGACCTCCTTCTTACTGGTGCTTGTTGATGATCACAGTGTCCGCCTGGCCGGAGGAGAGGTCAATGTAGCTGACATACAGGGAGACCTTGTTGTCCTCGTTCAGGTTCTCCCAAACCTCCTTGGCCAGAGTCTGGGCGTCGGGGGCGGAGATGGCCACCCGGCGGGGCTCGCCCTCAA
>CAJLCG010000054.1 GCA_905205085.1 uncultured Oscillospiraceae bacterium
TTTCCTCTTCTGATCCGCCAGATCCATCCCGCAGCTCCTTTCCGCCCGCAGCACGGGCACACCCGGGTCTCTATCCCATACTCTGTACCTTTGAATGCAGGCTCATTGTACCTGATTGGCCCTAACCTGTCAACAAACCGTCCTGCACCGCTTTCTTTTCCTTTTTTTCCAGCTCTCCCCTTCAAATGAACGCCTCAACTTCTTTTCTAAGTTCTATCTTTCATGCATCCTGACGCTTTCTTGCGGCTTAATTCACTCCCAATTGCTGTTCCAGCCAAAACAGCCCAGATTTTTTCCTTTTGCAGGCAGTTTAGGGTTGCATTGAGCAGGGAAATCTGCTATATTATCCTTAATAATTTATTCACAATTTTTCCATTTTCATTTCTTAAGTTTTTCCTAAATTTTTTCCGGCAACTTTTGTAGAAAGCAGCCCTTTCCGGCTGCTTTCAACTTTGTCTCCCGCACTTGGCGGGTGAAAGGATGGTTTTTCGTGACTTCCCTGCGCCAGGCCCTGGAGGAGCGCCTGCTGGCGATCTTCTCCTCCCATTACGATATTGAGCCCCGCAGCGGCAGTTCTGCCCTGAAGGCCTGCTGTGCGTTCCACTCCCGGGATTCCCAGTATGTTTTGAGCAAAAAAGCGGAGCTGTGGGCAGCCGAACACCATGAGTACCTCTACCTCTATTCGCTTCCCAAGCTGGACGAGGCCGCCCTGGAAGAGGCGTACCGGCAGACCCTGGAGCTGGGCACCCCTCTGGTCAAGCCCCACGCCCAGCACATGTATACTTATCTTACTGCTCTGGTCCTGTGTGACGAGGCCGATGAGCAGGCTCTGCGCGCTTTGACCAAAAAGAAGCACCGCAGAGAATTTAAGCTATCGCTCCATGGATGGATGGAGTTTCGTATAGCCGCCGTGGACTTGTCCACCGGCGAAATTACCACCAACCGCGCAGGCAAGCCCTTTGGTAAGGACCTGAAGCGGATGGTGGAACGTGTCATTGCAAACTATAAAGGAGAGGAGAAAACTCAATGAATGCAATGCTTGTTGTCATCGTTGGCATTATCATTCTGATCGTAGGTTATATTTTCTACGGCGGATGGCTTGCCAAGCAGTGGGGCGTTGACGACTCCAAAGTCACCCCCGCCCATGAGCTGGAGGACGGCATGGACTACGTCCCCGCTAAGGCTCCTGTGCTGATGGGTCACCACTTTTCTTCCATCGCCGGCGCCGGCCCCATCAACGGCCCCATTCAGGCTGCCGTGTTCGGCTGGGTCCCCGTGGTTCTGTGGGTCCTGATCGGCGGTATCTTCTTCGGCGCGGTCCATGACTACGGCGCTCTGTTCGCCTCCATCCGCCACAAGGGTCAGTCCCTGGGCGAGGTGGTCGCCCTGAACATCGGCGACCGGGCCAAGAAGCTGTTCCTGATCTTCTCTTACCTGACCCTGGTGCTGGTGGTGGCCGCTTTCGCCTCCATCGTGGCCAGCACCTTCGTGGGTATCAACGCGGACGGCTCCCACAATGAGACCAACGCCTCCGTGGCCATGATCTCTCTGCTGTTCATCGTGATGGCTATCCTGTTCGGCTTCTTTGTTTACCGCAAGGGCGCCTCTCTGGCCATCGCCACCATCGCCGGCTGCATCGGCATCGTGATCTGCCTGGCTCTGGGCCTGTACTGGCACCCCATCTACCTGTCCAGCACCACCTGGATGTGGATCATCGGTGCTTACATCCTGGTTGCCTCCGTGGCTCCCGTGTGGATCCTGCTGCAGCCCCGTGACTACCTCAGCTCCTTCCTGCTGTACGCCATGATGGTCATCGCCGCTGTGGGCGTCATCGGCGCCGGTCTCACCGGTGCGGACGCTGCTCACATGGATATGCCCGCCTTCACCGGCTGGTATGACACCCTGGCTCCCACCGGCAGCTCTCTGGGCTATGTGTTCCCCGCCCTGTTCGTCACCATCGCCTGCGGCGCTATCTCCGGCTTCCACTCCCTGGTGGGCTCCGGCACCACCGCTAAGCAGCTGGACCACGAGCGCGACGCTAAGCCCATCGCTTACGGCGGCATGCTCATCGAGTGTGCCCTGGCTCTGATCTCCCTGAGCGCCGTGTCCTTCATCTGGACCGAGTATGCCTCCGGCGAGATCGTCACCCCCACTCAGGTGTTCGCCATCGGTATCTCCCGCATGGTGGCTTCCATTCCCGGCCTGGCCGGCGCTCAGGAGACCATCGCTTCCCTGCTGGTGCTGACCGTTTCCGTGTTCTGCCTGACCTCTCTGGACACCGCCACCCGTCTGGCCCGCTACATGTTCCAGGAGTTCTGGCTGAAGCCCGGTGAGACCTATAAGGACGCCACCGGCGCCAAGGCTATCCTGTGCAACCCCGTGGTGGCTACCGCCATCACCGTGGTGCTGGGCGTTGGCCTGGGCATGACCGGCTACTCCAAGATTTGGCCTCTGTTCGGCGCTGCCAACCAGCTGCTGGCCGCTCTGGCTCTGCTGACCGTGTGTGCCTGGCTGGGCAACATCGGCCGCAACAACAAGATGTTCTACATCCCCATGGCCTTTATGCTGGTGGTTACTCTGGTCTCTCTGTTCCAGACCGTCACCACCAAGGTGTCCGCCATTGCCGCCGGTACTGCCGGTGACTGGGGCCCCTATGCGCAGGCCATCCTGGGCACCCTGCTCTTTGTGCTGGCCATCGTGCTGGCCTGGGAGGGCGTTCAGACCATCTTCTTCGGCAAGAAGCCCGCTCAGAAGTAATTTCATCTATCCATCCAGACAAGAGGGTCCGGCAAACGCCGGGCCCTCTTTCTTGTTCTCCCGCCCCCTTTGTGTTATGATAGAAGCTGCATTCAGAAAGGAGGCGTTTTCTTGCATTCATCCCGCCGGGCTCTGACCCTGTTTCTGATTCCGGAGGCCATCTTCTACGCCGCCTTTCTGATGTGGGATGTGACCATCGGAGGCCGGGGCTCCAATCCCATCAAGTTTGCCGGCATTCTGCTCTGCCTGGTCTACTCTCTGTATCTGAGCCGCCAGGGCGGCTGCCGCCTGGTGTCTGCCGCTCTGGCTCTCACCGCTTTGGCCGATGTATTTCTCCTGCTGCTGGACGCAGACTATGCCCTGGGCATCGCATTGTTTTGTCTGGTGCAGGGGCTGTACTTTATCCGTATCGTCCGGGGCGGCGGCCGGAACCTGTGGGGCCTGCGGCTAACTCTGTTTCTGCTCTCCCTGGTGGTCTTAAAGCTGCTGGACCTGCTCATCCCCCTGAACATCCTGGCCCTGTTTTACTTCACCAACTTTTTCTGCAACGCACTGGCCAGCCTGAGCTGTTCCGGGCGGTCCATGCGCCTGTTTTCCATCGGTCTTTGGCTGTTTCTCTGCTGCGACCTGTGCGTGGGCCTGTTTCAAAATCCCCAGCTGGTTCCCCCGGCGGTGAGCGCCTTTGTGTCGGTGGGGATGTGGCTGTTCTATCTCCCCGCCCAGGTACTCATTGCCCTGTCGGGTGCAAATCCATCTTCCGGAGGTTTTTCCCATGAAACCAAGTAAACTGCTGGCCTTCTTTACTGGAGTGTTCACCGCCCTGCTGGTGCTCTCCGCCTCCATTGCGGTGCCTCTGCTGTGCCGCCCCTTCTACTACGCCCACATCGAGGCGCTGAACCTGGACGGCTATACCGGCTTGAGCGTGGAGCAGATTCGGGAGGCCTTTGACCAGGTGATGGACTATTGCCTGGGACTGCGCCCCGACTTTGCCGCCGGAGTGCTCCCCTTCTCAGAGTCCGGAGCCTCCCACTTTGCCGATGTGCGGGTACTGTTTCTGCTGGATCTGTGGGTAGCGGTGATTTCCCTGGCTGCACTGGTGATTTTGTTTATCATCAGCCGCCGCAAAAAGCTCACCCCCGCCCCCCTGCTGGGCCACGGTCCTGGCTTCTGGGCGGCCATCGGTCTGGGGGGCCTGTTCCTAATCGTGGGCGGTCTGGCGGCCACCAACTTTGAGCGGGCCTTTGTGATCTTCCACTCCCTGTTCTTCCCGGGTAAGACCAACTGGCTCTTCGATTGGCGCACCGACCCCATCATCCTGCTGCTGCCCGAGGACTTCTTCCGCAACTGCGCCATTCTCATTCTGGCCCTGCTGATTTTCTGGTGCGTAATACTCATTGTCGCCGACCTGCTGGCCCAGCACCGCCGCAAAAAGCTGGCTCCGCCTCCTGCGTCCCCCTGCTCCGGCTGTCCCGGCGGCGGGGACTGCTCGGGATGTTCCGGCTGTTCTTAAAAAAGCATAAAAAATCCCGCTGTTATAAAACAGCGGGATTTTTGTCTCTTACAGGTTCTGGTCCAGCACCTGGGTGAAGGCGCCGGCAGGCATCACGCCCACCTTACGGTCGATCTCCTTGCCGTCCTTGAAGAAGATCACGGTGGGGATGGACATTACGCCGTAGCGCATGGCCAGCTCGCCCTGCTCATCCACGTCCACCTTGCCGATCTCGGCCTTACCCTCGTACTGACCGGCCAGCTGCTCGATCACAGGACCCAGCATGCGGCAGGGGCCGCACCAGTTGGCCCAGAAGTCCACCATCATCAGCTTGCCCTCGTTCAGGCTCTTGTCAAAACTCTCCTTGTTGTAATGCTGCAGTGCCATATTCAAATCCTTCTTTCTAAAATTTTTTTATGTTCTTACTTTGACCCATTGTGGTCCAGATATTCACAGGCGGACAGGGCAGCGATCAGGCCCTCCCCCACCGCCTTGGATACTTGCAGAGGGGCTCCCGTGGCGTCTCCGGCGGCAAAGACGCCGGGCACGCTGGTGGCCATGGAGCGGTCCACCTGGATGGCTCCCTTCTCTAGAGTTAGGCCGGGGAGCAGGTCGCCGGGGGCCACCGCCTCCCGGAGGATGAACACTCCATTCACCGGGATGTCGGCTCCGTCCGCCTCCAGGGCGGTGACGGTCTGCTCGCCTTTTACCGCCAGCTTGGCCGCCTGGATGAAGGGAATGTCCTCCTCCAACTGGTCCGGCCGCTTGGGGGCCACGTAGACCACCTGGCAGCCGATGCTCTTGAGGTAGGCCGCCTCGTGGGGGGCGTCCTTGCTGCGGCCCACCACCGCCACCGGCTTGTTGCGGTAAAGCATCCCGTCACAGGTGGCACAGTAGCTCACGCCCCGGCCCAGGTAGGTCTCCTCCCCGGGGAACTTGGCCTGGCGCACCACGCCGGGGGCCAAAATCAAAGCGGAGCCCTGGTAGAGCTGGCTGCCTACGGTGAGGTTAAAGCCCTCCCACTCCATAATGGAGAGCACCTTTCCGGTGACCTGCTCCACCCCCATCTCCTGGGCGTGTCGCTGGAAGGCCTCCAGCATCTCCATGCCGGTCATCCCGGGCATTCCCAGGTAGTTGTCTACCCGCTCGGCCCGGGCCAGGGGACTGTCCTGCCAGCGGTTGCCGATGACCAGCACGCTCTTATTTCGGCCCCGGGCGGTTACCGCCGCGGAAAGGCCCGCCGGGCCGCTGCCCAACACAATGATATCATACTTCATATTTCCGGCCTCCTTTGGCGGTTCTTTCTGGTTCTGGTGGTATCATACCCCATTTTGCGGGGGTATACTGTGACTGGGTCACACAGAGGAAGATTTTTTCTGCCCCGCCAGTTCGATGGCCTCCTTGCCCGTCATGTGCTCCACGGTGAGCTCCACCATGGTCACATTGGCAAACTGGGCGCGGATCTCCTCATTTCGTCCCGTCTCCTGGTCGGGAGAATACTTGGCGGCCAGGGCCGCCAGAGCCTGGCGCTTCTCCCATGGGTCCTCCAGCATCCGGACGGTGCCGAAGGCGATGACGCTGCGGAAATAGGTGGTGTACTCCTCGGGCACGATCTGGTCCTGGTCCACCACACAGAAGGATACCTTATTATAATTCCGGATGGCATCCAGTTTATGCCCGGCCTGGGCGCAGTGGAACCACAGTTTCCCCTCTCCGTGCACATAGCTCAGGGGGACCGCATAGGGATAGCCCTCGTCCCCCAGCACGGCCAGCACCCCGTGGGTGCCCCGCTCCAGCACCTGAACGCACTCCTCCGCCGTCAGTTCCTGACGAAATCGACGCATGGGCCGCATATGATATCTCCTCTCTGTGCCCTGGAGCACCGGATCTTTGATACCTGAGTATAGCACACCGGCCCAGTCCCCGCAAGGAGGGAGCAAAACTGGAAAAAACCTTGCAAGACAACCGCCTCTGGTGTAGAATAGTGAAGTTAAGATTCCCACGTGGGCAGTCTGTCTGCCCATGAAAGAGACAGGAGGGTCAACCATGGCTGACGACATCAAGACCGGCGCCCCCGCTACCGAGGGTCCCGCCCCCAGCCAGAACTTTATTCATGAATTTATCGCGGAGGACATCGCTCCCGGCGGACGCTTTGCCGGGATGCAGGTCCACACCCGTTTCCCGCCCGAGCCCAACGGCTATCTCCACATCGGCCACTGCAAGGCGTTGATCATCGACTTCGGCTCCGCTGAAAAGTTCGGCGGCATCTGCAACCTGCGCATGGACGACACCAACCCCGCCAAGGAGGACACCGAGTTTGTGGACGCCATCCAGGAGGACATCCACTGGCTGGGCTTTGACTGGGGCGACCGCTTCTTCTACGGCAGCGACTACTTCGAGAAGACCTATGAGCTGGCCGTGGGCCTCATTAAGAAGGGCCTGGCCTACGTGTGTGAGCTGACTCCCGAGCAGTTCAAGGAGTACCGGGGCGACACCAACACCCCCGCCCGCTCCCCCTGGCGTGACCGCCCCATCGAGGAGAGCTTGGACCTGTTTGAGCGGATGAAGAACGGGGAGTTCCCCGAGGGCAAGTACACCCTGCGGGCCAAGATCGACCTGGAGAGCGGCAACTTCAACATGCGCGACCCGGTACTCTACCGCATCCGCTATATCGAGCACCACCGCCAGGGCACCAAGTGGTGCATCTTCCCCATGTACGACTTTGCCCACCCCATCCAGGACGCCCTGGAGGGCATCACCCACTCCCTGTGCTCCCTGGAGTATGAGGACCACCGTCCCCTGTACGACTGGGTGATCAACAACACCGACGTGCCCAGCAAGCCCCGTCAGATCGAGTTTGCCCGCCTGGGTATCAACTACACTGTCATGAGCAAGCGGAAGCTGCGCAAGCTGGTGGAGGAGAAGTACGTCTCCGGCTGGGACGACCCCCGTATGCCCACCCTGTGCGGCCTGCGCCGTCGTGGCTACACTCCCGCCTCCATCCGCAACTTCTGCGACCGCATCGGCGTGGCCAAGAACACCTCCACCGTGGAGTACGGCTTCCTGGAGCACTGCCTGCGTGAGGACCTCAATGAGCACGCCCAGCGTGCCATGGCGGTGCTGCGCCCCATCAAGCTGACCATCACCAACTATCCCGAGGGCCAGAACGAGACCTTCGAGGTGGAGAACAACCCCAACGATCCCGACGCCGGCACCCGTCCGGTCACCTTCTCCCGCAATCTCTACGTGGAGTCCGACGACTTCCTGGAGACCCCCATTCCCAAGTATAAGCGCCTCTACCCCGACGGCCCCGAGTGTCGCCTGAAGGGCGCTTACCTCATCAAGTGCACCGGCTGTGTGAAGGACGAGCAGGGCAACGTGGTGGAGATTCTGGCCACCTATGACCCCGACTCCAAGGGCGGCAACCCCGCCGACGGCCGGAAGGTAAAGGGCGCTACCATCCACTGGGTGGACGCTGAGACCGCCGTGGACGCCCAGGTGCGTCTGTACGACAACCTGTTTGCCGACGAGAACCCCGACGGCGGCGACAAGGACTTCCTGGACTGCCTGAACCCCGGCTCTCTGGAGGTTCTGGAGGGCTGCAAGCTGGAGGCCAGCCTGGCCAATGCCCAGCCCAGCGACCGCTTCCAGTTCCTGCGTCTGGGTTACTTCTGCGCCGACAGCAAGGACTCTAAGCCGGGCGCTCTGGTGTTCAACCGTGCCGTCAGCCTGAAGGACGGCTTCAAGCCCGGAAAATAATAAAGCTTCCAAAACCGACGGAGCAGACTGCTCCGTCGGTTTTTCTTGCCCATCCCTCCCCTTTGTGCTTTAATAGAGACAACAATTACTAGGAGGGTTTCCCATGCTTACACTGCAAGATGTCCAGGCGGCCCAACGCCGCATTGCCCCTTACATTGTCCGCACTCCCTTGCTGCGCATCCCCGCGCTGGATGAGGCTCTGGGATGCCAGGTCTACCTGAAATTTGAAGGCTTTCAAGTGATGGGCGCGTTCAAAATCCGTGGAGCCATGAACAAAGCCCTCTCCCTCACCCCGGAGGAGCTGGGCCGCGGTCTGGTGTGCGCCTCCTCCGGCAACCACGCCCAGGGCGTGGCCTGCGCCGCCCAGCGTCTGAACACCAAGGCGGTCATTGTCATGCCCACCAACGCCAACCCGGTCAAGCTGGCCGGTGTGAAGGCCTTTGGCGGCGAGGTGGAGCTGGTAGGTACCCTCTCCTCCCAGCGGGAGGCCCGGGCTCAGCAGCTGGTGGAGGAGGCAGGCATGGTCAACGTCCACCCCTATGCCGACCCCTACGTGGCGGCGGGCCAGGGCACCATCGGCCTGGAAATTCTGGAGGACCTGCCCGAAGCGGCGGCTGTGGTCTGTCCCATCGGAGGCGGCGGTCTCATCTCTGGTGTGGCCACTGCCGTGAAGGGCCTTGCTCCCCAGGTCAAAACCATCGGAACCGAGCCCTCCGGCGCTCCCCGCTACTCCAAAAGCCGTGCTGCCGGACAGCCCATCCAGCTGGATGGGGTGGACACCATTGCCGACGGAACCCGGACCGACCACGCCAATCCGGACAACTTTGCCATGATTGAAGCCCGTGTGGATACGCTGTGTACGGTGGATGACGATGTTCTGCGTCAGGCTATGGTGCTGCTTATGACCCGGGCCAAGCTGACGGTGGAACCCTCGGGCGCTCTGCCGGTGGCCGCCGCTCTGGCGGGCAAGCTGCCTGTAAACCGGGAGGACAAGGTAGTCTTTGTGCTCTCCGGCGGCAATATTGACCCCGCTCTGGCCGCCCAGCTGTTGGAAAAGGCCTGAATGATACAAAACAGCCCGGCGCACATTTTTCATGTGCGCCGGGCTATTCTTTCTTTTATAAGGGAATTACTTAGGAGCTACCTGGAGACCGCTCTCGTACGCTCTCTTCTCCACAAATGCGGTATACGCTGCCTCCCGCTCCGGGTTGTCGTAACGAGCCTCATACTCGTCCCACAGGGTGTATTCCCACACGTTGATGGCATTGAGCTGTTGTGGGCCGCCCATGGGGTTGTCATAGACCGAGCAGTTCGTCACCCCGTTATCCGTTACCTCCAGGGATGCCAGGTAATCTTTTCCGCCCACGGTGATGGTAAAGTCAAAGCGGTAGAAAGTATCCCCATCGAACGATTCGCCGCCTACCATGGCAGAGGCATATCCACCCCAGTGGAAGCGGTAGCCGGAGAGTCCTCCCATCTCGGTGTAGCCCTGGGCGGCAGCCACAAAGGTGTCGATGGCATCCTGATCATAGTTTGCCAGCTCCTCTTCGGTAAACCGCTCCTGAAACTCTCCCCGTCTGGTCTCCCGGTCCACATACTTGGCGGCTCCCTCATAGTCCCCAGCCTTCATCTTTCCCAGGAAGGCGTGGGCCAGGTAGAACTCATGGAGGTTGGTATAGCACAGGCCATCCTTTCTCACCTGGTTAATACCCAGGAGCACGAAGGGCACCAGAATGATTACCACGATCAGGGAGGCGATCCACCGGCGGCGGATTTTCTTCATTCCCTTGCGGAAGGTCTTCTCCTGCTTTTTCTCCGGCTCCTCCGGGACAGGCTCTGCCGAGATAGGCTCCGCCTCAGGCTGGGGCTCCTCCGGTACAGGGATTTCCCCCGTCATCTCCCCAAACGCCTGTTTGCAGGCGGGGCATTCCTTCAGGTGCTCCTCCACCAGCTCCCGGCTGCCCTGGGTACAGCAGCCGTCCACATAGAGGGGGAGCAGGTCCTGAACAATATCGCACTTGTTTTTCATCGCAATCCCTCCAATTCCTTTCTTAGCATTTGTTTGGCACGATAGTAGGTGACCTTACCCCAGCTGTCCGACTTGCCCTTCATGGCGGAAATCTCCCTGAGCGAGATCCCGCCGTAGACATGGAGGATGACCACGTCCCGGAAATCTTCGGGCAGGGCGGCCACCGCCCGGCGCAGGGCGTTCTGGACCTCCTGGGCGGAGAGGGTCTCCTCTGGTCCGGGCTGTGGGGTGTCGGTGAGAGTATGTTTCCGGCGGCCCTCCCTGCGGCACTGGCTGAGCCAGAGGTTTTTTCCGATCGCACACAGCCAGGTGAACATCTGCCCCTGCTCCTGGTAGCGGCCGATGTGGAGCAGGGCCCGGTAAAAGACCTCCTGGGTCAGGTCCTCCGCCTGGTTGGGGTCTCCGGACAGAGCCAGCAGGAAGCGGTATACCCGGTCATAGTAGACCTGGCAGGCCGCTGCAAAATCCTGGCTCATACTCCATCCCCTCTCTTCCGGTCCCCTGTTTGTTGGTTCCACTTGTTAAACGTCGTATATTCAGAAAAGTTACAGGTTTTTTGAAAAAAATAGGGATGGCAATGCCATCCCTATTTTTGTTTTCGTTTGATGGTGCAGACTCCTGCCTTTGCCCGGAAGCAAAACGAAGTTTTGCGCCAAGTTCTTTGCCAAGCTTTCTTTCAAGAAAGCGGCTTTTTTCACGAAAAAAGTAGCCTGGAACGTAGCCCCGAATAGCGGCGGGTCTGGCGGTTGTTGGCCACCATGCGCTCCACCGCCTGGTCGTCCCCTACCACGATAAACAGCTCCTTGGCCCGTGTAATGGCGGTGTAGAGCACGCCCCGGGTCATCAGCATAGGCGCTCCGTCCAAAGCGGCCAAAATTACCGCCCGGTACTCGCTGCCCTGGGCCTTATGTACCGTTACCGCAAAGGCGGGCTCCAGCTCCCCCAGCATGTCGGGGGAGTACTCCACGATCTTTCCATCAAAGTCCACGGTGATGCACTCCCGGTCCACCTCCCGGATGACCCCGATGTCGCCGTTGAACATCCCCATGCCAGAGTCGGTGCCCCCGTCCTCCCGCCAGAGGATGTCGTAGTTGTTCTTCACCTGCATGACCCGGTCCCCCGCCCGGAAAATCCAGTCTCCAAAGCGGCGCTCCCCTTTCTTCTCATCCGGCGGATTCAGCGCAGCCTGGAGGGCCTGATTCAGGACTCCCGTGCCGGTGCCCCGGCGGCGGGTGGGGGACAGGACCTGAATCTGGTCGGCGGGAATACCCATATTTTCCGGGAGCCTGCGGCGGCACAGGTCCACGATGGTCTCGGCCGCGCTCTGGGCGTCCCGGCGGCGCAGGAAGAAGAAGTCTCCCCGGTTCTCCCGCAGGTCGGGGAGCACTCCCTGGTTGACCTGGTGGGCGTTGCGGACGATGGCGCTCTGGGCAGCCTGCCGGAAAATTTCGGTGAGGCGCACGGTGGGCACCACCTGGCTGCGGATGAGGTCGGAGAACAGGTTGCCCGGCCCCACGGAGGGCAGCTGGTCGGGGTCGCCCACCAGCACCAGGCGGCAGTCGTCTCTTAATGCAGATAAAAGTGCCGCCATCAGAGGCACGTCCACCATGGACACCTCGTCCACGATAACGGCATCCACATCCAGGGGGTCGTACTCGTTGCGGGTAAACACCAGCTGGCCGCTGTGAGGGTCAAAGCCGGTCTCCAGCAGGCGGTGGATGGTGGAGGCCTCGGTGGAGCACAGCTCCCCCAGGCGCTTGGCCGCCCGTCCGGTGGGGGCGGCCAGGGCGGTCTCCAGCCCCATGGCCTCAAAGAGGGCCAGCACGCCCCGCAGACAGGTGGTCTTGCCGGTACCCGGCCCGCCGGTGAGGAGCATGACTTGCCGGGCAGCGGCCTGCTCCACCGCCTGGCGCTGCTGGGGGGCATACGTGATGCCCTGGCGGCGCTGGATCTGTTTCAGCAGCTTGTCCAGGTCGTCGGGGGGCAGCAGCTCGGAGCGGCTCATCTCCCCGATGCGCTGGGCAATGTATACCTCCGCCTCATAGATCTGAGGCAGGTAAACCGCCTGTTCCCCGGCAATCTCCTCCCGGACGATCTCTCCCCGGCGCTCCAGGGTGTCCAATGACTCCTCCAACAGCTCCCCGTCCACCGAAAGCAGTTGCCCGGTGGCCGCCACCAGCTTTCCTGCCGGGAGAAAACTGTGGCCGTTGTTCAGGTTGTGGTCCAACTCAAAGAGCAGACCAGCCTCCCGGCGGAGAGGCGCCTCCCCCTCCACCCCCAGCTCCAGGGCCAGGGCGTCGGCCTGGGAGAAATCCACTCCAAACTCCCACCCGGAGAGCAGATAGGGGTTGGAGCGCACCGCCTCCAAGGCCACGTCCCCGTAGCTTCGATACAGGGGCATGGCCAGCTCCAGGGGCAGCTGATGCTGGTTTAAAAACTCCATCATGCGGCGCATGCCCATCTGCTGGCGGAAGGCGTTGCTGATGGTGCGGGCCCGCTTGGGGGAGATGCCCCGGATTCTGGTGAGCTTGTCCGGCTCTTCCTCAATGACGGTGAGAGCCTCTTCCCCAAACTCCTCCACCAGCAGCCGGGCGGTGGCCTTGCCCACTCCCTTGACAGCCCCGGAGGCCAGGTAGTGGTAGACCTCTTTCAAACCCTGAGGCAGGCGGCGCTCCACCACATCGGCCCGGAACTGGGTGCCGTAGGTGGCGTGGCGCACCCACTCCCCCCGCACGGTGAGGTACTCCCCCGGGGACACCCCGGGCATGGAGCCTACCACCGTCATCTCCTCCTCCCCTGCATCCAGGCGGAGGATGGTGTAGCCGTTTTTCTCGTTTTGAAAAATAATGGAGGAGACCGTCCCCTCCAGCACCGGCTTCTCCGTGCGCTCTTGGTCCATACAGTCTCCTCCTCTCCGATTATGGTTCCTCGCCCTGACTGAGCCACTCCTCCAGGCTCCCGGCGGGACAGCAGCTCACCCAGCTCCAGCGCCGGGCCAAGTTCAATGCCAGCTCCCGCCCCCGCGGGGTCAGGCTCCGGTCAAAAATCACCGCCCAGCCCCGGAACGCACCGCTCTCCCGGCACCAGGCCAGCCAGCGCAGGGTCTCTTCCAGCCCCTCGCCGTCTCCCTCTCCGGGCAGGACCATCCAAATCTGTTCCCCTCGAATGGGACGCATCAGCCGCCCAAACAAATACCACAGCAGGGCAGCTGCCCCGATCATAAATAAGATGGCTGCCGCCAACTCCCATACCTCTGACAAGGATACCACCTCCGGGCCATCCTATGCCCAGAGGCGGTCTATGGTGTCAGGAAAACAGGTTGACTCCCACGTGGGTCAGGGCGGTCATGATGCACCCGGCGGTCAGCACGCCCAGCAGCACCGCCGGGAAGGCCTTGCGCAGGCGCATATCCAGGAAGGCGGCGGCCAGGGAGCCGGTCCAGGCTCCGGTGCCGGGCAGGGGGATAGCCACAAACAGCCACAGTCCAATATACTTGTACTTGCTTACCTTCTGACCCTTCAAGTGGGCCTTTTTCTCCATCTTATCCACCACGCCGTTGAGCCGGGGCATATACCGGCGCATCATCATAAAGATCTTGCGGATATAGACGATGATGAAGGGGGCGGGAATGATGTTGCCGATGACGGCAGAGACAAAGGCCTCCTGATAGGGAAGGCCCAGAGCCACGCCGAAGGGGATGCCGCCGCGCAGCTCAATAATGGGGATCATGGAGACCAACGTGGTGAACACACACCGTCCAAAGTCGGTCTCCGTTAAGAAATGCATGATATCCATGGGGGAACGAAACTCCTTTTATCTGTTTTCTTCCAGAGGAGGCTTGCAGTCCGACATGACCACCTGGTCCAGATACCGGGCAAAGTCCTGATACTCCGCCGGTGTCACCGGGCCGGGGCTGGTCATGACCACCAGAGCATGTCCGGAAAAGCCCCTGCGATAGGGAGGGTGGATATGGTGAAAGGGATTGGCACAGAAGCCCGCCTTCTCATAAAAACGCTGACGACGGCGGGAGACCTCATCCACCGGAGGGTCGATCTCCAGCAGAACTCGGTGCCCCTCCTCGCGCAGCTGCTCCAGGGCCCGGGTCCCGATCCCCGTTCCCCGCAGCTGGGGGACAATGGCAAAGTGCTCCACGTAGCACAGGGGACCAGCCTCCCACCACAGAAGGATGCCCTGAAGCTCCTCCCCCTCCATCAGCAGGTCAAAGTGGTAGCCGGGGCAGCCCAGACGGGCCTGCTGGGCCTGCTTGGTGCGCCGCTCGTGGATGGGAAAGCTCTGTTCATACAGGGCAAAGGCGGGCGCAAAGCGCTCATCCTTGGGATCGGTGAGAGTGTATCTGGTCATGCCCCTTCTCCTTGTTTCCAGCGTTTCCTTTTTATCCTACACATTTTCGTTCCCCGCGTCAATGGCGCTGGAATTAAGAAATCATAAAGTTAATCCTGCTGTTTCAGCATCCGCGCCAAATACTGGCCGGTGTAGCTCTGGGGGCAGGCGGCCACCTCTTCCGGCGTGCCCGTACACACGATGGTGCCTCCCCCATCGCCCCCCTCGGGGCCCAGGTCGATGATGTGGTCGGCGGTTTTGATCACATCCAGGTTGTGCTCGATGACCACGATGGTGTTGCCCGCCTCCACCAGTCGCTGCAGCACATCAATGAGACGCTGCACATCGTAGCTGTGCAGGCCGGTGGTGGGCTCGTCCAGGATATAGATGGTCTTGCCGGTGGAGCGCTTACTCAGCTCGGTGGCCAGCTTCACCCGCTGGGCCTCGCCGCCGGACAGGGTGGTGGAGGCCTGGCCCAGCTTCACATAGCCCAGGCCCACCTCCTCCAGGGTTTTCAGGCGGTTATAAATTTTCGGCAGATTCTCAAAGAAGGGCAGGGCCTCGTCCACCGTCATCTCCAGCACTTCGTAGATGTTCTTGCCCTTGTAGCGCACCTCCAGGGTCTCCCGGTTGTACCTCTTGCCCTTACACACCTCGCAGGGCACGTAGATGTCGGGCAGGAAGTGCATCTCGATCTTCAGCAGGCCGTCGCCCTGGCAAGCCTCACACCGGCCGCCCCGGGTGTTGAAGGAGAACCGCCCCGGGCCGTAGCCCCGGGTCTTGGCATCCTGGGTGGAGGCAAACAGCTCCCGGATGTCGTTGAAGAGTCCGGTATAGGTGGCGGGGTTACTGCGGGGCGTGCGGCCAATGGGGGACTGGTCGATGTCGATGACCTTATCCAGGTACTCCTCCCCCTCGATGCGGTCGTGCTTGCCGGGGCGCACCTTCACCCGGTTCAGGTCGGCCCCCAGCTTTTTGTAGAGGATCTCATTGACCAGGGAGGACTTTCCGCTGCCCGACACGCCGGTGACGCAGGTAAAGGTGCCCAGGGGGATATCCACATCCACATTACGCAGGTTGTTCTCCCGGGCGCCGAAGATTTTCAGGTGCTTGCCGTTGCCCTCCCGGCGGTGGTCGGGAACGGGAATCTTCCGGCGGCCCGCCAGGTAGTCTCCGGTAATGGAGCCGGGGGTGTTCATGACCTCCTCCGGAGTGCCCGCCGCTACGATCTCGCCGCCGTGGACCCCCGCGCCGGGTCCCACGTCTACAATGTAGTCGGCGGCGCGCATGGTGTCCTCGTCGTGCTCCACCACCAGCAGGGTGTTGCCCAGGTCCCGCA
>CAJLCG010000055.1 GCA_905205085.1 uncultured Oscillospiraceae bacterium
CCATAGTGCAGGCTTTTCTATGGTAACCACATAGGGGAAGTAATGATTTGGAAGGGAAAAGACTCTATTACATTTTAGCTATTTGCTTAGTGAACTGTTTGGTTACCGCGAAAAATTGTTGCCGCTTAGTAGAGGCTGACACAAGAGGCCTGAAGAGGAAAAGGAGTGAGACAAAGTGAATTTGACCGAAGCGTATCTGTTGCTGGTTGTTCTGCTGGCGGTAGTTGCGGTGGCCAGTATTCTATTTCGGTATCAAATCGGGTTGATCACGCCGGTTGTTTTTGTAGCTGGTTTGATAACTGCGTTGATTGCCGGAATGGGATTCCGGCTTAGAGAAGTAACAGAAGGCCCCTTTGTTTTTGTAGACAGCATTATGTGGGTTTTGTGCGGTGCAGCATTTGCCTATTTGTTGTATACCAATGGGACCTTCCAGTACCTCTTTGAAAAGGTGATCTCCAAGAAACGCGGACCTGCAGCACAGATGTTTTTGCTGGTTCTGTTCATTGCCTTGCCCGGAATGATTACTGGTACTGCGCTGGCCAGCGTGGCCACCACCGGCTTGATGGCCGGCCGGTATCTGCTGGACAAGGGCGTGGAGAAGAGTAAAGTGGTGGAAGTGGTGGCGGTGAGCGCCCTGTTTGGAATGCTCCTTCCCCCTCTGTGTCTGCCTGGCATGGCGTTTGCTGTAGCTAGAAATGGATCCTACCCAGGAGCTTTTGAGGGTTACTTCCTTCCTCTGCTGATCGTAACTGTTCCGGCCCTGATTGTGTACAGCGCGCTGTCTGGTCGGCGCATTCTGGGTGATGTGGAGGCAGAGAGCAATGTGCAGAAGACGGGCAGCCCCATTTGTCTGATTCCGCTGATCGTGGTGGCGGTTTTGGTGCTGGGCTATAACTTCCTGTACTTTGCAATCCCTTATTATGGCGGCTATCCTGTTATTTATCTCATTGGATTTGTGCTGGCGCTTATCTTCAAGGTAAAGGGTGCAAATCCTCTCACCAGTGCGGCTGACGGGATTCACACGGTGGCACTGGAGATGGCCATGGTGCTTGCCTATGCCTCGGTAATTGAGGTGTTTAATCTGGTAGGTGTAAATGGTACCATTGCCGCTCAGTTGGAGATTGCTGGTGCGAATGCAGTGGTAGTTACATTGCTTTTAGCGGCTTTGGTCCTGGTGGGCGGAACTCTATTGGGAGCTCCCTTTGCTTATGCTGTGGGAGGAATAGCTACTTATTTAAGCTGCATTGTCAACTCTGGCAACCATGAGATGGTGATGTTGGGCCTGGGAGTGATCCTGGCGCTGTCGATGTTCCTCTCTGTACGGGGCGGGCTGACTGAACTGACCGCCAAACAGCTTGAAGTGACAGATGTGACAGGGCCTCAGGTTGCCAAGCGGAATGTGATTCCAGTTTTGGTTGTGCTGGTGATTGCTGTTGTATACCTGGTCACCGGTGGGACTCTGAAGTTCTTGATGATTTAAAGGGAGGGACAAACGTATGATAACTGCGCTATATATCCTTTATCGTATCATTGTCGCGGTCCTTGCCTTGGTTGTGATCTGGGACATTATCCGCGAGAAATCCCTGGCCCATGTGATGTGCTTGGGGATCATCAGTTTCCCGCTGATCCTGCGTGCACTGATGATCAAATAGGAGGGAGAGGAATATGAAGAACAGAAATCTGATCCCGAATATTGCGGTGCTGATTGTGGTAGCTCTGATCTGTGTTTTCACCGGCCAGGTCTATCTGGAACAGCAGCAGGAAGATGAGCTGTATCTGGATAACCCCAATCTCACCAAAGTTATTAAGCTCAGCGATTACAACGAGAACTTGAAGGGAACAGCCAATGATGTGGATATCTATGTCTTTGACAGTGGTATTCCCGGCGGCAAGGCCCTGATCTATGGCGGTACCCACACCAACGAGGTGGGCTCCATGCTCAACGCGGTAACCTATCTGGAGAATGTAAAGTGTGAAGAGGGTACCCTTTATGTTATGGTACATGCCAATAACAGCGGCTACACCCACACCCAGCCTCTGCTGGGCCAGTCCAACAAGATGACCTTTGAGCTGGAGGACGGCTCGGTGCGTGAATTCCGCATTGGTACCCGAATCAGCAATCCCATTCACCAGTGGCCTGATCCCAACTACCATCTCAACACCTCGGAGCGCGAGCTCAAACACGAGGAAATTGCGGAGGTCCGCAACCTGAACCGGAACCATCCCGGTCTGGAAGACGGCTATCTGACTGAGATGACTTGCTATGCGATCTATAACTTTATCCAGACTGAGCAGATCGATTTCATCTACGACGGCCATGAGGCCGGTGCAGAGTCTGTTACGCTGGTCAATACTCTGGTAGTCCACGAGAATGCCATGCCTCTGGGCTCCGCAGCCGTGATGAACTGCGTGATCAACAACCTGCCCCTGAAGATGGAGATCTCCGGTCAGACTTCTTATGGCCTGTCCCACCGTGGCTTGGGCGATAACACGGATGCCCTGTGTACCCTGTTTGAGACCTGTAACCCGGCCATGGGCAGCTACCACGATAAGATGACCGAGGAGCTGTTTAAGGACGGAGTATCCGGAAACTATCTGGCTATGCACCAGGCTGGGCTGTTCCCCAACTCCTACGACTTTGATGAGAACGGCTGGCCGATTGAGAAGCGCACTGCTTACCACATGAGTATGAGTGCTGAGATCATCAATACCTTTGATCAGATGTATCCGGATAAGCCGCTGAAAATTTCCGGTCTGCCCGATGCCAACTACATGATCGAAAACGGTCTGGAGGCTACACTGAAGTCTCTGGCCTAAAAGGAAGCCTTACATGTGTTCTTGTTGCAGGGACACAAAAAACAAATTGTTAGGAGGAAATGAAAATGAAAAAACGTACGATGAGCTTGATTCTTGCCACAGCATTGAGCTGCAGCCTGTTGCTGACCGCCTGTGGTAACTCCGGTGACAGCACTTCCGGCGGCAATGCTTCCGGCAGCAATACCCCCAGTTCTTCCGTCTCTTCCGGAGCATCTACCTCTGGTTCCAACGCCAGCGGCTACACCTTCCGTACCAGCGAGAGCAACCGGGTGGTTACCGAGAACGGTACCTTCACCAAGGAGCAGGCTGCTACTCCCGTACTCATCACCTCCATTGGCCAGAGCGCCGATGTGTCCATGCTGGATGCCCTGATGAAGAAGATCGGCGCTGACTATTCCTTCAACGCCACCGCCAGCGCTGAGGAGGTTGCCGGCTACAAGACCGTCATCCTGGTCAGCGGTGCGTCCTCCAAGGGCCTGGGTGCCGCCGGTATCTCCCAGGAGGATGAGATTGCCCGTGCCGAGGCCATTGTTCAGACTGCTAAGGATAACGGAATTACTGTGATCGTGGCCCATCTGGGTGGTTCTGCTCGCCGCGGCACCCTGTCCGATCAGTTCAACGATCTGGCTCTCAGCTGCGCCAGCTATGTCATGGTGGTAGAGGAAGGCAACGACGACGGTAAGTTCACCGATGCGGCCACCGATGCTGGTGTTCCCATCACCCTGCTGTACTCCATTGCCGATGCTATGACCCCCCTGCAGGAGATCTTTGGCTGATTTAATGTACGTATAAGCCGCACAGCGGCTGGAGAAAGAGGCTCCGCCGATAAGGTGGGGCCTCTTCCTAAAAAAGGACCCTGATAGATAGGAGAACGAAAAGAAAAACAAACATGTTTCCAGACAAACCCGGCACGCAGCGCCGGAAAGGGAGGAATCTGCTTGGAATTTGAATTGATAGTTTTTCTGGTAATGCTGGGTACATTCCTGGTTGGGAATTTCCTGCTTAAGTTGCCGGTCAGTTTGTCCATGGTTGCCGGCGCCGTTGCCGGGGCGCTGGTTTCCGGAAATGGAATCCCGCTGCGCCATTTGTTTGAAGGTACCTTTGTTTACATGGACACCATCCTGATCATCTCCATGGCCATGATTTTCATGTCGGTGATTCAGGAGTCCGGGGCACTGGAGGCGCTGAATGCCGTCATCGTTACCCGATTCCACAAGGTGCCCGCTATTATGCTGATCCTGCTGATGCTGATCATCATGTTCCCCGGTATGATTACCGGCTCTTCCACCGCCGCCGTGCTGTCTGCCGGTGCCATTGTAGCTCCCATCCTGCTGATGATGGGAATTCCGGCGGCTCAGACCGGTGCCATTCTGGCGGTCGGCTCTATTATGGGTATGGCCGCGCCTCCGGTCAATATCCCCGCCATGCTGATTGCAGGCGGCGTGGATATGCCTTACATTGGATTTGAGGGGCCCTTGGCCTTTATGACATTCCCCTGCGCAATTTTTACCGTGTTGTTTATCGGCCTGCGTTACTGCAAGAATCTGGACTATGAAAACATCAAGACCGGGCTGAATTTGGAAGTGGGCAAGCAGTACGGCCTTAAGCTGTACATCCCCATCCTGGTGGTCATCATTTTGATGGTGGGCGGTCGTGTACTGCCCAACGTATTCCCCACCCTGGGCATGCCCCTGATCTTCTTTATCGGAAGCGTCGTGGGCCTGTTTACCGGCCGCAAGTTTGACCCCATCAAGGTGGTGTCCGACGCTATGTACACCACCGTTCCCGTGCTGGGCAAGCTGATGGGCGTGGGCATGTTTATTCAGATCATGACCCTGAGCGGCGTGCGCGGTTACATTGTGGTCAGCTGCTTCGGCTTCGGCCTGGCCGTGCTGTATGCTGCGGTGTGTCTGGTCATGCCCGCCTTCGGTGCGGTGTCCTCCTATGGTGCCGCCTCCGTGCTTGGTGTACCGTTCTTGCTGGCGCTGCTGGATACCGGCGATCAGATCGTCATTGCTGCGGCCCTGTCCTTTATCTGTTCGATGGGCGATCTGATGCCCCCTACCGCCCTGGCAGGAAACTATGCCGCCCAAATTGTGGAGCAGAAATATTCAAAGGTGCTGCGCTACTGTGCCATCCCCTTTGTATTCTGTATCCTTTATGGCCTGGTCACGCTGCTCTATTCCGGCAACCTGGCCTTCCTGACTTGACAAGGAGGGGTGTCTATGCTGTTATATATTTACTTAGGGCTGATCCTGTTTTTGCTGGTTTTTATTGTGCGCAATATGTTTCGGGAGAAAAATCTCATGCTGCAAATTGACGCAGCACTGGTGGTTGTTCCCCTGATTCTCCGCCTGCTGCTGATTAAGTAAGGGGGGGAAGACAGTGAAAATAATGGTGAAAAAAAGCTGGATTTCGGCCTTGATTTTGTTGGCCCTTTCCGCCAGTGCCATCTTCTATCTGGCTACCCAGTTTTTGTCCATGCGAGAGGTGGAGCCCATCTATCCCGGACCGGGCGTGACCGAGATCAAGATGCTTTCCGACTGGTATCCCGACTTGAAGGACACCGCCGGAGACACCGAGGTCTATGTGCTTCAGGGCGAGAAAGAGGGCGACTCCATGCTGGTGCTGGGTGGTACCCATCCCAATGAGCCTTCCGGCCTGGTGGGCGCCATCCTGCTGATTGAAAACGCCGTCCCTGAGACGGGAACCCTATATGTAATCCCTCGTACCAACAACAGTGCCATGACCTGCACCGACCCGCAGGAAGGCTCTCCCATGCGTTTTACCATCGATACGCCCAACGGAGAGCGCTGGTTCCGGTTTGGCTCCCGTGCCACCAACCCCATCCACCAGTGGCCTGATCCGGAGATCTACGTGCATGCCAGCTCCGGCCAGCGCCTGTCCGGCTCTGAGACCCGTAACATCAACCGCTCCTATCCCGGCCGCACGGACGGTACCTTTACGGAGAAGATCAGCTATGGTGTGACCCAGCTGATTGAGCAGGAGGATATTGATATTACGGTGGACCTGCACGAGGCCTCCCCCGAGTATCCCACCATCAATACTATCGTGGCGCACCAGGACGCTCTGTCCCTGGCCTCTCAGGCGCTGATCAACATGCAGCTGGAGGGGATGAACATTGGCCTGGAGCCCTCTCCTGAGAACCTTCACGGTCTGACCCACCGTGAGCTGGGTGACTACACGGACACCCTTGCCCTGCTCATGGAGACCTCCAACCCCTCTCAGGGCCGCTTGCGCGGAGCAACCAACGAGGAGCTGGTGGTAACCGGTAAGGATAAGTTCTATCTGAAGGCTGCCTCCTATGGCCGGCTGTACGATGTGGACTATGACGAGACCGGCCGATCCATCTCCCAGCGTGTGGCCCGTCATGTTACCGGTGTGGCTCAGTTTGCAGTGGCGTACACGGAGCTGGGCATGGGCAACATCGTCATCAACGGAATTCCCAGTTACAGCGAAATGGAACAGGATATTGGTGTGTTTCTTGCACCCGATTGACCCAGAAGAATGAGGGGTGAACCATGAAGAAACGAATCCTGGCACTCTTTTTGGCACTGGCGCTGACGGGCTGTGCAGCCCCCGGAGACAGCACGGAGGGCTCTGGTTCTGAGCAGGGGCAGACAAGCACCTCCCAGAGCGGAACCTCCTCTCAGTCTGAGGAGGACTACGACCGCCGGGACGCCATCCAGCGCCCAGAGCTGGGAACGGAGGTCGTCATCGATCCGCCCTATGATTTTGATCCGGCCGAGATGATACCCAGCGATTTTGGAGATTATTTTACGGATTGCGACTATCCCACCACGGTGAGCACCTACAAGATCGGGGAAGGAACCGACATTGAAAATGAGGTTACCGTTCTTCAGGGTGCCGAGGAGGGACCTGCCATCTATATTGTAGCGGGAGTTCATGGCGATGAGATAGCCGGATGGATGACCGGTAACCTGCTGAAAAAGGTGGGGATCAAGGCCGGAACCGTCTATATTCTCTCCCCCGCCAACAAGTGGGGCGCTGAGGCGGACCCCCGTACCCGCTATGTGACGGAGGATCAGGATCTGAACCGATCCTTCCCCGGCGATCCCAACGGGAACATGGCCCAGCGCATTGCGGATGCCATCTTCCAGGACATCAAGCGGGTGGATCCAGTGTTCCTGTTTGATCTCCACGAGGCCAGAGCCAACTCGGAAAACCGGGACTTTCTGGGCAGCTCGCTCATTTATACGGATCTGACAGAGATGAGCGATATGTATCTGGATATGCTCATGGCCACCGAGTCCGGGGAGTTGTGCTCGGAGCGCTTCAACTTCTATGGTCCCGGTCCTGTGGGCAGCATCAACAACACCGTGACGACTCAGCTGGGAATCCCCACCATTACGGTGGAGACCTACCGCGGCTATGAACTGGAGCGGCGGATCGGGGACCAACTGGATATTGTGGAGTATGTTCTGACTTATTACGGACTTTTGTAAACAAAATGAGGTTCTGGCCCGATAAGCCGGGTACCGACGATGAAAACAGTTTGCCTTGCCCCGACGGGGCAAGGCAAACTGTGTATTCACAGAACTTAACGGCAGATGGTGTGTGAAAAAGAGGCGACGCAGAAGTGACGGAAGATCGTAATTGTACCAAAGAAAAAATTGTACAGGGAAAGACGAGCTGGCGCTTATTTTATATCGGCACAGGACTGGTACTCCTGGGCCTTATTATGCCGGCGCTGATTTCTATGGAAGATATCGGCCTGTACGATACTCTGCTGGCCGCAATTTATCAGGAGCAGGAGGTCTATCTGCTGTATGCGGCCTTGAAGCTGGTGGCGGTAAATGCGGTACGAGCGTATCCACACTATCTGGGCGTATTCTTTTTGGTAGAATTCTTTGAAAGCCTCCGGCTGCGGCGGAGGATGATCATGTCCACAATTGTGGTGTGTGTGACGATTCCAGGCGTGTATGTACTCATCGACTGGATCTATAAGATCCACTATGACTTTGGTATTCCGGCCATTTCCATGATCGCCGTACTGGTGGTTCTGGCAAAGATTGATTTCAGCTTTGTAAGTATTGCAAAGAAAACCTTGTTGGTGGCTATGCTCATCACATCGCTGCAGTTTCTGGATATGATGCCCCTGCTGTGGCGCTTCCCCTTCGGTCGCGGGGAGATTTCCTACGATATCAAGCTGGTAAGCACTTTTTTAGGGGCTGATCAATTTCTCCAGGCGCTGTCCACCATCTTCTTTGTCCTGCTGATCTTTATGACGATTTTGCTGCTGATGCTCATCATTGACGAAAACAACATCCGGAAAATCAGCGAGCAGAAGGAACTCAACGAGCATATGCTCATGGAGACTCGCATGAGAGTCTTGGAGAACCGCACCTACATGGAGCTGCGGCACTTGGTGCACGATCTGAAGTCTCCGTTGACCAGCATTCAGGCTCTGGTGGGGGTGGTCAAGCTATCCTGTCAGGGGGATGAAGATAAGACCCGACAGAATTATCTGGATAAAATCGAAGATTCCATCGACCAAATGAGCCAGATGATTTCCGAGATCCTGCATGAGGAGCGGCGCACTGTAGTGACCACCCAGGAGGTTTTGGACGGTGTGATGGCCCAGATTTCGGTCACAGAGTATGCCGAACGGGTGGTAGCGGAAAACCGGGCGCCCGAAGCGGAGGTTGAGGTGAACCGAATTCGGTTCTTCCGGGTGCTGATCAATCTGATTGAAAATGCGGCCTATGCCATTGACCGGGCAGATGGGCGGATTGAAATGATTGCGGAGCAAGATCCGGACCATCAGTCCGTGCGGTTTATCGTCCGAGACAATGGACGGGGAATCTCCAGGGATTTGATGAATGAAATTTGGAAAAGCGGTGTCTCGGGACACAACTCCAACGGGCTGGGCCTGAGCTTTGTCAAACAAGTGGTGACGCAGACCGGAGGCACCGTGGAGCTGGAGAGCGAGGAACATAAAGGTACAGTGGTAACGATTACGCTGCCGGTCTGTGAGGGTGATAACGATGGCGCAGTATGAACGTAAATTGTCCGGCCTGGGGCTGGAAAGCCCGGCCAACCGCCTGGGGCTGAGTCTGTACCCGGAGCAGGACGGAATTCGGGCGGTATCCGGAGCGGATATGACCCAGAAGCAGTTTGAACGTGCCTTTGGGCTGCTGAGGGGCTATACCGCCCGGGCGGCGGCGCGGAAAGAAAGCAAGAACATTACTGCCGAGGATATACCGGAGCAGGAGGGGGAAGACGCCCTGTTCTGGGTCTGGTTTGATCGGTTTCAGAGAGAAACAGAGCCGTCCAGACGCCTGATGGCCGGGTATAACGCCTTCGGCGCGCTGCAGGGAGGCTTTGCTCAGGTTGAGACTGCCATGGCGCGCTGGTTGGGAGAGCCGCTGGCTGAGAAGCTCAGCGAGAATATCCGTGCCGTGCGCTGGGAGGAAGGGGATCTGGCAGAGAAGGCACAGCCCTATCAGAAGCCTGCGCCCTGGACGGAGAAAGAATGGAAGGAGCTGGAGCAAGGCCTGCTCCGCGCCGGAGAGAGCATCCGGAGCGGGACAGGTCAATAGATAAAACAGAGGGGGGACAACGGTGGAAAAATGGTCCAAACAGCTGGAGTATTATATTACCAGCTTGGTACTGTTGGGGCTGGGCCTGCTGTTCTATTTTGTGAATGCCGGCCTGAACACGGTGACTGCCCTGCATTTTAGCCTGTTTCAGATTATGCAGGGAGTGCTGATACTGATCTGGGCAGTGGTTTTGACCTATCAGACCAGTGTGGAACGGCGGTGGAATGAGACGCCCGAGGAGGAGCGCACAGAGCGGGAGCCGGTAGACAGCGTGAATGCCACCATGATCCTGGTGGTGGTAACCGTGCTGGTGGTGGGCTACTATATGTTCACCATGAAGATCAACCCCGAAATTGGGGAAACGGTTGCACCCTTGCACATGGTGATCTGTGTGGTGACCTTCATTGGCTACGCCTGTGTGGAACGCTGGTGGTCCATGCAGCTGAGCACCAATCCCAGCGCGGCCAGCATGTGTAACCTGATGGTGCTCAACAAAGGGGCAGTCATTGCCCTGATGTTGGACATGATCACCTCCTTCACGGGATTGTTCAGCGTACGTACTTATGTGGACTATGTTATCCTGGCTATCTGGGGCTATGTCTGTCTGATGGCGGTGATCAGCGTGGGGGTCAAGCTGATTCGGCACCGAGACGACATGAGCTTTCGCATCTACATCTGGTTCCCGGTTTACAGCGGGGGAGAGGGAGAAAACGGGGCTCTGGCCTGGCTGGAGCGCAACACCGGCATCTCCATGCGCTCGCTGTGGAGCCTGAAATTTGTCAAGATGGTTCTGCCGGCCTGCGGCTTTATGGTTCTGGTGATCCTGTGGTTGTCCACCGGGATTGTGCAGGTGGAGCCCTGGCAGCAGGGCGCCCTGTACCGCTTTGGCCGGCTCAGCGAACAAGATATCCTGGAACCCGGTCTCCATTTTAAGCTGCCCATCCCCTTTGAGGATGTAAAACTCTACAACATTATGCAGCCCCAGAGCATGATTGTGGGCTATGAAGGAGACGTCAACAACAAAAATAACCTTTGGACCCGGCCCCACGAGGGGGAGGAGCAGACCCTGCTGCTGGGCGACGGAAAGGAACTGGTGGCCATCAATCTGAAAATCACCTACCGGATTGATGATCTGTACGCATATCTCACCAACTATTCCAGCCCCGAGCTGGTGCTCAACGCCAAAGGGTATGAGATCGTGATGGGAGAGACTAACAGCACCGATATTGATACGGTGATCAGCGAGGATCGCAGTCAGCTTTCCCACCGTATTGAGGAGCAGCTCAAGGAGTATGCCGAGCAGGCTGGACTTGGGCTGGAGGTGATGAATGTCACCCTGGCCAGCATACACCCGCCGGTGGCCATTGCGGACATCTATCAGAGCGTGGTCAGCGCCGGCATTCAGAAAAAGACGGCCATTCTCACCGCGGAAGGGGAGGCCCTGGTAGCGCGGGAGCAGGCTGAGGCCGAAAAGCAGCTGGCAGTGAACGAGGCCGGCATCCAGCGGGACGAGCGGGTATCCACCGCCAAGGCGGAGGTGGAGACCTATAATGCGGGGATTGAGGCCTACATCATGGACCCGGTGTCTTACCGGATGGAAAAGTATCTGGAGAGCATCGAGAAAGCCCTTGCGGGACAGAAAAAATACCTGGTCAGCCCGGATGTGGACGTAAACAATTTGTACGCCAATTACGGTCAGTCCTGGTTCCTCCCGAGCCAGGGAGAAGAGACCGGGGAAACAGAGGGCCAGAGCGGGCAGGAAAACACAGCCGGAACCGGCGATGCATCCAGTACAGAGACAAGCACAGGGGAGGGATCATAAGATGAAGGGAAGTAGTGTCATTAAGTGGCTCTTTGCGCTGGTTGTGGTGCTGATCATTGGATTTTTTGGGTTTGTATTTAAAGTCAATGAGGGACAGTGCGCGGTGGTCACTCGGTTTGGCGCGGTGCGCACCCAGGTGACCCAGGCCGGAATGTATCTGCGTCTGCCCTGGCCCTTTGAGGATGTGCAGATTCAGGACGCCCGGAAGCGATATCTGGATTCCGGATATCTGGAGACCCTGACCCACGATAAGAAAAATGTGATTCTCCAGACCTATGCCATCTGGAGCGTGGCGGACCCCCTGAAGTACTATACCAGCGTGGGAGATACCGCCCTGGCCGAGACTTATCTGAACGACCTCATTACCAACGCGAAAAATGGAACCATGGGCAACTACGACCTGTCCACCCTGGTGTCTATGAATGAGGATGACATCAAAATCGCGGAGATCGAAAAGATTATGCTGGAGGAGGTGCAGCCCCACGCGCTGGAGCAGTATGGCCTTCAGATCCACGAGCTGCGCATCAAGCGAGTAGGTCTGCCCGCCACCAATGTGCAAAGTGTGTTTGCCCAGATGCAGGCAGACCGGCAGAAGTATATCGATCAGCTTCTGGCCGAAGGCGAGCGGGATGCCCAGATCATCAAGAGCGAATCGGATGCCGAGGCGGCTGCCATTGTGGCTGAGGGCCGGGAGAGTGCGGCCCAGATCAATGCGGAGACCGAGCGGGAGGTGGCCTCCATTTACGCCTCGGCCCACAGCCAGGATCCTGAGCTTTATGAGTTCCTGCAGAAGCTGACGGCCCTGGAGAACTCGGTGGATGAGAACACCGTGATGATCATTACCATGGATGACCCGCCCTTTGATATTCTGGGTGAAGCCGACTGAAGGCGGTGACGGCATGAAAAATTCCGAGCGGTTTATTACCATTGTCAATACAGCCATCCGCTACTGCAAATGGCTGATTGTGATTTTGGCGCTGCTGATCTGCTGCTCCGGTATTCGGGTAGTCAATAACTACGAGGTAGCGGTTGTGCTGCGTCTGGGACGCCTGGTGGGCGACACCCGGGAGGAACAGATTCATCAGCCCGGTCTGCTGCTGGCCTTCCCCTATGTCATCGACGAGGTGGTAAAGGTGCCGGTGGGCAAGGTGCATGAGCTGGCCATCAGCACCCATGCCAACACCACCGACCCCACCTATTCCGAGATCGAATCCACCGGCTACGTGATTACCGGAGATGAGAACATCATTCATATTGACGCCACCCTGAAATACAAGATCTCCGACCCGGTGGAGTACGCCCTCTACACCAGCGATCCGGAAGCGGCGATCAACGGCGTAGTCAGCGGCGTTATGACCTCCTGCTCTGCCTCGAAGAGCGTAGACGGGCTGCTGACAGACCAGAAGGAAGGGTTTGCCAATGAAGTGATCTCCCAGTCCCAGACCATTCTGGACGGGATGGATATGGGAGTGAGCATTGTAAGCCTGGAGTTCAAGAGCATTACCCCGCCAAGCTCTTTGAAATATCACTTTGACCAGGTGAATGCTGCCTCGGTAGAAAAGGAGACCCTGATTCAGGAGGCTAATCAGTACCGGGAGAAGGTGATTCCAGAGGCCAGGGCCACGGCCGACAAGCTGAAGTCGGACGCACAGGTGGACCAGTTGGACCGAATCAACAAGGCAAATGATTATATTGCGGAGTTTAACGGACTGTTTGAGGAGTATCAGAGCAACCGGGATGTGGTTTATGAACGGGTGTTCCGGGAGAGAGTGACCCAAATCCTAAATCAAATGGGCGGAAAGATTGTTGTTCCCGAGGATGGAGGGACGCCCACGGTATTTTTGCCATAAGGAGGGGGAGTCGTGGAGAACTTAACCAATGCAGCCAGTCATATTCTGCAGGATACACAGGGCAGTGATCTTACCCAGCGGGAAAAGAAAAAGATCTCCCGGGAAATTTCCACCGCGCTGATCGCCTTGACCTGTCTGGTGTCCGGGCTGCTGTATAAAGTAATCTATCCCCAGCAGGCGGCAGTTACCGGCCTGATTTACACGGTGGGGGTCCTGGTGGAGGGGGTGCCGCTGCTGGCCACGGCCATACAGGGCTTCCTCAAAAAAGACGTGGTCAACGCCATGGAAATCCTGGTCTCCATCGCAGTGTTGGCCTGCTATATCACCGGCCAGCATGAGATCGCCATTTTGATCCCCGTGATTCTCAGTGTGGTGCATTTCCTGGAGGAGCGGAGCATTATGGGCGGCCGGGATGCCATTGAAGGGCTTAAGCAGATGCAGGCTTCCACCGCTGTGCTGGAGACTCCGGAGGGAGAAAAAACGGTGGATGCGGCCCAGCTGCGCCGGGGCGATATCATTATTGTGCGTCCGGGCATGGCCATGCCCATCGACGGCACCGTAGTGTGGGGCAACTCCAACATTGACCAGAAGTCCCTGACCGGTGAGCCGCTGCCCGCGGCGGTGACCGTGGGAGACACGGTGTATGCGGGCACCACAAATCTGGATGGTGTCATCCGTGTGCAGGTGGAGAAAGAGTTTCAGGATACTTCGTTTACAAAAATTTTGGCTCTGCTGGAGCAGGCCCAAAGGATCACGGTGCCTGAGACCCGGGTAGTGGACAAGTTTATGCACTACTACATCCCCTTTTCCCTGACCGTGGCGGCGCTGACCGCGCTGCTGAGCCGAAATATCTCATATGCCATTGCGGTGCTGGTTGTCAGCTGCCCCTGTGGACACATGCTGGTGAGCTCTGCACCCATGATTGCATCTCTGGCCGTGGCCACCCGGCGGGGCATACTGATCAAAAATTCTAAATTTGTGGAGCAGCTGACCAACGTCACGGCGGTGATCTTCGACAAGACAGGGACCATCACCCGGGGCGAGCTGTCCATCAGCGGCTGGTATCTGCAAAACGGCACGGACCGGGAAACCTTGTTCTCCAAGGGAGCCAGTGTAGCCTGCAGCTCCATGCATCCCATTTCCCGCTCGCTGATGGCGGCCGCTGACGGTGTGCCGTATGAGGAGGGCTATGAGATTCGGGAGGTGCCGGGGAAAGGCCTGGTGGGGACCAAGCAGGGACATGAGATTCTGTTTGGCTCCCGGCATTGGATCGAATCTCTGGGATACCACCCCGATGATCCCCAGGCGGATCTTGGGGGAGGACCGGCCAACTGGGTAGTGGCGGACGGACAGGTATTGGGCTGCTTGATGTTTGACGACACCGTACGCCCGGAGGCAGAGGAAATAATCCAGCAGCTGCATGAGCAGGGGATTGAACAGACGGTCATGCTTACGGGAGACCGGGAGTTTGCCGCCCGGAAGGTGCAGGAGCAGACTGGAATCGATCAGGTCTATTATCAGCTGCTGCCCCAGGAGAAGCTGAGCCATGTGCAGCAGCTGCGAGAGAGCCGGCAGGTGCTTGCAGTGGGCGACGGAATCAACGACGCCCTGGCGCTGGCTGAGGCCGACGTGGGCATTGCCATGGGCGCCATGGGTTCCGATGTGGCCATTCAGAGTGCCGATATTGCCCTGATGAACAATGATCTGACCAACATACCCTTTGTGATTGCGTTGGCCCGCAATACGAAAAACATCATGTATCAGAATATCGGCATTGCCTTTTCCGTCAGTCTGGTGATGATGCTGCTGGCGGCTGTGGGTGTGATTCCCGCGCTGGCCGGGGCCTTCCTGCATAATATTGGTGCGTTCATTATCCTGCTGAACAGCTCCCGCATTTTGCGCAAACGGGAGGAGTAAGCGGGCTTGGTTGGAGCGTAGCGGAGAAGGACGGCGGACCAATCAATACGGATTGCCTGCACAGCGAAAGCCGTCATATTAAAAAAATAAGGCCCCCGATGTGGACCTGCGGAAAGACGCAGACACATCGGGGGCCTTTGTATTCCATTTAAAACTTAAAATTCCGCGTTGCCCCAGGTTCTGGGATGCAGCTCCGGCCCAGACACGCTGCGCGTGTCCGGGAGCCCGATTTTTTGTGCTTGGGCGAAGTAAATTCGCCCGGCGCCGAGGTTTTGCCCGGCGGGCAAAACGCTCGAACGGCGCAGCGCGCCGCCCCATCAAAGATGGGGCCCCCGACGTGGAGCTGCAAGAAGCAGCAGCGCGCCAGGGGCCTTACTATCTTTTATTAGAATTCGGCGTTGCCCCAGGTTCTGGGATGCAGCTCCACGTCGCGGATGTTGTTCACGCCGGTGAGGTACATCACCATCCGCTCGAAGCCCAGGCCGTAGCCGGCGTGGCGGCAGGAGCCGTAGCGCCGCAGGTCGCAGTACCACCAGTAGTCCTTGGGGTCCATGCCCAGCTCCTGGATGCGGTTCTCCAGCAGCTCCAGGCGCTCCTCACGCTGAGAGCCGCCGATGAGCTCGCCGATGCCGGGCACCAGGCAGTCGGCGGCAGCCACCGTCTTG